>NZ_CP180555.1:2265536-2589184 GCF_047778115.1 Neptuniibacter sp. QD48_55 | reverse complement strand
CACTAAAGATAATACGCCAGCGGTAATTCATTACGAAATTGTTGATGGTGACGAAGTAGAAGTTCACGTTGCAGCTAAAGGCGGCGGTTCTGAAAACAAATCTAAGATGGTTATGCTTAACCCATCTGACAGCATCGTTGATTGGATTGTTAAAACAGTACCAACAATGGGTGCAGGCTGGTGTCCACCTGGCATGCTAGGTATAGGTATTGGTGGTACTGCCGAGAAAGCAGCTGTAATGGCGAAAGAATCCCTAATGGATCCAATCGACATTCACGAGCTACGTGAGCGTGGTCCACAGAACCGTGTTGAAGAGCTACGTCTAGAAATCATGGATGCCGTTAACGAACTTGGTATAGGTGCTCAAGGTCTAGGTGGTTTGACCACTGTACTTGATATCAAAATCAAGGATTACCCGACACACGCAGCTTCATTGCCTGTTTGCATGATCCCTAACTGTGCAGCGACTCGCCACACTCACTTTACATTGAACGGTAGTGGCCCAGCGGTTCTTACACCACCAAGCTTGGATGATTGGCCAGATGTTACTTTCGAAGTGGGTTCCAACACACGTCGTGTAAATCTTGATGAGATCACTCCAGAAGCAGTTAAAGAGTGGAAAGTAGGCGAAACGATTCTGTTGAACGGTAAAATGTTGACAGGTCGTGATGCAGCGCACAAGAAAATGGTAGAGATGCTAAACAATGGCGAAGAGCTACCAGTTGATCTTAAAGGTCGCTTTATCTACTACGTAGGCCCAGTTGATCCAGTTCGTGATGAAGTTGTAGGCCCTGCTGGCCCAACAACGTCTACACGTATGGATAAATTCACTCGTCAGGTTATCGAAAGCACAGGCCTTCTGGGCATGATTGGTAAGTCTGAGCGTGGTCCTGTTGCAATTGACGCAATTAAAGACAACGAAGCTGTTTACCTAATGGCTGTGGGTGGTGCTGCTTACCTAGTATCTAAAGCGATCACTAACGCAGAGGTGCTTGCATTCCCAGAAATGGGCATGGAAGCGATCTACGAGTTTGAAGTTAAGGATATGCCTGTAACTGTTGCTGTAGATACCTCTGGTGAGTCTGTTCACACTACAGGCCCAGCTAAGTGGAAAGAGATTATTGCTAAACAAGCTTAATCAGCATTTAGCATAGTGATAAAAACGCAGCTACGGCTGCGTTTTTTGTGTCTGAAATATTGGGAATAAACTGCTTTTTGCTAAATAAGATTTCACTATATTAAGTTTTGTTGATCTGTGTTCGTATGTTCTATCTGTTTTATAAATATGCGAAGAAAAAACTGAGCAAGATCAATTTTTGTGCGCTGCAGCAGGAGTAGAGTGTTTGTAAAAGAAGTATTCATTTAGGGGAAAATGAATTATGAAAACTAAAATGATTTCTGCACTTGCTGTGAGCCTTTCTGTATCTCTATCTTCTGTTGCTATCGCTGATGACGAAGCGATGATGCAGGCTGCGGGTAAAGAAATTTTTAACAAGTGCACATCTTGTCACTCTCTAGATACAAGCAAAAATGCTTTCGGTCCTAGTTTGATCGGTGTTTTTGGCCGTAAAGCAGCAGCACTTCCGCGCTTTGCTTACTCTGATGCTCTACGTAACTCAGATATTACTTGGGACGAAGAAAACTTGCGTAAGTGGGTAGCGGGTAACGATCAATTCGTACCAGGCACTCGTATGCGTCACGTTGAGATTACAGATAAAGCTGAGCAGGATTACCTGATCGCTTACCTTAAAACGCTTTAATTAGTTGTTTTAATACCTGCTACAGTTAATCGAGAATGCCGCAAGCCACCACTCCTTGCGGCATTTTTTGTTGGTATGGCGGCTTTGCTGCTAAGACGCCTCAAGCACTTTCTTCTGCTCTGCTAGGTAGCGAGGCATAGGGCCTGCGTCCTCATATATCTCTTCGCCATCTTCAATTCTGATCACCTTACTTCCTTGAATGTAGGGCATTTTAGCTTCTAACTCATTTAACGCCTCATGTATTAAGGTGGCGACAACATCGTCCTTGGAAAGTTTATACATGCTGGCTAAGGCTTCGAGCTTGACCGAATCGCTCTTATAGATGGAAAGCTGCTCTTCCTTGCGACCGTTAACTTTGCGCGCGCGTCCTTCCCATTCATCAAGTAGTTTAGAAAGACTTTCGTTACCCATAGCTTATCCCCTCCGATAAACAGATCTACTCTTTCAGTGTAGGAGCCTGCTTGGTTATTGCCAGAAAATCGGTGAGAATGGCGAATATAATTATCTTTCCACATCAAAATGATTTTATTGCATCAATCAGTATGCAAAGCAGGTTTATAAATGGCAGTAATTAAGGTTGTAGTAGGTTCGGTATACGGTAATGCGCTTGATGTCGCGGAGATGTGCTCACAAAAGTTAACTGAGCTGCAACACTCAGTAGAACTATTACGTAAGCCGGAAATTGCTCAGGTTGTCATACCGGAAACAGAAGTGATTTTAATCTGTACCTCAACAACAGGGCAGGGTGAAATTCCGCATAACCTACTGTCTTTCTATGACCAGTTACAAGATCAATTACCGCAGATGCCGACGGTTAAATACGGGGTAATCGCTTTAGGTGACAGTTCCTACGATACCTTTGCTGAAGCTGGCTATTTGATGGATAGTTTAATGCAGCAGCTGCAGGCACAAAAAATTGGGGATAACTTAGTGATTGATGCTTGTGAAACCATGGCTCCACTTGAAGAAGCAGAACCATGGTTAATAGAGTGGGTTAAAGGGCTTTAACTGTATTCGACTTCTTGAATCCGCTCTTGGGCGAGTAATAATTCAGTAAACTGTTCCTGTCGGATCGGTTTGCTGAATAAGAAGCCTTGGAGCTGATCGCAGCCCTCTTGTTCCAAAAAGGCCCGTTGAGCAGGTGTTTCAACACCCTCTGCACAGACTTTCAGATCTAGGGTATGACCCAGTAGAATTACTGCTTTGGCAATGGCTTCATCGTCCGGATCACTTGGGATATCCCTCACCAAGGATTGATCAATTTTGACTTTAGTTATGGGTAGTTGCTTTAGGTAACGTAGCGAAGAGTAGCCTGTTCCGAAGTCATCCAAAGCGAGATGAACACCTTGTTGCCTCAACGCTTGGAAAGTCGCCGTTGCTTCCTTTTCATGTTCAAGTAGAAAGGTCTCTAGTATTTCCAGCTCTAACATATCTGCCGGTATTTCGTATTTGTACAGCAGCGTTTGAACTTCTGATGGAAGATCTTGTTTGGTGATCTGGTCACTTGCCAGATTGACTGCTAAACGGAAGTTATTCAGTCCAGCTTTTCTCCAGCGAGAAAGTTGTGCACAGGCTTCTTCTAAAACCCAGTTACCCATCTTTGTTAGTAAGCCAATTTCTTCGGCAATGGATAGGAACTGTCCAGGAGGAATAAGCCCCATCTCAGGGTGTTCCCAACGGATAAGTACTTCAGCACCAATGACTTTTTCTCCGGTCGCATCCATCTGCGGCTGGTAAAAAAGTACAAATTGTTTGTCTGCTACAGCTTTTCGCAATTCAGGCTCTAACCTGATCCACTCTTCAACGGTTTCAGAAAGCTCTGGCTGGAAGAATGCATAGTTATTACGACCTGAATCTTTAGCTTGATTCAGTGCGATATCAGCATTTTTAGTGACCGTATCTGAATCATCGCCATGATCAGGGGAGAGCGCGACGCCTATACTTGCCGTGGTGAAGTAGTCTTTACCATCTAATTGGAAAGGTTGCTCCATCGCTTCGACGATTGCATCGGCAATCGTTGCTGCATCAGCTGCGTGTTCTAACTCTTCAAGTAATATGGCGAATTCATCTCCGCCTATCCGTGCAAGGGTGTCACGAGTACTTAATGTTTTATTTAAACGCTCTGTTACTTGCAACAGCAATTGGTCGCCATATTTGTGACCAAGGCTGTCGTTAATGTGTTTAAAGCGGTCTAGATCTAACTGCAGCATGGCAATCTTTTCGTTAGATTCCCTATGGGTCAGAGCATGCTCTAGCCGAGCGCCAAACAACAAGCGGTTAGGTAGATTCGTTAGCGGATCGTGGTGTGCTAGATGAGAGAGCTTTTCTTCAGAGGCTTTGATATTACTAATATCAGCATTCACACTTACAAAATGAGTTAGCTTGTGTGTCTCTGGATCGTGAACTGCATTAATGCTGACCCAATGAGGTGCTACCTCGCCATTCTTGCGCCGGTTCCATATTTCGCCTTGCCAGTGACCCTCTTCAGCAAGAGCAGCCCACATATTTTGGAAGAAATCTTTATCGTGTCGAGGTGATTTAAGCAGAGAAGGGCTTTTACCAATCAGCTCTTCACGGCTGTAACCACTCAGATCAGAATAGGCGCGATTGACATCAATAATCTTATTGTTGCAATCGGTGATCATGATCCCTTCATTAGTGCTCGAAAAGGCGATACCCGCTAAGCGCAACTGCTCGATGGATGCTTTCTCTGGAGTGATATCGAGTAAAACTCCATTCCAAAGCGAAGGATCGAGTTTATTGGAAGTATCGGGTAAAGATGAGCCGCGAATCCAACGGAGATCACCATTCCGGTGGAATACTCGAAACTCATGGGACCAAGGCAGCTTATGCTGGCTAGTGTGGATAATACTTGCCCACAGGCTTGGTTGATCTTCTGGGTGTACCTGTTTCCAGAATTGGCGAAAGTCTTCTGTTGCTTCTTCTGCAGAGACGCCAGAAATTTGCTCTATCCCTGGGCCTATGTATATAAACTCCTGTTTAAGATCAGGGGTTAATCGGTATTGGTAAACAACACCAGGCATCGCTTTGGTGATGTTTTGTAGCAGGTTTTCGGAATGTTCTAGATATTGCTGTGCTTTTAATCTCTTGAGTGCAATTCCAATGATATTGGCAGCGGCTTCTAAGAGCTGGTGATGGAATGCAGTCGGTGTTCGTGTTTTGGGGCTAGAGATTGCAATACTGCCCGCAACATGTTCAGAATCGATGCGGATTGGGTAAGACCAACAGGCTTTGATTCCTAATTCTTGGCCGACATCTCGGAAATTTTGCCAGCAGTCATCTTGTTCGATGTCAGAAACATAAACGGGGCTACCTGTATAAACTGCTGTACCGCAGGAACCAGCCTCTGGGCTTGGCACTAAGCCATTTAGAAGTGCGAGCGATGCTTTAGGAATACTGGGCGCACAGACAACGGACAGATGTCGATTACTGCTATCCAGTAGCATGATTGAAGCGATACTATCCGAGACACAGTTTTCAATAAACTGGCAAACCGACGTAAAGATGAAGTCGGGTTGTGTGTCTAAAACGATCTCTTCAAGTACTTGGTTCTGCAAACGCAGAATTGTATTTAGCTCTTCTGCGCTAGTTTGACCCTGGTTTACAGTGTCTTTTTCGGGTGCATCGGTGTGCATTTGTATGTCTTAATTATTCTTATATTTTTTGTTAACTGCACGAACCGAATAGGGCGATTCCTTGTCATTTTTATGCAGAACAGCCTCATCTGACTGCGATGACAATGGAATAGAAACTTATCAAAAAAATGCTCTTAAGTTTCGTCCAATTAACTTATTTTTATTACTGAGGCAAACCCATATAAAAAATCGGGTAAATTGCCCGGCTCTACTCAAGTGCGCGGCAGTATAACTTACTGTAGTTAAATGAGTTAGTCTTTATATAAAATATTAGTGAATATATTAGTTATACCAGAATATTCTACTGCTAATCTTTTGATTTATATTAAATTTTCATGTCACGGAAGGTGAGGTTTATACGAGGAGAGACTACTTTTTTCGTTTTGGGAACACTGTGCTGCCAGTGCTTTTGCACTTGATCGCCCATCCATAAGAGCGATCCGGAAGGTAAGCTAAGTTCATGGCGTTGATCAGTGGTCGATTTTAATAGAAAACGTCGACTACTGCCTAGCGATACACTGGCTATTTTCGGATTCTCGCCTAATTCTGGTTCATTATCCCTATGCCAGCCCATACTATCATTACCGTCGCGATACAGATTTATGAGTACGGCGTTGAAAGAGGTGCCTGTGTATTCTTCGACGCGTTTTTTAATATCCGTAACAACGGGATGCCAAGGGCTATTCGTCAAAGTTAAACCGGAATAGGTATAGGTGATGCCAGAATCAGCCATAAAGGCTTGTAAGCGCGGAATGGAAACCCATTTTCCAAACATTCGGATCTTGTCTTGTTGCCAAGATACCTCTTCATATAATGAGGTGTAAAAATACTCGGCTTCGTCTGGATTTATAAATGTAGGATCAAGCCAGCAGTCCAGATCATCGGCAACATAGCTTTTCACATTTAGATCCACTTCAGCATGGCTTGGCTTAACGCATGACTAATATCAATATCATTACTTGTGTGAGGCACACTGTTACAGGTAACGATCTTGGCTTTTATAGCGAGTGCATTAAAGTCATCATCAGAAAACAGACCATGCACTCCAATACAAGTGGGGGACTTTAACCCAAGCTGGTGCAGGTGGGTAATGGTTTCTAACATGGTTTTACCGCTTGAAATAATGTCGTCTACCAACACGGGAGTATGATCTATCCACTGTTCGATTTCAGGTACTGACACTTCGACAGAGTAATCTCCATGACGAACTTTCTCTAATACTTGAAAAGGTGCTTTGGATAAATATGCAACTTCGCTCACCCATTGTTCACTTTCACTATCAGGGCCAATAAGAAGAGGCTTTGCAATATGTCGATTTATCCAATCGGCAATCATGGGTGCTGCATGTACTACGGAGCTTTTTAAACTGTAGATCTCATCCAAGGAGTTATAACGGTGTAGATGGGGATCCAGTGTGACTAGCCAATCGAATTGTTCTGACAGAAGTTGAGCAAAAGGTCGTGATGAAACCGCTTCTCCAGGGTGAAACGCTTTGTCTTGGCGCATATAAGCGAGGTAAGGGGTTACTAACCCGATGCTAGACGCTCCTAGGGATTTCAGTGTATGGGTTAGAAAAATGAGTTTGAGTATTTTGTCATCGGGATGGTGTAAGTTACAAAGCACAATGACTGATCGATGTTGGCACTCGCTTAAGACACGTAGATAGCTTTCGCCGTCAGGGAAATTTCGAAGGTCTAACTTGCCGACTTCTGCATCGACCTCAATCGCAAGGGCTTGAGCAAGGTCGTGGTCACTTTCTAAATTGAATAGAATAGGCTGCATTTTATGAAGGCTCCCTTCCAGCAATAATCTGGATAACATCCGAATGATCTTCTAAATAATCGACGGCATAACTTAGCTCACCCGAGCTTTCGGCATGGATGGTCAGCAGAGGTTGATTCAGCTCGATTTTGTCGCCGAGCTTACAATGCATATCTACTCCTGCAGCCAAATCGGCAGGCGCTCCGGCTAATTTGGCCACTTTGGCTAACTTACGGTTATTAATTTGATCAACTATGCCTGTTTTTTGTGCAATTAATTCATAACGGTAGGGCGCGATAGGAGGTGTTTTGATTACGCCTTGAGCTTTACAGATCGCCTGAAATTTATCCCAAGCTGCGCCTGACTCTAAAATGCTAAGGGCTTGTGTATAGCCTTCACCCTCTGGCAAATGATTGATCAGATCTAACATGGCGCCTGCAACTTCTGCAGCACGTTGTCTTAAGTCTGTGGGCATATCTTTCTTGTTTTGTAGCACCGATAAAATATCCCGTGCTTCAAGAGCTGGTCCGATGCCTCTGCCTATGGGCTGAGATCCATCGGTCAGTAGCGTATGTACAGTCAGTCCTAGAGTACTAGCTACGGCTTTAAAGCTATCCGCTAGGGTTTGTGCAGACTCTTTACTTCTCACTTTTGCGGTTTCGCCTACCGGAATATCAATCACAACGTGAGTAGCACCCGCGGCTATTTTTTTTGAGAGCACTGATGCAATCAATTGACCTTCACTGTCTATATCTAAGGCTCGCTCCACTTGGATTAATAGATCATCAGATGGGGAAAGTCTTACCGATCCACCCCATGCAAGGCATCCACCTTCTTGTTCAACTACCGAGCGCATCTGCTCTAGGCTCAAGCTGACATTAGTTAAAGTCTCCATGGTATCGGCAGTTCCGGCAGGAGAAGTAATGGCCCGTGAAGATGTTTTCGGCATAGTCAATCCAGCGGCTGCCAGAATTGATACAATAATGGGGGTTGTGCGATTACCGGGTAACCCGCCGACACAGTGCTTATCCACAACTTGAGGTAAGCCCCATTCGATTTGGCTGCCAGAATCGACCATTGCTCGGGTTAGATCGGTAATCTCTCGAATACTAAGCTTGTCTGAGCCACAGGCTGTTATAAATGCGGCTAGGTGCACATCTGCATAGCGCCCTGCGACAATATCATCGATGATTTCACGGAGTTGTTCTTGACTGAGTTCGCTACCAAATACCTTAGCGCGCAGATGGGAGAGGGATTGCACGGGTTTAGGGTGAGATAACCAAACAGAATTCCCCTCTCTCAGCTCCATTCTTTTCCAAGCAGATTCAGAAAAACCGATCTCACCGGGCATTAAAAGGTTGCTTGTTACCATATTGAGGGTAGCGATCAGGTGTTTTCGTTCCGTCCGAACCATCACCCGAGAGAGGGCAGAAAATCCCTCAGAGCGGCAAACTGGACTATCATGACGAAGGTAGATCGTGGGTTCTTGATGCGTATCTAACCCAAGTCGGCAAGCGCTTAAAGGGGCCATAGGTTCTGACATCTTTGATATTCCCTTTTCCCAGTATTACTTACAGTATATGAGTGATTAAGCGGATGGAAAACCTTGTTGATATAGAACGATGGAATAGTGATTTTATGAGGTGACATGATGGATTTAGCTACAGAAGCTTGTGAAAGCTGCCATAAAGATAGCCAAGCCTTAAACGAATCAGAAATAGCGGTGTTACTGAAGTCGCTGCCCGATTGGGAGATTGTTCACGTAGACGGTGTGCCTACGCTGCAACGTGATTTTAAGTTCAAAAACTTTGTTGAGGCCTTAGCGTTTACCAATAACGTAGGAGAATTAGCAGAAGTTCGAAATCATCATCCTGATATATTAACCGCTTGGGGGCGAGTCCATCTCACTTGGTATACCCATGCTATATCGGGTTTACATCGGAATGATTTCCGCTGCGCGGCTGCATCTGATCAGTTATTTAATTGAGAGATAAAAATTTATTGCTTTAGGGCAAGAATACTTAGCTAGGCAATTCCACCGGAGAAATAACTGCTGTTAGAATGAAGCTTCACATTTTCTTGCGGAGCTTTACGTAAATGGAACGTAGATTCAGGCTGGTTTTGGCGTGTCCCGATAGAGTGGGCATTGTGGCGATGGTAAGTAACTTTATCTCTAGCCATGGTGGCTCGATTTCTGACGCTAACCAACATTCTGATAGTACCACTGGCTGGTTCTTTATGCGTGTAGAGATTAGTGCGGCAACGCTGCCTTTCTCCCTCGAAGAGTTAAAGTCTGCTTTTGCACCGATAGCGCAATCCTTCAATATGGATTGGGATATTACAGACTCCGCTACCCCTAAGCGTGTGATATTGATGGCGAGTCGAGAAGCACATTGTCTTGCTGATCTTCTCTATCGTTATCATGAAGGCGAATTAGACTGTGAGATTCCTTGTGTTATCTCCAATCACGACGATCTGCGCAGCATGGTCGAATGGCATAATATTCCTTTCCATCACGTGCCTGTGGATAAAGAGAATAAACAGCCTCATTTTGAGGAAGTGAGCCGTTTAATCCGCGACCACTCTGCGGAAACGGTGGTGCTTGCGCGTTACATGCAGATCTTACCGTCGGACATCTGTGCTGAATATGCTCATCGCATCATTAATATCCACCACAGCTTCTTACCGTCTTTTGCCGGTGCTAAGCCATACCATCAAGCCCATGAGCGTGGTGTAAAACTGATCGGTGCCACCTGTCACTATGTGACTGAAGAGTTGGATGCAGGTCCAATCATTGATCAGGACGTTGTGCGTATCAGTCATCGCGATCTGCCAGAAGATATGGTGCGTTTAGGGCGTGATGTCGAGAAAACAGTGTTATCTCGCGGTTTGCGTTGGCACTTGGAAGATAAGATCTTAGTGCAAGGTAATAAAACGGTTGTTTTCAATTAATTATTTTAATTGCGCAAAAATCCAAAAAACTGCTTAGGGGCCATAAGTTAGCTCTTCTCCCTACAAGGTATTAGCCCGTTGCACGTTAACCTATTTTCATCGGGCTTAACCTTGATCTGATCGCTTGCGAGTTGCCACTGTTAGGTGTACACATAGAGGTAGCCCGGTTGAAAACGATACCGGTTTACCTTGTTTGGGTGGTTTGGCAGGTCGATGTTTCCAAACCTGTTAAAGCTGCCGGCCATGGAGGAATGGTAATGCTAAGATCCGTAAAAGCTCAGGATTACATGTGTGAAGACTTAATCACCTTTACCCCTGAAACCGATCTTTTTGATGCGATTAATCAGCTACTCGAATACCGAATCACAGGCGCGCCTGTAGTCGATAAAAATGGCAAGCTCATTGGCTTAATGTCAGAAGTTGACTGTCTAAAAGCAATCCTGACTTTAACCTACCACGAAGAAGAGATGGGTGGCCTTGTTGGTACCTATATGTCGGAAGAGGTTTTCACCATTAATCATGATGCCGACATCATAAAAGTGGCGGAAGAGTTTATTAATAATAAACGCCGTCGTTTACCGGTAGTAAAAGATGGTAAACTGATCGGCCAGATTAGTCGTCGAGATGTACTACGCGCAGTAGAACGTTTTGCACAGGATGGCTAATCACGTTTGATGGTCACAAGCCGCGGCTCATCACTGCGGCTTTTTTGTTTATGGTATTCGGTTAACGAAATGCCAAATCTGTTTAGGTAAGATTACATATTCATGAGTTATGTTTTTTCTGAAACACCTATCTTGCTATACCCATCCTTAGTCAAGGAGGTAGGTGTTGAAGCGGCTGTATTGTTGACGCTCTATCATCAAAGGGTAGAACGTCTGCAAAATGTAACGGATACAGCGCAAGCACCAGAACTTATATTTTCTCGTGAACAATGGCTGGCATTAGGTGAGTTTTGGGACGAAGAACGGTTGGCTCAATTAACCAGCGAATTAGTCAGTGCAAATATCATTGATGCCGCATTCGCTAATGATGGGCGCGTAAGAATCCGCTTTGTTGTTGAAGAGCAAGTCTCTGAAGCATCGTTCGATGAAGTGCCTGAAGGTGACGTTGAGATTGTAAGTCGGTTACCGGTTATGGAAACGATTCCGGCACAGGTTGAAGAACTGCCTGTCGAGGTTGAGCAATCTGAGCCGAATTATGCACAATCTAATTATACCCAGCAAAATAACCCACAAACTCAACCTTTACAATCAGGCTATCCACAGGATCAGTACCCAGAGGTGCAGGATACGCCGTATTATCCTGATCAAGCGCCAACAGCGCAGCCGCAAAATATTCCTAACCCCGGTCCTGCCCCTACTTTTGGCGGCAGTATAGGGTGGGCTAAAAAAGCACAGCAGATGAAGAACGGCCACTCAGACGAGTTACAGGCGCGTTTTTTCCAGCAAGAACAGCTTAAAAAGCAGCTCCAGGGTATGGAGCTTAATTGGCAACCATCCGAAAATTTTTATGCTTTGCTTCCGCGGCATAATATCTCGCCACAATTCGCCCAAACATGTCTGGATGAATTTGTGCTTTACTGGTTAGATAAAGACCGTAAAGAAACCAACTGGGATCAAAAATTCTTAGGTTGGGTAAAACGAGAGTGGGTTAAAAAGCAAACCCAAGATGGGCGTCAGCAACGCATAAACAACGAACAGCAAGGCAAAGGTTTCAGCCATGAAAACCCCCGCAGAGATACTCGCGAAAAACGACAACGGGTTACCGCAGCAGTCATGGACGTCAACAACCTCGACTGGACCAAGTGAGCCTCCTAAACAGGTAATTAGTCAGGAAACGGGTGTTTACGTTAATTTTATTTTTAACCGTTTCATGGCTATCTATGGCCATAAATTTAAGAGCTGTTTCGAAACCCAGGAAGAAATTAACATTGCGAAGCGCGAGTGGGCATTAAGCCTTGGTGGCTATACCGAACAAGAGCTGGTGGCTGCTATTGACTATTGCAAAGAACACAGCGCATGGATGCCGACGATTTCCGAGTTTCTTGATGTACTTCGCACCCAAACTGGCGATCATGGTTTACCTGCAACTAAGCACGCTTATGAAGAAGCGTGCCTAAATGCGGATAAAGCATCGACGCATAAGTGGACCCATCCTGCAATCTATCATGCTGGTAAAGCAACCGGTTGGTTTCGTTTGCGCACTGAAGATGAAGTCGATGTTTTTCCAGACTTTCGCTACAACTATGATGTGATCAGTCGGAGAGTGCGAGCAGGAGAGCAACTCGATCTACCTGTTGCAGTAGCTTTACCTGATAAAAGCGATAATACTCTGTTTGCATTTATCCAAAGCTGGGGCGAAGAGCATAATCTGAAACCTGAAGTCGCCAGCAAATGGCTGTTCTACCTGACTAAACCTAAAGGTACGATGGTGCGTAAGCGTTTTCAGCAACAAGCCCAGGTTGAAGCCAATGCGATGGGTATTACGCTACCGGATGATTATCAGTAAGCGTGAGTGAACGTTTAAGAGAGTAACTTATCAAAACAGCCTTCAGGGCTGTTTTTTTATGATTTAAATAAGGAGGTTTTTATGAAATATGAACAAGGCGATTTTCAGATCTACGATGAACGAGACAAGGTTCAGCTTGAAAGCGTCCAAGCTCTGCTAAAACAATCTTACTGGGCAAATGACAGAAGCATTGATGTGATACAAACATCGATAGAAAACAGTGTTTGTTTTTCACTCTACAAAGGCGAAGAACAAATAGGCTTTGCCAGAGTAGTTACTGACTTCGCTTCAGTTGCTTATCTAGCCGATGTCATTATTGATGAACATTACAGAGGTCAGGGGCTGGGTAAGTGGTTAACGGAAACTATGGTAAATGACCCACGCTGGAAAGATAAATTTAAGTTTCTAGTCACAGATGACGCTCACAGTCTGTATACCCGCCTAGGGTTTAGAGGCAGTGAGAAGTTGTTGAGCACTAAGGTTTAAAAGAATTCTCTTTAATCGGAATAAATCGACGGTCTTCTTGAACGGTTGATACCTCTTACTCAATAATCCAAAACACAACTTACCCGTATACATAACTAATCATTGTTATGTATATGGAGTATCAAGTTGACTGTTCAAAACTTTCTTTTCCGCTTATTTCTTATTGGCCCTCTATTTTTAACGGGGTGTTCCTCTATCAATATTGATGAGTACAAGGATAAGGATCCTGAGTTAGTTTTAGAGGAGTTCTTTGATGGTGATCTTACTGCCCATGGCGTAGTAAAGGATTGGTCAGGAAAAGTGATTCGGCATTTCAATGCCGACATCAAAGCTTATTGGCGAGAGGGTGTTGGTGTATTGGAAGAAGACTTTATTTTTGATGATGGTGAAAAACAACGCCGGGTTTGGGCGCTGACACCTGATGGTTCGGGAAACTACATGGCCGAGGCGAATGATGTGGTTGGGCCAGCAAATGCTCAGGTCAGTGGCAATGCGTTGTTTATGCAATATGTTCTTAGAGCACCTTATAAAGATGGCACTATCGATCTGACTATCGATGATAAGATGTATCTGGTTTCACCTTCCGTGATTGTGAACGAGTCAAAGATGAAGAAATTTGGTATTTCGGTTGGGCAGGTGTTGTTAACGATTGTGAAAAAATAGTCGTGTTTTGAGTTTTTTTCGTTGAAAAGATCGGGGCGATTAAATAATGCTTGCCCCGATACTTATCGACTTATTGCAATAATTCAGTTACCAATACAGTTCTACTTTTTAAGGTACGCAGGTGAAATTTCTTCTGAACGGTGAGTAAATTTCCCTTCTGTACACACAGCTAAGGCACTATTAAATCGTTCTAAAAAGCCCGGGTTGTGTCTTAGAAAATGATGGCCAAAATAGACACCTAAATTGTGGCTGTGAATTACTTTCCTTTTAGTCATCGCTCTCTGTTTGTCAGTCATCGCATGATCCATCGCTTGCTCATTCATCAAAAACGCATCTATACGTTTATGTATAAGCATGTAGAGCAGTTGTTCACTATTCGTCGGCGGGTTTCCGGTGACTTTATAGCCATTGCTTTGCAGCCAGCTGTGCATGTTTGATCCCAAAAAGCTGGTGGTCACAGCGTTCTGTTTAAACTCTTCAGATTCAGGATCTAGAGGTGAATCTTTGAGTTGGAAGAACGTCCAGTTCTGGGTTTCTATAGCACCTGAATGGGTTGCATAACTATCGCGGCTTTTTTTATGGGATGCTGAAAAGAAACCGTCAGCTTTACCTTGTTTTGTAAGCAGTTTTGCTCGATTGAAAGGCCTCGCGTGTATTGCAACCTTTTCGGGCATTGCTTCAAAAGCACAACGGATATTCTCTACTGACGTTCCGGTTATTTTGCCGTCAACTATTTCCGTGTAAGGAGGGTAGGGCATTGTTAATAAATGCACTGAATCGGAATCGAATTTTTCACCCTCAATCGCGTCCATGTTTATATCATCTTGTGCTAAGGCTGGAAGGCTTAATGTACAGATTAATAAACACGTTTTAACTCGCATATACACACCTATCTATTCGATATGACTACTGATCAGATAAAGGCCGAAACTGAATTAAGTCGCTAACTGCCTCTATGTGGATTCAGTAATAAAATATAGTTGAGAATTTTTAGGTTTGTAGGAATTGGAGGACTTCTTCGGCGCAATCAAACCTTTGAGGGTTAAACCAGAAATTACGGACTTTTACATGGTCAGGCATCTACGTTATTTTGAAGGCCGCTTTTTAAAATAGTCCAAAGGAAAGGGATAGATGAACAAGCCTGTGAATAAAATAGAGTCGGACAAGTTTTGGGATCGCGTTGCTGCAAAGTATTCGCAAAAAGCAGTTCCCAATGAAGCGATGTATCAAAAGAAATTAAAGGAAACGCAAAGTTACTTTTCTTCTGATATGCGTGTGGTTGAGTTTGGCTGCGGCACAGGTACGACTGCTATCCATCATGCACCATTTGTTGGCCATATTGATGCCATAGATATCTCTGAGAATATGTTGGAGATTGGGCGAGAAAGAGCGCATCAAGCAGGTGTAGGGAATGTCGATTTTCATCTAGGGACATTACATGATTTCAATGCTGAGACAGAAAGCGTTGATGCGGTTTTGGGCTTAAATGTGATTCATTTGATTCCGAATTGGCAAGCGGTGATAGCTGAAGTCGCTAGAATCTTAAAACCCGGTGGCGTCTTTGTGAGTAGTACCGGTTGTTTGGGCGGTTCTTACATGCGCTTTCTTAAACTGATTGTGCCAGTGGGGAAGTGTTTCGGCTTAATGCCTGATCTATTCGTGATCACGGAAGATGAATTGGCCGATGAGATTAAAGCCGCTGGCTTTAGCATTGAGAGCCAATGGCATTATGGCCATAAAGATATGGAAGTGTTTATCATCGCGCGAAAGAATGCTCTTTAATTACCAAATCAAAGCGCATTCTTTGTCTAATTAGGCTTTGTAATCGGCAGCTTCTAAACCATGCTTTTTTAAGAGCTTGTATAGGTCGGTACGATTTCTTCCCGCTATTTTTGCTGCTTGAGAAACATTGCCTTCGGTTATCTGTAATACCTTTCTGAGATAGCGCTTTTCAAAATCAGCACGAGCATCGTTAAAGTTCTGGATCACCTGATCTTGATTGACCAACGCTCGATTAACCGCACTATCAGATATGACCGGTGTTGTGCTTAATGCCGTTACCTTCTCGATAACATTCTCTAATTGACGGACATTACCCGGCCACGCCGATTGGGCTAAAACCTGAAGCGCATCGGAGGAGATATTCTTAACCTTGGGGTTATGCTTCGCTGCTGCTTGCTCAACAAAGTGGCGTGCCAGAGGTGGAATATCTTCAGGTCGTTCTGCAAGCGGAGGTAAGTGAAGATTCACCACGTTAAGACGGTAGAACAGATCCTCACGGAACTGTTGCTCTTGCATCGCTACTTCCAGGTCGCGGTGAGTGGCAGAGATTACGCGTACATCAACAGGAATAGTGTCGGTAGAACCCACAGGTCGAATTTGTCTTTCCTGTAGAACGCGTAACAACTTAACTTGAAGGGATAGCGGCATATCGCCAATCTCATCCAGAAACAAAGTTCCGCCGTTGGCTGCTTGGAAAAGACCTTCGTGCTTGCTGACAGCTCCAGTGAATGCGCCTTTGGCGTGACCGAACAGTTCGGACTCCAAAAGTTGCTCTGGTAGCGCACCACAGTTAATCGCAATAAACGGTTTTTTATGGCGTGGGCTTGCTTGATGGATCGCGTTGGCTAATAGTTCTTTACCACTTCCGCTTGGGCCTGTAACGAGCACACTGACATCGGAGCCTGCGATCTGTTCTGCTTCTTGAAGTAAGCTCTCCATAATCGGGCTGCGACAGATAATGTTTTTGCGCCATGTACTATCGGATCGACTTGTACCCGCAAGGGCTGCATTAATTGTTTCTAACAGCTGGTCTCTGTCGATAGGTTTGGTGAGAAAGCCAAATACGCCTTGTTGAGTTGCCGTTACTGCTTCAGGGATTGAGCCATGAGCCGTAATGATGATGACTGGCAACTGCGGATAGCGTTGCTGAAGTTGCTGGAAAAGGGCAAGGCCGTCCATACCTTCCATACGAAGGTCAGTGATGATCAGGTCGATCTGATCATCAAGAATCTCAAGTGCTTGTTCAGCGCTCTCAGCACAACTGATTTTAAATCCGCTGGCCTCTAAGCGCATTGAAAGTAGTTTTAGTAGAGATGCATCATCATCTACCAATAAAACTTGAGGGGTCATTCCTGTACCTCACGCTCATTGTTTAGATCGGTTTCAATCTGGGTGAGGGCATCGATTTTAACTTGCAGGTTTCGATTCTCTTCTAACAAATTATCTTGCTCCGCTCGCATCCATAACAGCGCGGTTGCGAACTGGTTACGAATATCTAAGTAACGATCCCCAGGACAAGATGGGTGAGGGTAGAGCACAATTTTAGAGAAATTACGTTTGGCTTGCTGCAATTGCTCTGTTGAAGAAAGCGGTGTTGATAGAAGAAGAGCTAATAGGGCGCTGTCTTTACTGCGAATGGCTCGCTGCATGATGCTGCTGCGCTGATCAGGCTTTTGTAAAAAGCGGCTTTCAATGCCTTGTAACTGATTAAGTCGTGATTCATTGATACGACAAATTGGCTTCTCTGTTACTTCTGGTTCAGGCATAGGTGACTTTGTAGGTACAAATTCACATCCTTGTAGAAACAATAACAAGATGAGTGGAGCGTATTTAATCATGGGTATTAAGCTCTTTAACTGGCAGGCTGACGCGGAAGCTGACAAAGCTATCCTGATTGCTATGTAATGTGACGTGGGCACCTAATGAGTCAGCGGCATCTCTAACAATACTCAATCCGATACCGGAGCCTTTAACAGGTCCAATGCGTCGATTTTGGCCTTGGTAGAACGGTGTAAATAGGTGTGGAATATCTTCATCTGGAATGATGGGGCCGTCGTTACCCACTTCTATAACTAGATAGTCTGCTTGTATGTTGGTGCTAACCAGCAAGCGACCACTGGAGCTTCCATAGAGTGCCGCGTTTGATATCAGGTTGCCGATAATACGGATAAGCATTGCTCGGTCAGTAAACCATTCGATATCTTCTTGTGGCAGCTGCACCAGCATCTTCTTTTGTTCGAGCAATAGCTTATAAGGCTCAATCGCTTCGTTAATCACCGGCAGTATATGTACTTGATGGAAGTTAACCGGTTCATTCTGATTTAATCGGCTGTAGTCCAAGAGTTGCTCAATCAAAGACTGTAATTGACGCGAGTTAGTCTGCAGCAGATTAGCCACTTCAAGCTGGCTGGTATTAAGTTCGCCAATAACCTGTTCTGCTAGAAGATCTGAACCTTCACGCAGCGTGGTCAACGGGGTTTTTAATTCGTGAGACATATGGCGTAAAAAACGCTGTTTCTCGTTTTCTACTTCAGCTAACTGTTCTGTTAGCCAATCAAGCTGCCTATCTAACTCGACTAACTCATCCGGTCCGCCGACTTTGGCACCGATATATTCTTCGCCGGTACCTAGTGCTTGTAACCGCGCGGCAATCCGGTTAACTGGGCGGATAATTTTAAAACTGAAAAATAGGATTAACAGGGCTTCTAAGCCGAGAAGAATAATCGCTAAGGTACTTAATTTAGTCTGTGTTGTTTGCGCTGTTTCGTTAAGTGCTTGTAAGCGTTGATCTAAGACTAAGTCGATCTGTTCGTTAACCACACGGGTGAGGCTGAGTAGTGAATTAGCCTCAATAGGGTGAGCGCGTTCAATACCTTCGAGTAATTCAGTGATCTCGTTAGCTTTATTCTGCTCATTAAGCAGGAAGCTATGGATGACCAGCGCTTGTCTGTATTCTGACAAATATTGATTTAAGCGTTCTTGAATTTCAGGCTTAGCTAGAATCTGGTATTGCCTTGCTGAGCGGGTTATATCTTCGGCTAATCGTTCGAGTTGTTGGCCTCTACGCGTAACCTCTAAAGCTTGTTGTGCGAGCACACGGCCTTGCGCCGACTGTTCTACAAGAGCATCAGTAGCGTAAAAAATAAGGATGCCGAAAGGTGTTACGACAACCAAAAAGGATAGAAGTACCAGCTGCTTCAATGAGCTGAGTCGCCAAGGTTGGCGAGTCGATTTGGCCATTAAACAATCATAGTTAAACAAGTGTATGAGTATTATCCATCAATTACGCCTTAATTGGGTAGTCTCCATTATCTGTGGATAGACGGATTAGAGTTATAGGGCTGGCCGGGATCATCCTGATCACCGGCCGTGTCAAAACAGAGCTGGCGGCTATGTTGTGGACATGGATGCTCTGAATCAACTTGTTACCTGCTGGTATTCGACTAACTGAACTGAGGCTGTCTCGGAATCAGTGGGGCTAGTCGTATACCAACAAGTGAACCCTTTAAACGAATAGTTTCTTAGACGCTACGTAAGACGTTGTCGCCTCAACTTGTAGTTGAGAAAACTCATCCGGGCTTAGAAAACCATCTTTGTTGGCATCAATTTTATTGAAGCCTTTTACCAACGCTGGAGAAACCTGCGCTTCCTGAGGGCTAACTTTGCCATCTTTGTTTTCATCTAGTTTTTCGAAAATGCTTGTTGCCTTTGGCTCTTCTTGAGTCATCACTTCAGGTTGAACTTCCTTAACAACTTCAGCAGGTTTTGTTTCTTCAGCAAAAGCAATTGTAGAAACACAAAGCATGGACGCTAGAGTAAGTGCTGCAGATTTCATATTTTTCTCCTTAACGAAATAGATCGGGTAATAACAAAAATTTTAAATTCGCTAGGGATATATCAAATGATGTGCCATTTTTTGAAAATTAAATTAAAACAATGGGTTATGATTGTTTTTCTGGGTTTTGTCTTATGGCTGCTAAAAAATGATTAGAAAAGGAGTGCTATCTGTCGCTAATAAGAGACAGTGGGCTGGTTGTTAATTATTCAAACTTAATAAAATCAATGGGTTATGCGGTTTCTTTTTGGCGACAGTGAGTGATAAAAGTATGTAGTCAGTACTATGTCGGAGAAAATAATTCTGCTCTTGTTGAAACTATCTGATGAGTTTTTGCTCTACCTTTAGAAGGTTAGATACCTTTGGCGCTTGATAAAGATAAGAATGCATATAAGCAGGGGAAGGGGCATGAACAAAAAAGTGTGCTGTGTAGCAGTGTTGCTGACTGGTTTTACTTCTGGGGTATTCGCAGAATCCAGTAAAATCCAGATTGATGCAGGTAAGTTTCAGATGGGTTGTTCACAGGGAGATAATGACTGTGAAAATGATGAAGGAAAGCCCGGAGGCATTGCTGTTCACGTGCCAACTTTCTTGATTGATAAACATGAAGTAACGGTAGATGAGTATCAAGCATGTATTGATGCAGGAAATTGCCAACGGCCAAAAGACCATAAACGAAATCAGTATTGTAATTTAGGTGCAGAGGGGCGAGGGAACCACCCGATTAACTGTGTAGATTGGCAGCAGGCTTTAGATTTTTGCCAAACTAAAGGTGGCCGTTTACCTTTTGAAGCGGAATGGGAAAAAGCGGCGCGGGCAAATACGCTTTTACGCTATCCGTGGGGCCAAGAAGTAAGTTGTAAACATGCCATTCTTGATGACGGAAAAACGATGGGATCGGTCCCTAATGAACCTGACGGTTGCGGTGAAGATCGTACTTGGCCAATAGGTAGTCACGCTGAAAACGCTTATGGCTTACATGATATGCATGGTAATGCCGGTGAATGGACGATGAACTGGTATGCTAAAAACGGTCTTGAACGCTATGTGAATGGAGATCTGATTGGTCCAGATCAGGGACGTCAACGGGTGGTTCGTGGTGGCTCTTGGGATGAGAATAAAGCTAATTTGCGTAGTTCATTCCGAAATGTGAAACCGCCGGTAAGTGGCAGAAGCGTTTATGGATCGATCGGTTTTCGTTGTGCTTATGATGTGAAATAAGCGTAGGTTTATACAAATAAAAAAGCACCGCAGATCGGTGCTTTTTTATTGTCAGTTACTATTAATGGCACGGACTGTGAAGTGCCTTAAGCATATTCGTAATAACTGCATCATATTTAGACTGGTGAGGACGCTTGCTACTTAATACGCGAAGCCCCCAAATATTTGTCATTAGGTATGTTGAAAGGTCTTCGGGGGACTGCTTTCTATCTAACAATCCTTGTTCTTGGGCTTGAATGAGCGCGTTAGTAAAATAGGTTTCTACTTGGCTTAAGTAGCCTCCTACGCGTTCTCTAATCTCATCATCTTCTGTAGCAAGTTCTAGCATGGTATTGACCATCAGGCAGCCTTTACCAAGGCGATCATGTACTAGATCATCGCAGAAACATTTAAAAAACTGCTCGATTCCTTTCAGAGGAGTTTCAGCATTTTCCATTACGCTTGAAACGCGATTAAGACTGCGCGCAGCATAGGTGTCTATAACCTCTAAAAACAAACCCCGTTTGCTTTGAAATGCACCGTAAAGTGATCCTGGTTTTAATTTGGTCGCGTTCACGAGGTCGGTTACCGATGTTGCGCTGTAACCTGTTCTCCAGAAAACATTCATAGCCTTCTCTAAGACATCAGTACGATCAAACTCTGCTGGCCTCGCCATATTTTGCCCTCCTTGTTCTATTCGCTTATTATCATTATTCGATCCGCATCTCGCAATAGTTAATATGATAACCGGTAAATGCTTCTCGTTTCTGCCTTTTTTTGTAGTTTTTTTAATGATCATTACTCTAACAGGTTGTCAGAAAAAGCCTTCAGAATTCAGTTCTGAGGAAGGTCCCCTATTTCGCCGTGGGGTTGTGAACATGACAGACCAAGGGCTCAGCTTTAAGCCCTGTTACGTTAATAAACGCGAATTGATTAATGATCATACCGGTCGATTAGAGCGAAAACTGGATAATTCAATGGAGCCCGCTTTTTATGCGGAGATGAGTGGCTCTCATCTTGCGCCAGGCGAGCCTTGGGAGGTTTATCAGGTACACCTGATTGGTGGTAATCAATCAACCTGTAATTATGAATTATCGGGTAATGAATACCGTGCTGCAGGTGAGCGCCCCTTATGGATAGCGGATGTTCGGGATGATGGTATTTATGTTCAAAGGTTCGATCGTTTAAAACAGTTGATTTTCCCCCTATTAGATCCTATTAAGTTTGGAAGTAGTCTTGAGTGGAGTAGCCAGCTAAAAGGTTTAAAGAGCTATAGTCTAAGTTTAAATATCGATCGTTTACGATGTCAGGATCGTTATGGAATCGAATACGAACATACGGCTAGGATGGTGTTAAATGGTACTGTCTTTGAGGGCTGTGCCCGACAAGGAAAGTTGGATCTCAGAACACTGCCTGGCTTATATGGGGTCGAGCTACCTGGATTAAGGTCGCAAGGGCGTTATATTTCTTTAGAGTTATCGAGCGATCAGCAAGCGGTTTTAACTCAAGATTATCGTAATCGTCAGCCGTTAATCGTTCAAACGGGCTCTTGGCAGTTGATGAAAAATGGACGAGTTGTTATTCATTTTGTAGATATTGACGGCCGCGAAGATAATGAAATTCTCGTCTTTAAAAAGGATAAAAAGGGCGGTTTATTGTTAAAGGGATATAGTCCTACGTTTGGACATTCGGGGTTTCGGTTAGAAAGAGCTGGCCCCGAACGCCTGTATCGAAAATTTAATCGTTAATCAGAACATCTTTGGCCTGATTAATCTGTGCTGCAAGATAATCGCTACCACCGCGGTCTGGGTGCATCTTCTGCATTAACTTACGGTGTGCTGCGATAATCTCTTCTTTATTGCTATTAGGTGAGATACCTAAAATATCGAATGCTTCTCGGCGGCTCATCGTCCCTTGATGAGAGTGATTATTAGAACTGTCGTTATGCGGGATATCATCTTCGCGCCAACTATCGCCAAAACGCTTATCCAAGTAGGTTGTTAATAAACGAGTCGATTCTCCATCATGCTCACGACAGTATTGCAGTAATTGCATAAACTCTTGCTCGCTTAAGTCGCCTAGTTCTTTTCCTTGCAGCGGCCCTTGCTTAACTGTGCCATACATCACGCCTGAATCATGATCTAAACGCATAGACAAAATTTTTGTTTCCACTTTCGAAACGTTGCCTGAGCTCGCTTGGCTCTGCCGTTTTTTATACAGGTAATTTAAGAACGGCAGAAAACGTATGAAGAGAGGAAAAAGTCTACGGGCGAAGGGCAGTAAACCTGCTGCCACGGCTGCAATCCAGTGAAGGCGCCCCGTCAAAGCCATCAACAGAACGAATGTTGAGGCAATAACTAAAATAATAGCGATAACTGCTCGAGTGCGTGTTGCCGGTTTAAGAGTCTTCAGCCAAAAGAAAACCAGAAAACCTAATCCGGCTAAAACTACTAGACTAATTGGATTCACATTGTACCTATACTGATGTTTAACAATTCACAATGACTAAGTTGTCTATGTTACCGTAACTGCTCAAGTAGATGTTTTGCTGCGTGCCCTTTATTTTCTATATAGCGTTGAAATGCTGGCTTACCTTGACTGGCATAGATGGCAACAGCAATCAAAAGTTGCTTTAACAGTTCGGAGCTATGATGATCGAAGTGGTGATAAGCACCTCCCGATAGATGGGCGATGGCGGTAAACGCTTGCTGAGCGCGGCAGTCAGCACCTTCCTGAAAAATAAAGACAGGCGTTTTGAGTAACCCAAGTTGACCTGCGAGAGAAGTTAACTTGTCGGTACTTTCCTCTTGGCTATCGCCGATAAATATGATCGCTTTCACCTCTTGTTTTCGGGTTTCGTTTATACCTAACTGAAGTACCTTCTGTATTTGGGTATGACCAGCAGCACATGAGACTTTCTCCATAATCTGTCTAAGCTGAACAGGCTGGTTCAGCCATTTACTATGCTGGAACTCTTGATAACCCCGAAAGTAACAAAGCATAACGGCAAGGTTTCCGACTTCGCTGGTGGCTGAAAACATTTGGTTTTGCAGATGGCAGGCATGATCCCATGTCGCTTGACGGCTAGCTGTTGCATCTAATGCAAACAAAATACGACCCTGAGCGTTAGCATTGGCAGGAGCGAGTTCGTTGGCGAGCTGAATAAATTCATCCAGTTCTTTTCTAGAAGAGAGTGTTGTTAGGTCTTTATCTTTCTTCATATGCATGCTGATTTTACGGTTAAATAATACATTCAATACCAAATCTGGCGATATGATTAGCTTGATCTAATTCTTAGTAAGAATTATTCCTATTTTCTTCTGTGACTAACGACAGTTTGAATCAGTTCAGTTAAGATCTAGATAAATTAATAAAAGGAGTTTTGTAAGGTGCGTAATGTCATTATAGCCGGTGCAGTTGTAGCAGCCGGTGCAGTTGGCTACATCCTAACCCAACAAAATGGTGGTATTACTGCCACATCTAAATCCCCATTGGCATATGTGCCTGCCGACACGGTTTTCTTCTCTGGTCAGCTAGAACCGTTTCCGCTTAAAAACTACCTTCAGTCCACGAGCTCTCTTCAGGCAAAAGCACCTCAAGAACTGCTAGATGCATTAGATGATGAAACTGATCCGAAAAAACGTTTCTTCACTAGCCTAATCAAAGCTTATTTTGAAGCCGCAGGTTCGCCTGCTGAATTTCAAAAAACATTTGGTTTACCAGATGAATTGAGAATGTATGTCTACGCAGTAGGCTTCATTCCTGTTATCCGTTATGAAGTTACAAATGCGCAAGGTTTATGGGCTGCGTTAGACAAAGCAGAGCAAGATAGTGGTTTTAAACACGAACTGCGCAGTTCTGGCGATCTACAATACCGTGCTTATACGTTAGAAAATAATGAAAAGGGCGAGAAGTTCGAAGTACTTGTAGCCTTTGAAGATGGTTGGGCTACTTGGACCATCAATACGCATGTAAATGATGCTAAAACAATTGATATTGCTTTAGCTCAAGCAGCACCTGCAAATTCGCTTCAACAGGCAGGTACAGTCGAGCAGATTGCAACGCAACACGGCTTTGTTAAGAATTATATCTCTTATATCGATCATCAGCAGTTAGTGACAGCCTTTACCACTGAAAACGGTAATACATTGGCTAGCATGTTGACTCAAGCGATGACTGCGTCAGGCGATCCTGACGGTTTGGCTGATGTGCGTAATCCTGAATGTCAGTCTGAAATGGCTGCTATTGCGGCTAATTGGCCACGTACTGTAATCGGTGCTCGTAGCGCTGATGATATTCAAATTACACCAGAACGCAGCTTTATGCGTGTTTCAACTGTTGTTGAAAGCAAGAATAAAGTCGTGATGGATGCGTTAGCTTCTCTTCAAGGTTATATCCCATCATACCTAAACGATGCACAGGTATTTGGTTTGGGTATAGGTCTGGATGCCAACAAGCTAGGTACTGGTTTGTCTTCTATTTGGAGTAACATGCTAGAACCTACCTACAAATGTGCGCCATTAGCTGAGATGCAAGCGGGTGTTCAACAGGCTAACCCCGCAGCTTTAGCGATGTTTACGGGTATGGCTCAAGGTGTCAAAGGTATCGGCGCTGCTATTCAGGACTTCAGCTTGAAGACAGAAGGTTTTGCACCGCAACTTGAATCTTTGCAAGGTATTGTTTCTCTCTCTGCTGATAATCCAAAAGTGCTGTTTGATATGGCGAAGTCATTTGCTCCGCCTCTAGCGGCTATTCAGCTACCTCAAGATGGTACTGCTATTGATCTATCTACTATGGTACCGATGCCTCCTGAAGTAAACGTGAAGCCTATGCTAGCGTTGAAGGGGCAGCACTTGGTTATCTTTGCAGGAGAAAGTGGTCAGGCTCTGGCAGATACATTGGGTTCAGAACAGATCTCGGGTAATGGCTTGTTGAATTTCTCAATGGACTATAAAAAGATGCTTACGCCGCTTCTACCAGTTATGGAAATGGCTGCTGACCCAGAACTAACTGAGCAGATGGAAACGCTTAAAAATATGGATATGAAAGTTAAATTGGCGTTGAACCTTCAGTCTCAAGGTATTGAATTGAATACTGAGATGGATATTAAAGCACCTTCTCAAAAGTAGCTTCAAACCTTTAGCTTTAATCTAACTAAAAACCGCTTAGTAGCTTCTACTAAGCGGTTTTTTTTGTTTATCCAGCTAGACTTAGTTTTAAACCATCAAAGTTAGGCCTTTGGATTTTACTGAGTATATTTTTGAGAGAGTTATGTAGGATGCGGGTATCTCTACAAAAGTTATTAAGTCAGATTTTAATAATTGCTGCGATATCCATTGGAAATCTCTATTGCTCCGCAAGTTTTGCGTTTGCAGAGTTACGCACAATCCCTCCGCAATCTGATTTTGATGTCAGCCATAATTATTTTGTTTCCTTGCTGCAATTGATGTTGGATAACACTGCTTCTGAGTACGGCCAAAGCAAGGTGGCACATGTAGTGAGAATGGAGCAAGGTCGAGCTTTTTACGAGTTGAAAAGGGGAAAAATCATAGATGTATATTGGGCGGGCACCTCTATCGATCGAGAAGAAGAGTTCACCGCGATTAGAATTCCCCTTCTGAAGGGGTTACTAGGTTATCGCCTTAGTATTATTCGAGAAGATTCCAAATCTAAGTTTCAAAGCATAAAAAACTTAAAGGATCTGAGGAAGTATACCGCTTGCCAAGGAAGGCATTGGCCGGATTCTGATATTTTAGAAAGTGCTGGTATTGATGTAAGACGAGGGCCTATCTATGAACTTATGTTTGGCCAGCTAGCAGCCGGGCGTTGTGATTTTTTTCCTCGCGGAATTCATGAGGGAGGTCCTGAATTAACGGCTCGACGTGATAAATATCCCAATCTACGTTTGTTCTCTGACACGATTGTTTATTACCCATTCCCAATGTACTTCTTTGTCCGCAAAGGCAATATCGAATTAGCGAAACGATTGGAGCTAGGGCTGGAAAGGGCCATTGATTCAGGAAAGTTTGACCAACTACTTGAGAAACATCCTATTACGTCTAAGTTATTCCCATTAACTCAGTGGGGTGAAAAAAATATCATCGCGATTAGTAACCCCTTACTTCCTAGAGATACGCCTATTACTAATAGCCGCTATTGGATTAGGCCAGATGACTTAAAGGCCAGACGATAGCGGAGTTGCGACGCTTAATTTACACCCTTAAGGTTTAAAGAGCGTAAACCAATCTATTCATACTTTCTCTTACTCACCAATGTAGCGTTTATGTTTCTTTTCTTTAACGTAGCTTATATCCACTAAAACTAAACCATCAATACAGTAGTTAAAGTCTGGATCTACACCGAAATCTAGGAAACGAACGCCGCCTTCAGTACACAGTTCACTATATTGTTTATACAACGTTGGGACGTTTACACCCATAAACTCCAATTGCTCTTTTAGGATACTGAAGTCACTTTTGTAGTTGTTTCCATCGAACAGGCTTCTCATATGCTCTTCAGTAACTTCGTCGATTCCATATGGGGAAACGGAACTAGCGAGGTTCTCACTATCCTCAAAGTAATGACGATAAAACCAAACCAACATATCTTTAGCAGCCTTAGGATAATTATTGCTTAGGCTGACTGGGCCAAACATATAGCGAATTTCGGGGTGTTTGCGAAGATACGCACCAATCCCATACCAGAGATAATCTAAGCTACGTTTTCCCCAATATTTGGGTTGTACAAAACTACGACCGAGTTCGATACCTTGTGAAAAATAGGGCTGCATCTCATCGTTATATTGGAACAGATCGCTGCTGTAGAGCGTCTTTTCAGGTTGCTCTTTCAGCTTAGCTGCTTCTGCCAATCGATAAGCCCCAACAATTTCCAGCTCTTCTTCATCCCAGAGAATGATGTGGCGGTAGTACTGATCATAGTGATCGAGATCTTTTTTTGCGCCAGTGCCTTCACCAACACAGCGGAAGGCAATCTCTCTTAAACGACCAAGTTCATGCATCACTGCAGAATCTTTAATAAAGTCGAATAGATAAATTTTCTTACCGTCGGCGGTTTCACCGAGTAGTTCAGCATCGCGTAGTTCTTGTTTGATGCTTTGGCGATCTTGAGGGTGTGCGATGGTTTTCTCGGTGATAAAAAGAGGTTTCTTATTTTTGGCAATTCTGTAGAGATGCTTTTTAAGCAGCTTGGTTTTTTCTGCTGTGGATACTGGTACGGCATCGATTTGGCTATATGGAATCGCTTCGCCAACTTTTATCTGGATCGTTACTGAGTATTGTTTGAACATCTCACGGGCTAGCATGATGGTAGAGAAGTTCTTATTCAGATAAGAAACGCTATAGAAAAGAGGTGAATTCTTACCCCCAATAAACACCGGTAGGATTGGTGCATTGGCTTTGCGAGCAATACGTAGAAATCCACTGTTCCATTTATCGTCTTTGATGCCTGTAATCCCTGCACGTGAAACTTCACCAGCAGGGAAGACGATTACAGCTTGTTCTTGCCTTAGGGCATCAACAATACCCTCTATGTTCTTTTTACGTGTATTACCATTTAAGTTATCAACAGGCAGGAATAGATTGCTGATAGGGTCAAAGTTCATTAGAACATCGTTAGCGACAATTTTTACATCTCTACGAACCTCACCAACCAGTTTTAGCAGTGATAATCCATCGAGTGCACCAAGTGGGTGATTGGCAATGATGACTACTCGCCCAGACGAGGGGATATTTGCCCGATCATGATTACTGATGCTGTAACCAAAGTTAAAGTAATCCAGGACGCGATCAATAAATTCAAAACCATGGGCATCTTTGTTTTTGGCTAAGAAGGTATTGATCTCTTTCTCATGTACCAACTTGCGTAGCATATGCAGTGCAGACCGCTTAAAAGGTGTTGGCTTAGCGTCAAAGTCTGGAAACTTATTAATTACAGCTTGTTCTACGTTTAGAACAGGCGTCTCTGGCTGGGAAGTATTTTCACGTATGTTCATAACGTAAAAATATAGGGAGGGAGTATGACCAACCTTTGACGATTGCTTTACGATTTTATGACAGGTTGCTAATCGCCACTAGTGTCATTCTCTTTCAAGGCTTTCGTCCAAAGATCACCATCCTCCTGCCTGCGTCCTGGATTTTGGCGACGATTGGGATTATCAGGTTCAAACCTGATTTCGGCTCGTCTGTCCTTGAGTTCTCGTCTGTCTTTCCCTGAACGGGTATTGGAACCGTGTGGATCGTTATCCATGAGAATTCTCTGGTTTAGTTTAAGGAGAAATTCTGGGTAGTTGAATAGAGGAAGAGAGAGAGCTACCCAGAATTCCTAAAGCCTTTAATCTTCAGCTTAGCAAAGAATTTTGATTTTTCGATCAAATGAAAATAATATAACTGTATAAATAAACAGTATTTGTTTTTATGCAACGAAAAATCATTCATTGTGACTGTGATTGCTTTTTTGCTGCGGTTGAGATGAGAGATAACCCAGCACTAAAGCAAATACCTCTGGCGATTGGCGGTGATCCCTCTCGTCGTGGAGTCATCGCAACCTGTAATTATCCCGCCCGTGAATATGGAGTGCGCTCGGCTATGGCGACCGCTCAGGCCCTTAAGTTGTGCCCTGATCTCACCGTCATACATGGCAACATGGATAAGTACCGCGAAGCTTCTCGACAGATTATGGATATCTTTCGAGACTATACCGATATCATTGAACCGTTATCTCTTGATGAAGCTTTCTTGGATGTGACTGGGACTGATCTGTGCCAAGGAAGTGCAACTTATATTGCTGAAGAGATCCGTCAGAGGGTGAAAGAAACGGTTGGTATTACTATCTCTGCAGGCGTTGCCCCGAATAAATTTATTGCCAAAATTGCCAGTGATTGGAATAAGCCTGATGGTTTATATGTCGTCAAACCTGCTCAAATCACAGCATTTCTAGATGACTTATCGGTAGATAAAATTTCCGGTGTAGGTAAGAAAACCGCAGAAAAACTCGGGTCGATGGGTATTTCTACCTGTTTAGATCTTCGAAAACGTTCATTGGCTGAGTTGGTTGAGCGCTTTGGAAAGTTCGGAAAGCGTTTGTTTGAGCTAGCTAGAGGTATTGATGATAGGCCTGTACAGACCAGCCGTATAAGAAAATCGATCAGTGTTGAGCATACTTATGCAAATGATCTAGGTGATGTAGAAGCTTGCTTAGAAAAGCTACCGAGCTTATTAGAGGAGTTAGCTGAAAGGTTTGCAAAGCACGGCAAGGATAAACAAATCACAGGCGTGATTGTTAAAGTTAAATTTTTTGATTTCATCCAAACTACGGCGGAGCATGCCGTCGCAATCCCAGATTTAGCTCATTTTCGCCAACTACTGATTGATGCATTTAATCGGGGAGGGCGACCTGTGCGATTACTCGGTGTCGGATATAAATTAAAACCTTTGCTAGATCAGCAACCTAAGCAATTAAATCTACTCGACCTTGCTTAATTAGACCTTTTGCTTTGATTTAATCCATACTAGGTAACATTACTCAGTAGATGGATATGCCTAAGGTCAATATGTCTGATAGTGAAGTAAACATCGATAATTTAAGGGTGCGTTTAGCCACTTATAGTCATGAATACAGATGTGGTATGGAAGGTTGGGCGTTACGTTGTTGTCAATTGGCTATGGATGCCACTGACAAAGGTAACTATGGTGTAGGGGCTCTACTGATAAGTCGAGAAGGCGATATCTTAGCGGAATCGGGTAATCAAGTTTTCTCTGCAGGTTTTAACTCTTCTGCCCATGCCGAGATGTGTGTTATCGATGAATTTGAACGCCTCTATCCTGATTATTCCTCCAGATCTGGCCTAATGTTACTGACATCCTTAGAACCTTGTCCTATGTGTTGTACACGTATACTTGCTGCCGGAATTGGTCGAGTAAGATATCTCGCTACTGATAAAGATGGTGGCATGATGTCGCATTGCGATAAGTTGCCTTATGCATGGAAAAACCTCTATGAATTAATTGATATTCAAGAGGTTAAAGATCTTCCAGAGCTTTCAAAATTAGCCGATGATATTGCATCTGCGAAAATTTCTTTGCTACGAAAAAAACTATTAGGGATTATTCGTCCCTGATTCCTGAAATTAGCTATTGCTTTTGCTATACTCGCGCGCTTTTACACGGTCTGGTCAAAAAAGAACCAGTGTCTACCCGAGGTGATAAATGATCCAATTGCTTGTGTCTAAGACACAATCGCTAAAAAGCGACCTACTTTCAGGTTTGACAGTGGCTTTGGCGCTGGTACCTGAAGCTGTAGCTTTTGCGTTTGTAGCTGGTGTTGAGCCATTAGTTGGCTTATATGCAGCGTTTATGGTCGGACTGATTACTGCCACTATTGGTGGTCGACCAGGTATGATTTCTGGTGCTACTGGCGCTTTGGCGGTAGTAATGGTGAGCCTTGTGGCAATGCATGGGGTTGAGTATCTCTTTGCCACTGTTGTGCTAATGGGGATATTCCAGATTTTGGCAGGTATCTTCCGCTTGGGTAAGTTTATCCGCTTGGTTCCTCATCCGGTAATGCTGGGTTTTGTAAATGGCTTAGCAATCGTTATTTTCCTAGCCCAGATGAAGCAGTTCCAGTTCACCGATGCTGAAGGTAATCTGCAGTGGTTGCAGGGTGAGCAGATGATGCTAATGCTGGGATTGATTGCCCTGACTATGGCAATAATTCACTTCTTGCCTAAGATTACTCGAATTATTCCTTCCTCGCTTGCTGCGATTGTCACAGTTACACTGTTGGTTATTGGCTTGGATCTAGATGCCCGTACGGTACAAGATGTACTTGCTGATATGACGGGTAACCCAGCTGCAACCATCGCGGGTGGCTTCCCTGAGTTCCATATCCCTATGGTTCCGATCAATTTGGAAACCCTTAAGATTATCGTTCCTTACGCTTTGATCTTAGCTGCGATCGGCCTGATTGAGTCTCTACTAACCTTGACCTTGATCGATGAGATCACAGAAACCCGTGGTCGTGGCAACAAAGAGTGTATTGGCCAAGGTGTTGCTAACGTAGCAACTGGTTTCTTTGGTGGTATGGGCGGTTGTGCCATGATCGGTCAGAGTATGATTAACATCAACTCGGGTGGTTTAGGCCGTGCTTCGGGTATCTCCGCGGCATTATTCCTATTGGCATTTATTTTGGTTGGCTCAAGCTTGATCGAAATTATTCCGGTAGCAGCGCTTGTCGGCGTTATGTTTATCGTTGTAATCGGTACCTTTGAGTGGGCGAGTTTGCGTCTATGGGGCAAGATTCCTCGTTCTGACTTGATCGTTGTGATCGCGGTAACAGGCGTAACTGTTTGGCAGGACCTAGCGGTTGCGGTAATTGTTGGTGTGATTATTTCTGCACTAGTATTTGCTTGGAAACACGCAAGTAACATGGCATTTGAAGTACGTGAAGAGTACGACACAAAGGTTTATCTGCCTAACGGCCCGCTATTCTTTGCATCAATTCAGACATTCCGAGATCAGTTTAATCCAAAAATGGATCCACCTGAGGTAATCGTCGATTTTGCTAATTGCCGAGTTATGGATCACTCAGGTATCGAAGCAATTGATTCCTTAGCTGAACGTTATGAAAAAGCAGGTAAAGAACTTCACCTACGTCACCTAAGCCCAGAATGCCGTGCGCTAATGAAAAAAGCGGGTAGTCTGGTTGAAGTTAATGTGATTGAAGATCCTAAGTATAAGGTTGCCGACGACAGTCTTGCGTAAGCTTAATATGTACATTAAAAAACGCCGGCTTATGTCGGCGTTTTTTTGTTTATATTCTAAATATTGTAAAAAATTACTTACCTTAAAACTATTTAAAACAGTAAGTTGCTGGTTGTTTTTTGATCTATTGTACATCGGTACAATAGGCAGATTTAATATCTGTTACTACGTTGATACATAGGAATTTAAAAATTCTTATTTCGGCGGCTGTTATATTTTGCTAGTTCTCAGTACGCATTGATGGATACCACAATACTTAAAGGGAGTGGTGGTCATGAGTGTAGTTATAGGTTCTGTATCTCAAATATCAGGTAAGGTTGTAGCGATAAGTCCAGATGGTTCGGAGCGAATCCTCGCCTTAGGTGATCCTGTCTATGAAGATGATTTAATCAAAGTTTCACAAGATGGCTCTATTGAAATAGATGTAAATAATGCTGAATCAGTTGCATTAGAATCAGGGCAAGTTTGGTTGGTGTCGAGTGAAACTTTTTCAGTAATTGAGAATATTGACCCTAGTGAGTACGTAGTAAACCCTGAATTTCTTGATTCAGCGCTAGCTGCAGAAGTCGCTGAGAATGCTGAAGAAGCTGCTGAACTAGCAAGAGAAGAGGCAGCTGCAGCTGAAGCGGCAGGGGAAACATTCTTTGATCAAGCAAATGCTGACGCCGAAGCTGAAGCCGAAGCTATTCAAGCAGCAATTTTAGCCGGTGTTGACCCTACTCAAGTAGGTGAAGCAACTGCAGCAGGTGGTCAGCCTGCAGCAGGTGGTGATGGTGGTAATGAAGGTTCTTCTACCGTAAATATTACTCGTACAGCTGAAGAAGTTGACCCTACCGCGGGTTATGACACTGTAGGTATTGAAGATTCCTTTGAGGACCCTGTAGAAGAAGAATTACCAGCTCCAGTAGAGCCTATAGTCAGTATTATTGTTGAGCTTGTTCCTGGTTCTGACCCTGACCCTGACCCTGATCCAACTCCCGAGAACCCAGTAGTAGTTAGTTCACAAGGAGTGAGGGTTCTTGAAGGTACAGCGCCACTAGAGGAAGGTTACGATACACGAGAAGTAACGTTCTATTTGAAGTTAGATAAAGTCTCAACCTCCCCTGTTGAAGTCACATATACATTCTCTGAGGTGAGCAGTGGTGATGCTGCTGACTATCCTGATGATTGGTTTAATGGCGACTTAGTTAATACCGTTGTTATACCTCCTGGTGAAGATACATTCCCAGTAACTGTTCAGATCGTGATGGATGATATTCCAGAAGATGACGGTGTCTTTGCTGTAGTTATAACTGATGCCGTAGGGGCTTCAATTGACCCAGGCTCCAATGCTGCAACGATTACTATTGTTGATGATGATAATACGATACCTGTTGTAGAAGTTAATGAGCTAGGCATTGATCAGAGCCTTGATGTAGTGAATGAATCGGGTCTCGCTTCTGGCACAAGTTCATCAGATGATTCTGAATTTGCATATGGCACTTTCACTATTAGTGATGCAGATGACTTAAGTGAAATCCAATCAATAACTATTAATGGGGAAGTAATAGCTATTGGTGATCTTAATGGTTATGAGATTGTTGGTGATTACGGCACTTTAACAGTGACCTCATACGATACCCTTACCGGTGTTGCTGAGTACCAATATGAACTGACTAGTGAATTTACTACTGAACCTGCTATAGACGATGGAGTGAAAACCGAAGTTGAGAAAGATATCTTCAGCATGACCGTTTTTGATGGTGTAGATACATCGGCTGAGTCCTCCATAACAATAGATATAGTAGATGATGTACCCGTTGCGTCTGACTATGATCACGACACAACCATTATCGAGGGTAGTGGCTCTACCGTACTGAGCGTTGATGCAGCTGATACTCTGGGCATCGAAGCCGGTGCAGATGGCCTAGAAGGTACCTTGTCCGGTATCGCCTTTACTAATCAGGGTGATACAGGCGGCACACTGTCGATCAATGGTTCAGGTGAGCTGGTGTATACCGCACCGGACTCTGTAGATAACAGTGAAGGTGATGTTACAGAGACCTTCAGTTACACCGTGACGGACCAAGATGGGGATACGGTTACGAGGAGTGTCACCGTAGACGTAGGCGATGGTGCAGATCCAACGATCACCGGTGCAACTGATCTGCTAGCGGATGAAGATGATCTGCCAGCAGGTAATGATGACAGTGCTACAGGAGATGACGATCAGGTTCTCGGTGGCAGTTTAACCTTCAACAAAACAACGGATGACTTCGATCTAAGTACACTGACCCTGAGTGTTGTATCCACAGGATTAGTGACCTTAGATGGTGATAGTGTTGTGACGACTTGGGATGCAGTTAATGATGTATTGATCGGTTATATCTCAGGTGGTGATAGCACCAACCCTGACGATCAGGTGTTCACCATCAGTATCAGTAACCTGACGCAAGCCGGTGCGGACTACACATTAACGCTGCTTCAGCCAGTTGAGCATGCTGCTGGTGATAATGAGAACAATACTCCTGCCTTTACTGTAGATGTCAGTCTTGAAGATACAGATGAATCAGAAGCCACCACCAGTTTTGATGTTGAGATCGATGATGATGTACCCGTTGCGTCTGACTATGATCACGACACAACCATTATCGAGGGTAGTGGCTCTACCGTACTAAGTGTTGATGCGGCAGACACTCTGGGCATCGAAGCCGGTGCAGATGGCTTAGAAGGCACATTGTCAGGTATCACCTTTACTAATCAGGGTGATACCGGTGGCACATTGTCGATCAATGGTTCAGGTGAGCTGGTGTATACCGCACCGGACTCTGTAGATAACAGTGAAGGTGATGTTACAGAGACCTTCAGTTACACCGTGACGGACCAAGATGGTGATACGGTTACGAGGAGTGTCACTGTAGACGTAGGCGATGGTGCAGATCCAACGATCACAGGTGCTACCGATCTGCTAGCGGATGAAGATGATCTGGCAGCTGGTAATGATGACAGTGCGACTGGAGATGACGATCAGGTTCTCGGTGGCAGTTTAACCTTCAACAAAACAACGGATGACTTCGATCTAAGTACGCTGACCCTGAGTGTTGTATCCACAGGATTAGTGACCTTAGATGGTGATAGTGTTGTGACGACTTGGGATGCTGTTAACGATGTATTGATCGGTTATATCTCAGGTGGTGATAGCACCAACCCTGACGATCAGGTGTTCACCATCAGTATCAGTAATCTGACGCAAGCGGGTGCGGACTATACGTTAACGCTGCTTCAGCCAGTTGAACATGCTGATGGTAACGATGAGAACAATACTCCTGCCTTTACTGTAGATGTCAGTCTTGAAGAGGAAGATGGATCAGAAGCCACCACCAGTTTTGATGTTGAGATCGATGATGATGTACCCGTTGCGTCTGACTATGATCACGACACAACCATTATCGAGGGTAGTGGCTCTACCGTACTAAGTGTTGATGCGGCAGACACTCTGGGCATCGAAGCCGGTGCAGATGGCCTAGAAGGTACTTTGTCCGGTATCACCTTTACTAATCAGGGTGATACAGGCGGCACACTGTCGATCAATGGTTCAGGTGAGCTGGTGTATACCGCACCGGACTCTGTAGATAACAGTGAAGGTGATGTTACAGAGACCTTCAGTTACACCGTGACGGACCAAGATGGTGATACGGTTACGAGGAGTGTCACCGTAGACGTAGGCGATGGTGCAGATCCAACGATCACCGGTGCAACTGATTTGCTAGCAGATGAAGATGATCTGCCAGCAGGTAATGATGACAGTGCTACAGGAGATGACGATCAGGTTCTCGGTGGCAGTTTAACCTTCAACAAAACAACGGATGACTTCGATCTAAGTACGCTGACCCTGAGTGTTGTATCCACAGGATTAGTGACCTTAGATGGTGATAGTGTTGTGACGACTTGGGATGCTGTTAACGATGTATTGATCGGTTATATCTCAGGTGGTGATAGCACCAACCCTGACGATCAGGTGTTCACCATCAGTATCAGTAATCTGACGCAAGCGGGTGCGGACTATACGTTAACGCTGCTTCAGCCAGTTGAGCATGCTGCTGGTGATAATGAGAACAATACTCCTGCCTTTACTGTAGATGTCAGTCTTGAAGATACAGATGAATCAGAAGCCACCACCAGTTTTGATGTTGAGATCGATGATGATGTACCCGTTGCGTCTGATTATGATCACGGTACAACCATTATCGAGGGTAGTGGCTCTACCGTACTGAGTGTGGATGCGGCCGATACTCTGGGCATTGCAGCTGGTGCAGATGGCTTAGAAGGCACATTGTCAGGTATCGCCTTTACTAATCAGGGTGATACAGGCGGCACACTGTCGATCAATGGTTCAGGTGAGCTGGTGTATACCGCACCGGACTCTGTAGATAACAGTGAAGGTGATGTTACAGAGACCTTCAGTTACACCGTGACGGACCAAGATGGGGATACGGTTACGAGGAGTGTCACCGTAGACGTAGGCGATGGTGCAGATCCAACGATCACCGGTGCAACTGATCTGCTAGCGGATGAAGATGATCTGCCAGCAGGTAATGATGACAGTGCTACAGGAGATGACGATCAGGTTCTCGGTGGCAGTTTAACCTTCAACAAAACAACGGATGACTTCGATCTAAGTACACTGACCCTGAGTGTTGTATCCACAGGATTAGTGACCTTAGATGGTGATAGTGTTGTGACGACTTGGGATGCAGTTAATGATGTATTGATCGGTTATATCTCAGGTGGTGATAGCACCAACCCTGACGATCAGGTGTTCACCATCAGTATCAGTAATCTGACGCAAGCCGGTGCGGACTACACATTAACGCTGCTTCAGCCAGTTGAGCATGCTGCTGGTGATAATGAGAACAATACTCCTGCCTTTACTGTAGATGTCAGTCTTGAAGATACAGATGAATCAGAAGCCACCACCAGTTTTGATGTTGAGATCGATGATGATGTACCCGTTGCGTCTGACTATGATCACGACACAACCATTATCGAGGGTAGTGGCTCTACCGTACTAAGTGTTGATGCGGCAGACACTCTGGGCATCGAAGCCGGTGCAGATGGCTTAGAAGGCACATTGTCAGGTATCACCTTTACTAATCAGGGTGATACCGGTGGCACATTGTCGATCAATGGTTCAGGTGAGCTGGTGTATACCGCACCGGACTCTGTAGATAACAGTGAAGGTGATGTTACAGAGACCTTCAGTTACACCGTGACGGACCAAGATGGTGATACGGTTACGAGGAGTGTCACTGTAGACGTAGGCGATGGTGCAGATCCAACGATCACAGGTGCTACCGATCTGCTAGCGGATGAAGATGATCTGGCAGCTGGTAATGATGACAGTGCGACTGGAGATGACGATCAGGTTCTCGGTGGCAGTTTAACCTTCAACAAAACAACGGATGACTTCGATCTAAGTACGCTGACCCTGAGTGTTGTATCCACAGGATTAGTGACCTTAGATGGTGATAGTGTTGTGACGACTTGGGATGCTGTTAACGATGTATTGATCGGTTATATCTCAGGTGGTGATAGCACCAACCCTGACGATCAGGTGTTCACCATCAGTATCAGTAATCTGACGCAAGCGGGTGCGGACTATACGTTAACGCTGCTTCAGCCAGTTGAACATGCTGATGGTAACGATGAGAACAATACTCCTGCCTTTACTGTAGATGTCAGTCTTGAAGAGGAAGATGGATCAGAAGCCACCACCAGTTTTGATGTTGAGATCGATGATGATGTACCCGTTGCGTCTGACTATGATCACGACACAACCATTATCGAGGGTAGTGGCTCTACCGTACTAAGTGTTGATGCGGCAGACACTCTGGGCATCGAAGCCGGTGCAGATGGCCTAGAAGGTACTTTGTCCGGTATCACCTTTACTAATCAGGGTGATACAGGCGGCACACTGTCGATCAATGGTTCAGGTGAGCTGGTGTATACCGCACCGGACTCTGTAGATAACAGTGAAGGTGATGTTACAGAGACCTTCAGTTACACCGTGACGGACCAAGATGGTGATACGGTTACGAGGAGTGTCACCGTAGACGTAGGCGATGGTGCAGATCCAACGATCACCGGTGCAACTGATTTGCTAGCAGATGAAGATGATCTGCCAGCAGGTAATGATGACAGTGCTACAGGAGATGACGATCAGGTTCTCGGTGGCAGTTTAACCTTCAACAAAACAACGGATGACTTCGATCTAAGTACGCTGACCCTGAGTGTTGTATCCACAGGATTAGTGACCTTAGATGGTGATAGTGTTGTGACGACTTGGGATGCTGTTAACGATGTATTGATCGGTTATATCTCAGGTGGTGATAGCACCAACCCTGACGATCAGGTGTTCACCATCAGTATCAGTAATCTGACGCAAGCGGGTGCGGACTATACGTTAACGCTGCTTCAGCCAGTTGAGCATGCTGCTGGTGATAATGAGAACAATACTCCTGCCTTTACTGTAGATGTCAGTCTTGAAGATACAGATGAATCAGAAGCCACCACCAGTTTTGATATTGAGATCGATGATGATGTACCCGTTGCGTCTGATTATGATCACGGTACAACCATTATCGAGGGTAGTGGCTCTACCGTACTGAGTGTGGATGCGGCCGATACTCTGGGCATTGCAGCTGGTGCAGATGGCTTAGAAGGCACATTGTCAGGTATCGCCTTTACTAATCAGGGTGATACCGGTGGCACATTGTCGATCAATGGTTCAGGTGAGCTGGTGTATACCGCACCGGACTCTGTAGATAACAGTGAAGGTGATGTTACAGAGACCTTCAGTTACACCGTGACGGACCAAGATGGTGATACGGTTACGAGGAGTGTCACTGTAGACGTAGGCGATGGTGCAGATCCAACGATCACAGGTGCTACCGATCTGCTAGCGGATGAAGATGATCTGGCAGCTGGTAATGATGACAGTGCGACTGGAGATGACGATCAGGTTCTCGGTGGCAGTTTAACCTTCAACAAAACAACGGATGACTTCGATCTAAGTACGCTGACCCTGAGTGTTGTATCTACAGGATTAGTGACCTTAGATGGTCATAGTGTTGTGACGACTTGGGATGCTGTTAACGATGTATTGATCGGTTATATCTCAGGTGGTGATAGCACGGATCCTGACGATCAAGTGTTCACCATCAGTATCAGCAATCTGACGCAAGCCGGTGCGGACTACACGTTAGCGCTGCTTCAACCGGTTGAGCATGCTGATGGTAATGATGAGAACAATACCCCTGCCTTTACTGTAGATGTCAGTCTTGAAGATACAGACGAATCAGAAGCCACCACCAGTTTTGATGTAGAGATCGATGATGATGTACCGGTGGATTATTCACCAGAAACAGCTTCTATTGCCAATATGGCAGGTACTATTATCAAAGGGGATTTGGATATAACTTCGAATGTAGGGGCGGATGGGGTAAGTAGTGTAGTCATAAACAGTGTGACTATAGCAGGTGTCGTTTATACCATAAACGGTACGACTCAACTGTATGCTGGAGGTGAAGTGGTTAGTCTTTCCGGTTTGGGCACGGATACAGTTACCGGTTCAACTGCATCAGGTACAGTCTTCACTATGACTCTCGATCCTACAAATGAAGATAATTATACCTTTAATCTACTGGCAACTCTTGATGATGGCTCGGGAACCCAAGACATTCCTCTTACGTCCTTAACTAATTCATCTGAAGACTACAAAGTTCTCACTCTCGATGCCGATAGTGGTCAGGATATTCTATTCTCTGGTTATCAAATTGATAATGGTGTTGTTGAACAAACAACGGTTAATCCGTCATCCAATGATCCTCGGGGTTCAATCGGTGTCGCCAATCAATCGATGGATGGTACATCGGATACTGCTGATGTTTTAGCGATGGATTTTGTAACGAATGCTGAAGCGCTATCTCAAGGAAATGCTGAATATTATAATTATGGAGAACATTACACAGTTAATGCTTTTTCATTAACGATTCTTCAGCTAGGGGGCGGCACTACCTCTGCCGGAATGTGGATCCGTGTTTATGATGCAGATGATGATGATCCTGCAGGTGCTCCGGAGCAGGATGCACACTTTGATGCGTTAAGAAGTGCTAGTCAGGATACTATTACCAGTATTTATGTTAATGGGATAGAGGTAGATCTTAGCTCATTATCACCTGACGGAAATGGCGGTTACTACATAGACGGATTGGCTATAGATGATGTTGTAACTGTTTCAAGTTCCGATGGGTATAGTCGTATTGAGATAGAAAATCCGGCTGGAAGTGACCTAACTTACGATATTGGTGCCTTTACTTATGAAAATGTGTCATCTGGTGAATCTATTGATTTCAGCTTTGAGACATCTTTAACCGATGGTGATGGTGATGTTTCATCCGGTAACATCGATCTGACTGTTAACCCTGAAGCGCAAGCCAATGTCATCGATGGTAGTGATTTTGACGATACATTGTTAGGAGGCGGAAATAACGATACGCTTGTTGGTGGTCTTGGTAATGATATCCTCACGGGTGGGGATGGTGATGATATCTTCAAATGGAACGACGGGGATGCAGATGGCGGCACAGATGTGGTCACTGACTTTAGCTACGATCTTGTTGACTCGAATGCTGAAAATGATGTGTTGGATCTTTCCGATCTACTTGATCCGTCAGGTTCTAATGTTATCAATTCAGGCAATATCGATGATGACCTCAAAGCTACCTTTGATGCTAATACAGGCAATACGACTGTAGATGTTTATGTTGGAGGGGATGCGAATAGTGGCGGTACTGTGGATCACTCAATAGAGATTAATGGCGATATTTCTTCCGATTTGAGTGGGTTACTCGCTAATGACAATCTGGACGTTGATAATCCGTAGTGTTTGTTAATTCATAAGCTTAAAAAGAGCACCCCGTTAGGGGTGCTTTTTTAATTTATGATAGAGCTGATCCGCTGAATGAAATACCTTCCCAACCCGTTTTCATGAAGTTACGAATATTTCCATGATCATCGCCTTCGGGTGTATTTAATACGTCCTGATAAAAACGGCCGAAGCAGCGTAACGTTTGTTCTTTGTCTAAATTGTTTAATTGTGCAAATGCAAAGATCTTACAGCTACCTTCATTTTGCCCGACCTCATTCTGAACATCGCCATTAGAGAAAGCTGTCGGCGAAAATTCATAGTTATCTGAGATCACTTGCATAGTGTCTTCAAAATCAAGTTCAGGGTTGTTACCCAGTTGCTGAAGAAATTCATTTAGGGTCATTTTTATGCCTTCTAATTCGAGTGTTATCTGCAGTTGGATATTAGAGTGCTGTTTAATTTTTGCAATAGTTTGATCTCAATCAGCCTTGCTTGATCTTTATCCATTCACGAATACCGGAACTGGCTATTTGATTTACACTGAAAGTGCCAAGGTTAGAAAAACCTTTAGGCAAGGATGTACAAGAATGTACTTAGGTTTCAATGAGGAAGAGGTGTTTAGCCATGTTAACTTATCAAGAGTGTTTGGAAATGAGCGGCCTATCTGCATCTGAAGTAGACGCGATTGCTGAGCATGAACATGTTGACCCTATCATAGCTATGGCGATGGGTAACTATTTGGTAGAACACCAAGGTGAGAAGCTTATTAAGCGTATTATTTTGGATGACATCACTAAGGCTGAAAGGAAAGGTGATGATGAACATGCAGCTTTGCTGCGTAGAGTTATGGAGCACTTTATAGCTACTCATCCAGATGCTGGTCTCTGAGGCATTAACAAATAGATAAAGGGCCGGAGGCCCTTTATTTTTGTGAACTATAAGCGACTTTCGGTCAATAGTATGGTCAATAGCGTTTGGCTGTTTTCAGCTGCGTCGTGCCCTAATGGTGTTAAATATCCACCATCGGTTTGCGTGACTAAACCTTTATCAAATAGGCGCTGTGTAGCAGCAATAATCTCGGGTTTAGCGGAGGAGTGAACTTTAATACCTTCTTGCGTTGTATCGAGGTTAAACATATTCAATACATTCAATTCTTGCATGATCTCTTCGTTATACGGCATATCTGCTCCTGAAAAAAATCGTCGGTATCTAAGGTGTGTTAGCCAATCTTTAATGGTTAGCAAAAGACCTTATCCAACAGCATAGACCTTCTTGCTTTGAAATATAACCCTTTAATTTCAATGAAAAAGAAATTGGGTAGCTAAGTTGTTGTGAAGTGATAAAGCTTGAAGAGATTGAAGATTAAAGGGAGAGGGAAGCGTATTGAGAGCGGAAAGAAAAAAGGGGCAGAATGACTGCCCCTTATTGAATTACTTAATGCGCATACCTGGTTGTGCGCCATCGTCTGGGTTGAGGATCCATAGATCTTCACCTCCAGGACCAGCAGCCAGAACCATACCTTCGGAAACACCGAACTTCATCTTTCTCGGAGCAAGGTTAGCAACCATCACGGTTAGTTTGCCTTCTAGATCTTCAGGAGCATATGCGGATTTAATGCCTGCAAAGACATTACGTGTTTCACCACCTAAATCTAGCGTTAACTGTAGAAGTTTATTCGCACCTTTAACATGTTCTGCTTTGGCGATGCGTACAACACGCAGATCGACTTTAGCAAAATCTGGGAACTCAATTGTATCGGCAATTGGCTCGTCAGCTAATGGGCCTTTATCTGCTTTGGAACTTTGCTCAGTTGCAGCAGCGAGTGCGGCCAAGACTTCTTTAGTCTCTTCGATAATTGCGTTTACTTTGTCTTCTTCTACACGCTGCATTAACGGTTTGAACTTGTTGATCTTGTGGCTAAGTAGAGGCGCCTCGATAGCATCCCACGCCATATTCTCAATATTTAGGAAAGCTTGAGCTTCTTCTGCAACTTTCGGAAGTACTGGCGCAAGGTAAGTCAGAATGACTCGGAATAGGTTGATGCCCATAGAGCAGCAATCTTGAACCGCTTGTTCTTGACCTTCTTGTTTAGCAAGTACCCAAGGTTCAGCGTTATCGATGTATTGGTTAGCTTTATCAGCAAGTGCCATAATTTCACGCATCGCTTTGCCGAATTCGCGATTTTCATAAGCATTGGCAATGCTTTCGCCAGCAGCAACCGCTTCTTGGTATAGCGCAGGCTCAGATAGAGCAGGTGCCATTTCACCGTCGAACTTCTTCTTGATAAAGCCAGCACAGCGAGAAGCGATGTTGATAACTTTGTTGACCAAGTCTGCGTTTACACGCATACGGAAGTCTTCAAGGTTAAGGTCGATATCATCGATGCCTGAGCTTAACTTAGCTGCAAAGTAGTAACGTAGGTATTCAGGGCGTAGATGCTTAAGGTAAGTCTCAGCCATGATGAACGTGCCGCGAGACTTAGACATCTTTTGACCATCAACGGTTAAGAATCCGTGACAGAAAACACCAGTTGGCTTGCGGAAACCTGCACCTTCTAGCATTGCTGGCCAGAATAGGGTGTGGAAGTAAGCGATATCTTTACCGATAAAGTGATAAAGCTCAGTTTCTGAAGACTCAGACCAGTACTCATCAAAGTCGACACCGTTCTTATCGCACCAGTTTTTAAAGCTGGCCATGTAACCGATAGGTGCATCAAGCCATACGTAGAAGTATTTGCCCGGAGCATCTGGAATTTCGAAACCCCAGTATGGTGCATCACGGGAGATATCCCAGTTTTGTAGGCCTGATTCAAACCACTCATTCAGTTTATGAATCATCTGTTCCTGAACGTGGTTATCTACCCAGTTACGTAGGAACGATTCGAAATCACCTAATTTGAAGAAATAGTGCTCAGACTCTTTCTCAATTGGTTTTGCACCAGAAACAGCTGAGTATGCATTTTTCAGTTCAACAGGGCTGTAAGTAGCACCACATTTTTCACAGGAATCGCCATACTGATCTGGTTCGCCGCATTTAGGGCAATCGCCCTTAACGAAACGATCAGGAAGAAACATCTCTTTTTCTGGATCATAGGCCTGAGTGATAGTCTTTTTAGCGATGTGACCGCCATCACGCAAAGCTGTGTAAATCTTCGAGGAGAAATGCTGGTTTTCAGGTGAATGGGTAGAGTGATAGTTATCAAAACCAACCATAAAGCCAGAGAAGTCACGCTGGTGCTCTTCGCTTACTTTATCGATCAATTCTTGCGGTGAAATACCCATCTGATCAGCTTTAAGCATAATTGGCGTGCCGTGAGCATCATCAGCACAAACATATGTACATTGATGGCCACGTTGCTTCTGGAAGCGAACCCAGATATCAGTCTGGATATATTCCACCAAATGACCAAGATGGATAGGGCCATTAGCATACGGAAGGGCGCTTGTTACAAGAATTTTGCGTTTGCTGTCAGTCATGATCCGCCTGAGAACCTAAAATCATTAAAAAAATAGACCGAAGATTCTACGCGTTTTGGACGATTTTATGAACAGTTAAAGTTCTGTTAGCTGTAGAAGGAGTGTTTTTTAAGAATAGGCGAAAATTCGTGGAGATTTACCTGTTCGGAGCATTGAAAAATAGACTTGTGAACAACAATTTTTCGCTAACAATGAACTACTTTAGAACATCAGGCTAATGCAGTGTTGTTGAAATAAATATAACCCTACAAAAATTAGGAAAAATGCTCATACTTAAGTAAGCTGTATCGATTGTTCGGTCTGCAGGGAAAGATGGAGTTTTAGCAGGCGGTGTTGGTTAAGGGAGATGTAAACTCTTAGGAACACAGGGTCATTAATGTTCAGATCCCGTGTTCAGCCAAAAGTGATTTTATGAATATAAACAATGCAGAGCTGGATAAGGCTCTGTTTCTCTGTTCTGACAAATCGGATGCTGAAGCTTATTTAAGCGAACTAAAAGGGTTTTTAAATTACGCAGTCACATTGGTCCCGGATTGGGAGCAGTTGCTTACATTTGCACAGAAGGAAACCTACGCCATTATCTTGCTGAATCTAGGTAGCCTTGAAGCAGAAGATGAATTAGCTCACCTTAGAACCCTTATCGATATACAACCAGGCTCAATGAGAGTGGGTCTTTATAAGCCTATGAGTATGTCTACACGAGTCGCATTTTCTGAATGTTGTCATCGACTTTATCCCTTAGACATCGAGCCAGCGCAATTAGGTGAAGGAATATCTGAGAGTGCGAGAGCACAACGAATTCTAGGGCAAGATAAAGTGCGTGAACTTGTGGGGAGTGTTAAGGCTTTACCTTCTCTGCCTGATATCTATGTGGAGCTCAACGAGGCCTTATCTTCTCCAAAAAGTAATGCTCGTATAATTGCAGGGATTATCGAAAAAGATATGGCGATGGCTGCCAAGATCTTACAATTGGTTAATTCGGCGTGTTTTGTTTTAGAGCGCAATATAAGTAGCCTGCAAGAAGCGGTGTCTTTGCTTGGTGTGCGTGAAGTTCGGGATTTGGTGCTAACTAACAGGGTATTCGAACATTTTCCTCAGGATGGACGTTGGAGTAGTTTTGCATTTGACCATATTCGGGACCGCTCTGTTCTAGTTGCCGGCTTGGCACGTGAGATCTGTCGTACAGTAAAAGCGTCACCAGTTGTAACTGACCAAGCATTTTTGGCTGCTCTATTACAAGATTTTGGTATGTTGATCTTCGCAACCCATGATCCAGAAGGCTATCAAAAGGTTATGCAGGAGGCGACAGATCTTAACCAGCCTTTATATGCTGTGGAAAAAATGCGTATGGGTGTCAGCCATACAGAAGCGGGTGCATATTTGTTATCGCTTTGGAATATTTCTCCTGCCGTCATTGAAACTGTTCTGTTTCATCATTTCCCTTCATCTAGCAAATCTGATGATTTTTCGGCACTAACCGCTGTGCATGTTGCGGACGCTATTTTACCTAATGTGACCAACGTGCTTGGATGTCAGATTTCTAGTCGTCAGAGTTATCACTATTTGGAGCGTTTGGGGTTGGAAGATAAGGTAAATCATTGGCAGCAATTGGCGAGTCGCTATAAATTTTCTCATCCAGGTTGCGGAGGGGTGAAGAGTAGTTTTGCCTAACTTATCATCCTGCTAGAATATGCGTCTTTATCAAGGGGGATTTATCCCCCTTTTCTCTGTTTTAAGTTCTTTGTTTGAGGCATGAATGTCTATCTCTGTTGTTGAACCCGAAAAGTACCAAGCGCAATTAGCGGTTAAAAAAGCAGCAACTGCTGAACAGTTTGCTGATTTTGATTTACCAGAGATAGAGGTGTTTGAATCGCCAAAAAGTCACTATCGTATGCGTTGTGAATTTCGTGTTTGGCACGAAGAGGATGACCTTTACTATGTGATGTTTGAAAAGGGGAATAAGCACGCCCGTATCCGCATAGATCACTGCCCAATGGTGTCTAAGCGAATCGAAGAGGTGATGTTTAACCTTCTTGAAGATATTCGCCCGAATGAAGTGTTACGTAGAAAACTGTTTCAGATCGATTTTCTAAGCACGTTAAGCGGCGAGCTACTGGTAACGCTACTTTACCATCGTCCTATTGATGAAACATGGACGGAAGCTGCGCGTGAGCTTAAAGAGAAATATAACATTCAACTCATTGGTCGCTCGCGTAAAACTAAGATCCTATTAGATCAAGATTTTGTAATCGAGAAACTCGATATTAACGGCCGAGATTATATCTACAAGCAGGTCGAAAATAGTTTTTCTCAACCAAACGGCGAAGTGTGTCGTCACATGATCTCCTGGGCATTAGATGCTACCCAAACTGCGGGTGGAGATATGGTTGAGCTATATTGCGGTAACGGCAACTTTACGCTGCCTATGGCGCAAAACTTCCGGCGTGTTGTGGCGACTGAAATTTCTAAGACATCTGTACGTGCAGCTCAGTTTAATATTGAAGAGAACAACATCGATAACGTTGATGTTGTTCGCATTAGCTCAGAAGAGTTTTCTCAAGTATTAAGTGGTGCCGTAGAGAAACGACGTACCAAAGACCTTGGTTTGAAAGAGTGTAACTTCACAACGGTTCTAGTTGATCCCCCTCGCTCTGGTCTAGACGATGATACGGTTAAACAAGTTCAAGAGTACGACAATATTCTTTATATCTCTTGTAACCCCGATACATTGGCTGAGAACTTAAAAGTCATCACGCAAACTCATGAGTTACAACGTTTTGCGATATTTGATCAGTTCCCTTATACCGATCATCTTGAGTGTGGTGTGTATTTAAGTCGCCGTTAAAGAGCTAATGTAAACGTTCTTAACGTTTAGGTGAAACCACAATTTTCTCATGGGCCTCCTGTTGAAGGGAGGCCCACTTTTCCTCGAGCTCTTCTACGTTAAGGGGTTTAGAAAAGTAGTACCCTTGAGCGTACACTTTACTTTCTATCTGGCGAAGCGCATTTAATTGCTCTTGAGTTTCAATGCCTTCTGCAATGACCTTTAGCTGCATACTTTTACTCATCTGAATAATTGCTTCGACCAAGCCGCGGTATGCTCCTTTATCAGTACAATTGCTGATAAAAGAGCGATCTATTTTAAGTATATCTAGTGGGAATTTCATCAGATAGCTTAAAGCAGAAAAACCGGTACCAAAGTCATCTATGGCAATTTTACAACCAATTGAACCAAGTTCTCTGAATATGCGTTGGTTCGCCTGGTTATCAAGCAGTAACAGGCTTTCAGTAATCTCGATTAAAAGATTTGCTGGAGGTATTCGATGTTCTTCGATTGCAGTTTTAATACAGTGGATAAATTGGCTGGATTGAAATTGCTGTATGGATACATTTACAGATAAGTAAAAATTCGGCTTTAACTTTTCACGCCATAGGGCCTGTTGTTGGCAAGCTTGTTGTATGCACCATTCTCCGATAGGGACTATCAAACCAGTTTCTTCGGCAATGGGTATAAACTCGCTTGGGGAGATAAGCTCTGTACCGTTTCGTAGTCTTAGTAATGCTTCTGCACCGGTGATTTGGGCATTTTTAAGGTTGAAGATAGGCTGGTAATGCAGTTCCAGTAATTGATCATCAATAGCTCTGCGTAATAGTGCTTCTATCTTAGCCCGTTGTTGAATTTGTTGATTATGCTCTTGTGTGTAAAAGGCATAACGGCAACGTCCCCCCTCTTTGGCACGGTACATGGCGATATCTGCATTTTGTACTAACTTGGTTGGATTATCGGCATCGGAAGGGAACATGGATATACCTACTGATGCAGAAATGTAGATATCACTTGCCGCTAAATGGAAGCTTTCTTCCAGTTTGCTAACTATCCGACTGGCTATTTCTTCAGCTTTTTCTGGTGACTGGAGGTTTTGCAATATTACTGCAAACTCGTCTCCACCTAATCGAGCGATATGATCATCATTACGTAATTGAGAGCTAATGCGTTTAGTTGCTGCACATATTAGTTTGTCACCGACTTGGTGACCGAAGGTGTCGTTGACCGACTTAAAATGATCTAAGTCTATAAAAAATAGTGCAAAAGGTGTTTGGCTTTCTTGCCGGTTTTCAAAAAGTGATTGTAGATGCTTCTGGAATTGGTTCCGATTTGCTATACCAGATAGAGCGTCTGTATTTGCTTGATATTCCAGTTCGCTCCTAGCTTTATTTAGGCTGGTGACATCGGTTATGACGGCTAATGCTCCTGGATAAGAGTCACTTGCTGAAAGAGTTGCATTCATCAGGACTTCCATTTTTTGTCCTGACTTGGTTTTTATATTGATAGGGTATTCGGTTAAGTTACCTTTCAGCCACAGAGTATGAATACAGTCTTTTATTTGGTTTGTATCTTTTTGATCATAGAGAAGGTGGCTGAACATATGGCCGACTATTTCTCTTCGTTCATAACCTAAATTCTGCAGAAAATAATCACTGGCATCTTTGATCATACCTTGCTGATCAAAACTGAAAATTAACGATGGTGTTGAGTGGTATAGGGTTCTCAGGCGTAACTCACTATTTTTCAGTCGCAGATGATTCCCTTCAATGTTATTTTGCATATCGTTAAACGCACTGGCAATTTCACCTAACTCATCATTAGATGTGTGTTGCACCTTCGCGAAAAAATCATCGCCTTTGCTGCTTTTTATAGCTTGTAGTATGGCCTGAATAGGTCCGCCTAATAATTTATAGTAAATAAACCATACGGTGGTTAGCAGCGTTACAACCATTACTAATAAGGTGGTTAGGGTTTCGTTTAAAGCGCGTTGTTGGTTGGCTTGTAAACGGGTATTACCAACCATAATTACCATTGTGCCTGCTTGTTGAGTGATATGGGCATTGCTATAAATGATTGGGGCTTCTAGGGTAAAGGCGATATCCACATGCTCCAATTCATCAGACTGTTGTGCATATACAATGTTATTACTTTCATCTCGTACTTCGACTTTCAGCAAATCTGGGTCGAGCATCATTGAACCAACAATATTTTGCAGGATTTTAGTATTAAAATTCCATAGGGGTACCGCTAAACTGGCGGGTAAACTTTGAAGGCTGTCTTTTTTCTCTTGTAGCTGCTGTTCAAGCTGCTGTGAAGTTTTGAATGCAGAAAAGCCAAAGGAAATTATTAAGGCGATCAATGCTCCAGGTATTAATACCAGAAGTAATTTAACTTGCAGTGATCGTAAGTGAGATAGCATGTACGACCTTATTTTTATTGTGTAATAGAACTGAATACTTTTTCTAAGGAAAAGTCATAGTTGCTAGATCCCTCTTTATTGAAAATGGAAAATTGGGTGAAATCAATTTTATTCCATTGTTCATTGCCGAGATGAGATAAGTATAGATCGATATTGCTTTTATCAATGCTTTGCATCTGAAAGCGTATATCACCTATAGGCGTATAAACTCCTTTGAGTTGCTGTTGATGGTAATCATTTAGTAACACCATGGACCAGGCGCCACCAAGGAAATGCCCTCCATCAGTTAAAAGCATTTCCCCGCTTTTTACGAGCTTAAGGCCTTCTGAGGACCAGTTAAGCCCGACTAAGCATACGTCTTCTCCAGCGTTCAAATTGTGTGCCTCTAATGCAGCCTTAGCACCAAAAGCGATAGGATCATTTGCAGCCCAGATCACAGAGGGGGTTATCTGATTTTGTTGCGCCCATTGTAGATACTTCCGAGTAAGCCGCTCAGCATCTTTTTGGTTCCAATTAGCATACAGAAAACGATCCAGTTTTAATTCATTGTGTTGTTTAATAACAGAGAGTGCTCCTTCATTACGCCCAATTGAGGCCGGTGTTAGCTGATCACCGCCAATCGCTAGAACATGGAAGGGTTTCGTATGCTGTTTTTGTTCTGCACAGTGTAATAGCGCAGTCATCATGCGCTTTCCTGCAGCAAAGTAGTCGGGGGTGATGGCGCCTAAGAGGTTTGAGTACTTACCGCCGGGAAAACCTACGCGATCTCTTTGCGTTGGTAAAAAGTCGCTTAGCAACATAAGTGTTTTTATGTTTTTTTTTGCAGCTGCTAGTAAAATTTTTTCAGCTGCCTGCTCTTCATTAACCAGAATTAGATAATCGGGGGGGATTTTTCGCTGAGTGGCTTTAATTCCTAAAGCAGCCATATGTACGCGGTTGCGTTCAGCGTATATGACTTCAAGATTAATATTAAAGTCATGTGCTGCCGCTTGCATCGTCTCCGTAACCATATCCCAAAACCTTTCGCCCTGTTTACCAGGATTGATGAAGGTTACGTTCATTGCAGAAGCCTGAAATGAGCAGAAGGCTATGTATATGATTGTTAGAGATTTAATGAACGAAGTTATCATTTTTATTTACCGTTCAATATATCAATGTGAATCTATTCTGCCTTTAAAAGTAAGGTTAATACAATTATTTTATGGTGGTACTTTGGTAGGCAGTGTTATGTCAATAAAAGTAATTTTTTTAGTAGATACGGTTAGGAATTTTCGGTTACTTTCACCAAAAGTATTAAATATTGCAACTTATATTGTAGTTCCTAGTTTTAGAAAGCGGATCCTATATATTTTTGCTATCTCAGTTGGCTCAGGTCAGCCGTTAGTAAATGATATAGCAGATGTCTACTGTATTCTGCAAGACAGCATGCAGGGGCGGGTTGGAGAACAACATGAAAGACTTACTTAAAATAACCGGCTTTATTGCCTTTATCTGCATTGCATTTATCAATGCATTTGTGGATTTAGGGCATAAAATTGTTATCCAAAATACCCTGTTCAAAACCTATGATGGTGATCTTCAAATCTTACTGACAGCAGTTGTGAATGGCTTAATTCTATTGCCATTTATTATGCTGTTTACCCCCTCTGGTTTCTTTGCTGATAAATATCCTAAGAATAACGTCATGCGGTTGTCCGCTTGGGGTGCGGTTGGCATCACCTTGTTAATAACCGCTTGTTATTACATGGGCTTGTTTATCCCAGCATTTGCGCTGACCTTTATTCTTGCTTTGCAAAGTGCTTTCTACTCACCTGCTAAATATGGCTATATCAAAGAGATGGTGGGGACAAATAATCTAAGTGAAGGTAATGCGTGGGTTCAGGCGGTTACGATGATCGCTATTCTGAGTGGAATTGTCGTGTTCTCGTTGCTTTTCGAGATGCGCTTAGCAGGTTTAACCGAAATTACGCCAGAACAGAGCCTTATTAAAAATGCGCCATTGGGTTGGATCTTAGTCGCGGGTGCGTTGATTGAGCTCTATCTTGCCTATCAATTACCGCAGTTACGTGAAACTGATCAAACAGCAAAGTTTGACAGATCGGCTTATCTAAAAGGAAAAACGCTTAAAAACAACATTCAGTTGTTACAAGGCAAGCGCCCGATCTGGCTTGCAATTATTGGCTTGTCCCTGTTCTGGTCGATTAGTCAAGTTATGTTGGCTGTATTCCCTGCATTTGCAGAAGAGCATCTACAACAGAGCAATACATTTGTGATTCAAGGCACTATGGCGCTTGCGGGGGTGGGCATATTGTTTGGTTCAATCTTGGTTGGCCGCTTTTCTAAACACTATATCAATGTTGGTTTAATCCCTGTGGGTGCTGTCGGCGTAGCCATAGGCTTAATCTTATTGCCTCAGCTTGACACTATGTTGATGCAATCGGCTGTATTTTTCGCAATTGGTTTGTTTGGCGCGTTAATGTGTGTGCCATTGAATGCTTTGATTCAGTTTCATGCCAGTGAATCAGAAAGTGGGCGTGTTTTAGCAGGTAGTAACTTTATTCAAAACCTGATGATGCTTGGTTTCCTTGTGATGACAGTTATCTTCGCCTGGAACAGTGTTGATGGTGTATGGCTGTTATTCCTTCTGGCTGCAATTGGTGTTGCAGGAGCGGTGTTTGCGATTGTTACGTTACCACAGGCTTTTATCCGTCTTCTGGTGATGATGTTGTTCCGTCGTAAGTACAAACTTCAGGTTTTAGGTTTCGAAAATTTGCCTGAATCTGGTAAAGGCACGCTTTTACTAGGTAACCATATCAGTTGGTTGGATTGGGCAATTATCCAGATGGCTTGTCCACGCCATATCCACTTTGTGATGGAGCGTAGTATCTATGAGCGTTGGTATCTACGTTGGTTCTTGGATATCTATAAAGTTATTCCTATCTCCAAGGGTAAGAGCCGTCAGGCATTGGAGCAGGTAGGCGAACTTATCAGTGCTGGCGAAGTAGTTTGTCTTTTCCCTGAAGGCGCTATTAGCCACTTAGGTCAGTTAGGTGAGTTTAAGCGCGGTTTTGAAAGAGCCTGTGTTGATGCTAAAGGTGTGATTGTACCTTTCTATATGCGTGGTTTATGGGGGAGTCGTTTCTCTCGCTCAACCGACAAAATGAAAGTGATTCGTAACGAATCTGGAAAGCGTGATGTCACTGTGGCGTTTGGTGCCCAGATGCCTATCAGTAGTACCGCTGCTGAAGTGAAGAAAAAAGTTTTCGAGCTGTCGATTCATACATGGGATCAATACACACAGACTTTGGAGACAATCCCACAAGCCTTTGTTCGTAGTATGAAGTCGTCTCGTTCAGGTTACGCTATTGCAGATGTTGATGGTGGTCCGGTTAGTCAAACCAAGTTATTAACCGCCTGTGCTTTGTTTAAAAAGCGTATTGCCCGAACTGAAGGTAAAAATATAGGTTTGTTGGTGCCAACATCCAGTGCCGGTACCATTGCGAATATTGCTTCATTGATGGCAGGTAAAACGGTTGTAAATCTTAACTTCACAGCCCCTATGCCAGCTATCCAGTCCGCGTTGGAGCAAACTGAGGTACAAACAATTGTTACGGCGAAAAAGTTTGTGAAAAAGCTTAAAGCGCGAGGTATCGATCTAGATAGCTTATTTGAAGGCCGTCGAGTGCTTTACATGGAAGATATTAAAGCTGAAATAAGTAAAGCAGAGGCGATATTCACACTAGGTTTCGTTAGCGTTGCCCCGACCTTTATATTGCAGGCTCTGTTATGCAAGCCCTCCCAGCTTGAAGATACGGCAGCGATTTTGTTTTCATCCGGCAGTGAAGGCGCTCCGAAGGGCGTTATGCTTAGCCATCGGAATATTATGGCTAACCTACGACAGACCGCAGATGTTCTTAATGTGCGAGATGACGACTGCATAATGGCAACCTTGCCGTTATTCCATGCATTTGGTTTGACTGTGACCTGCTTTATGCCACTGATTGAAGACATGCCGGTTGTGTGCCACCCAGATCCAACCGATGCTGTGAAAATTGGTAAAGGAGTAGCGCGCTACAAAGCCACGCTTATGTGTGCAACGTCAACATTTATGCGTATTTACGCGCGTAATAAACGTGTTCACCCATTGATGTTTCAGTCACTGCGAACTGTGGTTGCAGGTGCTGAGAAGCTAGATCCGAAAGTACGTGATCTATTTGAGAGTAAATTCCATGTACCAGTCGTTGAAGGCTATGGTTCGACAGAAACAACACCGGTTGCCAGTACAAACTTGCCTGATTCATTAGATACGGATTGGTGGTCTGTTCAGGTAGGTAATAAGCCGGGAACAGTCGGAATGGCGCTACCTGGATCAACGTTTCGTATTGTTGACCCTGATACACTTAAAGAACTGCCAACAGGTGAAGATGGCTTGATCTTGATTGGTGGTACTCAGATCATGCAAGGTTATCTTAATAATCCACAGAAGACCGAAGCTGCAGTCATCGAGATGGATGGCCTGCGCTGGTACCGAAGTGGCGACAAAGGTCATGTTGATGAAGACGGCTTCCTGACTATTGTTGATCGTTATAGTCGCTTTGCCAAAATTGGCGGAGAAATGGTGAGCTTAACCTCTATCGAAGGCCAAGTTAGAGAGTTGCTGAATGCACCTGAATTGCCATTAGTAGCAGTGAATTTGGCTGATGCTAAGAAAGGTGAAAAAGTTATTTTGCTAGTTGAGGGTGAGCATGATGCTTCTGAAATGAGAAATCAGTTAATAGAAGGGGGGATGCCTCCATTAACGCTTCCTTCAGAAATTTATGCAGTACCCGAAGTACCAGTGCTTGGTAGCGGTAAAACAGATTTTTGTAGTGCGAAAACACTGGCAGAACAATGTGCGGCCTAGTGTAAATATTCTCGATGTTGTTTATAGGTATTTATGGAAAGCGTCTCCTTTCTTACTTCTAAAGAAGGGAGGCGTAGCAGGGAAAAGTCTGGACAGCCCAAGTATTAAAATGCATTATTCCCACTAAATTACTCGGTTATTATCAAAAAGCATCGCATTAGGCTTCTTCCGAGTTAAGTAAGAAATTTTTAGGCGGTATAAAAGTGTCAAATATTGAAGCGCAAATTAACCAAGTTTTAGGTCGGTATCAGGATGAGGTTGCAGCAACAGATCTGGTATCTGCTGGTTTTGTAAATGCAATTAAAGCAGAAGGATCATCAGCTAGCGTAGAGCTAGTATTAAGCTATCCATCTAAAGGTGTTGCTTCGAAACTGCAAGCGGATCTGCAGGCTAAATTATTAGAGATTGATGGTTTAGGTAAATGCGATGTAATTGTTGGTCACAACATATCGGCGAGCCCTAGCCAAAATAGCATTCCAGTGATGGAAGGCGTGAAAAACGTTATTGCGGTTGCCTCAGGTAAAGGTGGTGTTGGTAAATCAACGACTACGGTTAACTTGGCGCTAGCAATGGCTGCAGAGGGGGCTAAAGTCGGTGTTCTGGATGCTGATATCTATGGCCCTAGCCAAGGTATGATGCTCGGTGTTGCAGAAGGCGTTCGTCCGCAGCCTTATGATGAAAAGACATTTAACCCTGTAGAAGCCCATGGCCTTCAATCTATGTCCATGAGTTATCTGATCGAAGATAACACCGCTATGGTTTGGCGTGGCCCTATGGCCGCAGGCGCACTTCAGCAATTGTTAACACAGACGCGTTGGCAGGATCTTGATTATCTATTTATCGATATGCCGCCGGGTACAGGTGATATTCAATTAACACTGTCGCAAAAGGTGCCTGTTTCTGGTGCCGTTATCGTTACAACACCGCAAGACATTGCTTTGCTTGATGCCAAAAAAGGTATCGAGATGTTCCGTAAGGTCGATATCAATGTGTTAGGCGTTGTGGAAAATATGAGCACTCATATTTGTAGCCAGTGCGGTCATACTGAAGCTATTTTTGGTGATGGCGGTGGAGCTGAAATTGCTGAACTTTACGACACAGAATTGTTAGGGAAGTTACCTTTAGCACTGACTATTCGTAAACAAGCTGACTCAGGTGCGCCTACGGTTGCTGCAGACCCTGAAGGTGAACATGCGCAGATCTATCGTACGGTTGCGCGTACGCTTGCTGCGAGACTGGCAAAGCATAACGCTGAAAATGATATCCGCGTGCCTTCTATTATCGTTGAAGATGATTAAGCAATACTGATCGCTCTTTTACTCTTAATAAAGCCCTTAATAGGGCTTTATTTGTTTCTGGCGTTCCTTTTTAGTTTGGTCGTGTAACATCGTTTTCATACTTGATCTATAAATTGATTTTGATCAAATATTGAACATTTATTTGGGTGGATTCAGTAAAGGGGTCTACAATTTAAAGTTCAAGTTGTATAAATAACAAACACTATAAAAATAAGTAAAGGGATGAACGATGGATTATAGAGCAACTGCAAATATAAAAATGATGAAGCCAAAACCCTCTGCTTTAACTCGGCGTGAGATGGCTGCAGAGCTTCGTCGTCAGGCAAATACACTGCGTGACGAAGGACAAACTGCAGCAGAGTTTTGGTTAGCTGAGCAATATGAGAAGACTGCTAATCTTCTCAACTAGAAATAGTAAAACCTATAAAAATTGAATTGAATCCCCCCTTCAATCAAAAACGGCCTCAATTGAGGCCGTTTTTTTTGTTCCTTATGCGTAAAAAAGGTACAATTGCCGGCTCGAAATTATCACCCGGATGGAAAGCCAATATGGGCATTAAAGCAGATAGCTGGATTCGTCGTATGGCGGAAGAGAAAGATATGATTTCACCGTTTGAGCCTGGTCAGGTTCGCGAAGTGGATGGCTCACGCATCGTATCTTATGGTACTTCCAGTTATGGTTATGATGTTCGTTGTGCAAATGAATTTAAGGTCTTTACCAACATCAATTCATCGATTGTTGACCCTAAAGACTTTGATGAGGGCAGCTTTGTTGATATCCAATCGGATGTTTGCATAATCCCGCCTAACTCTTTCGCGCTAGCGCGCACTGTTGAGTATTTCAAAATCCCACGTGATGTCTTAACTATCTGCCTAGGTAAAAGCACTTACGCTCGTTGTGGTATCATCGTGAACGTCACACCTTTAGAGCCTGAGTGGGAAGGCCATGTAACGTTAGAGTTCTCTAATACTACGCCACTACCTGCAAAAATTTATGCCAATGAAGGTGTTGCACAGATGTTATTCCTTCAAGGTGATGAAGTCTGTGAGACATCATACAAAGACCGAGATGGTAAATATCAAGGTCAAACAGGTGTTGTTGTACCACGCACATAAGATTTACCGCACGAAGTAATAAGCACACCCGCTAATGATTTTAGATCGAAAACAGATAAGCTCGTTCTGGGAGCAACTGCAGGATACAATTGAGCAGTTGCTGTCTAGCCGTAGTGACGACCGTTTTGATGCTGAGCCTCTATTAACTCAGTATCGCGAGCAGTTGCAGAAAATTGATCGTAACCTGACGTTTCATTTTCAAAGTGATGAAGATCAGGATGGAGCAATCGAAATGGTATTCGGTTGTGACGGCTTTCCTGAGTCTATTCAGTCAGTATTGAGCCTGATTGGTGCTGCGCCAGACCTATCGGGTATTGAGTTCAAAGCGTTTAATAATCGTTATGACCCAGTACCACTGACGATCAATATTGGCGAAGAGTTTTGTGAGCTGTCGGATTTTTGGTTCCGTATAGTCATTGTGGAAAAGCGTCTGCATTTAGAAATCTATTTGGAAGATGCGCCTAAAGTTCTGGATATGGATCCACGAGTTGAAGCCGTGATGATCTACCTAGATGCCTTGATCGGTGAGTATGAGCTGATGACGCGTGTTTGGGCATTGGATTGGTTTGAACTGCCAAAGTCGCCAGAGGACTACGGTTTAACTAAGCTAGTTGATCTGCGTGAGCGTTTTGATGAGGTTAAGAAAGGTGTTGCACCTATAGGTATGACGCTTCACTAGAAGAAAGCCTGTCGATAACTACCCAATATGACAGGCTGCTTTCTTTGCTCTAATTGTCCGACAAAATGTAGATACTGCCTTCTTCCTCTTCGGTCGGTTTGTCAGAGCCTTGTTTCCATGCGCGCATTTTTTGATTTCCTTAAGTTTTTTTGTTGCTTCCTTAGTAACAATCGACCATTGTCATAGTAACCTTAGTGTTAAATGCTAATCTTGCAAATTAATTTATAAATCAGGTGCCTTATGAGTGGATTACTGACAGCCTTGCTGGAAGATGTACGTGCAGAATATGTGTCACGAATGCAGGCAAACGGTTGTTCAGAACCTTACCTTACAGCAGAACGTTTGTGTCATGAGGTGCTATTTATTGAAGCGGATAGGCTAGCTGAGATCATCGAACAAGATCCGACCTTACTTGCTGCACGCGCAGGTGATCTGATCATGAATCGTCAAGAAAGCGAAAACCCTTCTGTCGGAGTCATTATTTGCTGCAATATTTTAGCGGCAGCGTTAGAGGGATTGTTAGCTGTTGCTGTTGAGCGAGAGTGGCTTGATATTGATGAAGAGGGAAATGTCTTGGTAGACGAAGAGGAGTTGAATCAAGACTCCCAATACTCAATCGATGTGGACTACAGCACTTCTGAGGTTGCTACTCGAAATATCGCTTTAGGTGGTGCGAGTAAACTATCCGGCATTTTTTCTGCAGCGGAATCAGCATTTTTAGATGCCTTGCAGGAAAACTCCCGTAATAAAGATGCCTATCAACAAGCGCTAGACATCTCCTCTGATTACTCTGTCTTTGCTCCTGAAGAGATAGCACCCTTAGTTGCAGAAAACCCGTTGTTATTGGGGCTTCGACCAGAAGATCTAATCGACGAAGATCTGTTCGAAGGTGATCCACCAGCAGGCTTGATCATTAGCGCTCACCTTACTCAGATGATGCTACAGCAGATGTTGGAGTTAGGTGTAGAACATGGTGTATTAGTACTTGATAGTAGTGGCCATATCATCGTTCCAGATGAACCTAAAGAGCCGCCAACCCTCCATTAGACTGTTATATGTAATCTATGCGCGGCTGAATGATGTTTGATATTTAGTTCGCGCTTACCATCATACTGGTAAATCTCTAACTCGCTTGGTTTTGCTTCTGCGTTGTACAGTTCCGATGCCCGTTCGGTGACATGACGATATATCTCCACAAGTTCTTTTCCTTGTGTTACTTGATGAGCATTAAGTAAAACAGCCTTGAATTCTGCGTTCTCTCTTTTTTCCGGAATACTAATATGCCTGTTCTGAGCATGTACGGGTTTGCTGGGATAGACAGGGGCTATCTGCTGGGTAGACAATGCTATTTTCACAAGACTGATCCTTGGGAACCTGCGAACAAGTCCTATACGACTTTGCTATGCCCCTTGGGTACAGGCTTACAGAGCAATTGAAGCACGAGGCAATGATTACAGGCATGCTGGTTGCCTGTCGAAAATCATTAACAAAGTGATTCAGTTGCTCTGCAAGCCCCAGAGGGTGGGGTCTAAAACGACCATCTACTTTGTCAGCTAACTTGAAAAGGTCTAGACATTTCACTGCGCTGGCTTTCGCGTATCTGGTCGTTTTATAACCCACTGAGAAAGTATGAGACTTATTCGCAGGTTCCCTCTGCTTAATATTTATTTTTATAGTAGGAAATAGGATCTAAACCGAAAATATGCATATACCCATATGGGGTTTGCAAAAGTAGAGTCAAAGTCGTGGTAAAGAATTCAGAAATAGGATTTTTTCAATATAAGTTGGGCCGAAAGCTTGTCCTACGGGTGGTACTGTTTAGCTCCTTAGTGACATTAATTCTCACGGCTATTCAGTTTGGCTTTGAATTTCGTCAACTGACTCGTAAGTTGGATCAAGTACCGCAATTTATTGAAACAACCATGTCTCCAGCGATTGCAGAATCAATCTGGAAAGATGATAGGGCACAGCTGCATAAGCTGCTTCAGGGGATCAATCAGTTAGAATTTGTAGATGCCAATAAACTGCATTTGGCTGATGGTGAGCGTTTGGAGTATGTTGCCAATGAATCTATAAATTCCAGAAGCTACCCCATAAATATCCAGCGTGAAGAGAAACAACTTGGGACTATAGAGTTAGTCGTTAGTATCGACGCAATCTTCAGTCATATGCTTGGTCAGCTCTATATCATTCTTATCAAAAATGGTTTTAAAACAGCATTTGTTGTTTTCTTTATGTTTATCCTTTTTCGCAGTCTTGTCGGTCAACACCTTTTGAGGATGATCAACTTTATGAAGCAGCAGCAAGAGGGGACTGATCAACCTGTTTTGAATCTAGATCGAACTCAGAATGAACAAGAGGATGAGCTAGATGAACTCGCCGATGCATTTAACCAGTTGATCCAGCGTATAGAAGAGGAAAATAGAGCTAGGCTTCATGAGATTAATCAAAGACAGGAAGCTGAAAGCCAAATTGTGCATTTAGAGCGAGTGGGCACTATGGGCCAGCTGGCTACTGGGTTAGCTCATGAACTGAATCAACCTCTAGCTGGCATTATGGGATACTCTGATATCGCCTTGCGCTTAAGTAAGCAGGGTAAGGCTGATCCAAAATTACTTGAATGTCTTACTAAAATTGGCGATGAAGCAGAACGATCCGCCAAAATTATTCAGCGTACACGGTCTTTTATCCGTCGAGAGCCAGCCAAAGAAGACATCATTAATTTCACCGACGTTATCCAAGAGAGTATGGATATTATGTCCCATCGAGCGTTGCAAGCTGGTGTTGAAGTGGAATTTAATCAGACAGAAACGGCTTGGATTCAAATGAGCCGAACGCAGATGCAACAAGTGTTGGTCAACCTGATTAACAATGCTGTAGAGGTGTTAGAGAATCAAGCGGATGCCAGAATTGAGTTGACCCTGTATAAGGAAGATGGGCATATCTGCTTATCCGTACTAGATAATGGCCCGGGTTTTGATACAGAAATACAAGCGCACTTGTTTGAACCCTTTAGAACCACCAAGGAAAGTGGTTTGGGATTAGGGCTAGTTATTTGTAGAAACTTAATTGAAGCGGCTAAAGGTAAGTTGACAGCCGGGAACCATTCGCTAAAAGGAGCGGAGTTTATTATCCGTTTACCCGTTGTTGAAGAAAAGGAAGTTGAGTAGAGCGCTATGACAGAAAATCAGAAAGGTACAGTGTTTGTAGTCGACGATGATGCCACGCTTAGGGATATGATTCGCATGATGGCTGAATCCGATGGTTACGAGGTGCGTGACTTTATCGATGCGACTAGTTTTCTCGATGCTTTTGATGCTGAGCAGCCTGGATGTTTGGTTTTAGATATCCGAATGCCGGGTATGAGCGGACTTGCTTTGCAAGATGCATTGATCAAACGAAAGGCTCTGATCCCAATTATCTTTATCACTGGTCATGGTGATGTTGAAATGGCGGTAGAGTGTATTCAAAAAGGCGCTTTGGATTTTCTTGAAAAGCCTTTCCGAGAAGCGAAGTTACTAGAGAAAATCGAGCAAGCGATTCTAAGTGATCAGCAATCTAGAGAAGAGCTAGCTGAGAAATCTTTAGTACAGCAGCGCTTAGATTCACTGACGGCAAGAGAAAAAGAGATAATGCACCTTGTCGCTCAGGGCTGCGCTAATAAAGTGATTGCTATCGATCTTGGGATTGCTCAAGGTACAGTTGAGATTCATCGCTCTAGAGTAATGCATAAATTGGGCGTAAGAAGTGTGGCCCAGTTAATGCGCTTGTTACTCGTCGCAGGACTGCTAGAAGATCGTTAATCATTGGTTTTTTTAGGTAACGATTTACAAATCTTAAGTAGGTTTATTTGATAAGTGGATTTTCTGATGCACATTAATAAAAGGCTTTTGCTTTTACCTTTATGTCTTTTGGCTCTAGCTGGTTGCGGTGTACAGCAATCTAAGCCTTCTTCTGAAGGAATGTATAAACCGCATCCATGGGTAGATACAGCTAAAATTTGGCGACACCCACAGGTGACGGAAGAGCAACTTGCTGGCTACTACCAGATAGAGGTTGTGGGTGTTGAGGTGGATCGAAGAGGCGAATTTGTGGGTGTGACAGCAGATGACATATCTAAGGTTCAAAATTTCTTTCCTAAACTTATAAACCAAAAATTGAATTACATTCAAACCTCAAACTCTTCTGGAAAGTCGGTACTCAACGTTGGAGAAAAATTGAATGTGAAGGTGACTTTACTGGATGCTCAGCGTCTTGAGCCTGGAATGACTGCCAGAGATTTTATCCCTATTCGTTTGATCTATAAGGCAGGAAAGGAAGCTTATAACGGTATTGCCGGAAACGAAGAGACTATCTTTGTCGCGGGAATCAGGCTGGATTTATATGATGGAGCCTCTGATCAAATGTTGCTCTCAATTGAGGATAGATTAGAAGGTGACGTTGAAACTTGGTCGGGGGATCAGCGTGATTTTCACGATATAGATGCACTTTTACAAATGTGGGCTGATCGATTTCAAGAGAACCTTTTAAAGTTACGAAAGAAAGCCAATATGGTTGAATAACGATCTTAAGAGCATATTAAACTCTATAACGGTCAGCGGTGCTGGCCGTTGTATATACTTTCCGGTATATCCCCACTCCTCTTCAACAATTATCATTTTTCTAACTTAATCATTTACTGAGTTGGAGAAAGATCATGAACATCAAAAGTTATCTTGTAATTGCTCTAACAGCTACTGTGTTTACCGCAGCGTTACCTGTGATAGATGCAAATGTTGATGGGGTAAATTTAGGCGGATCTGCTCAGGCTGATTGGGATGATAATGACGAAGCACGCCAGGCTGCCAGAAGAACCGCGAGAAGAATGGATCGCCGTGACGATGCTCGTGATGCGCAACCTGTTACTGTGTTGCCGGGTGGTTGTTATACGCAGGTTATATCAGGTATGGCTTACCAAAACTGTAATGGTGTTCTGTATAAGCAAGTGCCGGGGCAGGTGAGTTACGTGGTGGTTCAACCAGCTGGGATTTTAAATGCCTTACCAGCAGGATGTATATCTAAGACATTGGGTAACTCGATGTTTTTTGAGTGTGGAGCCCAAGTTTACAAAGCTGTTGTGATGAATGGATCGACTGTTTATCAATTACAGTAAAATTTATAAAAGGATTTCGTTTATAACTAGCTATTCAAGATCAATTTTTATTGTTCAAAATAGACTGCCTTAGCTGCTGGTTTTCAATTATTTAGACGTTGTTTTCAACATGGAATTGAGAAGAGTTAAGTTTATTAATAGGTTCGCCTAAATTGATATGCTTTGCGTACGTATATTTTAAATTTTTTGCGGTTTGATAGAAATTTAAGAGGATTCAGTTTGTTGTCTTTAAGTCATAAATTAACGCTAAAACATTATGACTAGCGGCTTGCTATGGATCGCTGCAATTTGATTCTTGATTGATTAAGTGCTCCAATTCGCCATTGGCTTGTAGTTCATTTAATCCTTCATTGATATCCTTTAAGAGCTGCTCCCAGTTTGCATTTTGACGACTAACCGCAAAATGAAGTGGGTTATAGCTGACAGCAGGCACAATCTCTTCCATGACCTCATTTGCCTGTTGTTTGATATGAAAGGGTAGATTCGATGTGGCTACCGAATAGCGAAATACCTTTGGGTCTCCAAGAATGAGATCTACACGTTTTGCCAAGAGAAGCTTGACCAGCTGCAGATCATTGTTAGCTTCAAATACTTCAAATAGTCCTTCATCCATCATTGCATCAAATTCAGGGGAGTTTTGATAACCTCTGACCACGCCTATTTTCGTTCCGCTTAAGTGCTGAAGATCCCCAAAAAATAGTTTTGGCTCCCCGCGTCGCTTCATTAATGAGATATTTCCACCAGGGAAAGGGTTGGATAAAGCAACTAGGCTTTTTCGAAAGGTGTTTTTGAAATGGTCCGAGGGGGCTGAATCTTCAATGAAATATTCAGGATATAGAATATCTGCCCAACCACTTTCTACGGTCATCACTGCGCGAGACCAAGGTAAAAACTTGATGGTGACTTTATAACCACGACTGGTAAGTACGGAAATGGCTAGGTCGAACGCCCAGCCTTTGCTGCAGGGCTCGTTACTGATATAGGGTGGCCAGTTCGTCGTAGAGATTACAACGGATTTATCAGCGAGTGGGTTAAAAACATAGCCGCCTCCTTCAGCTACTTTCTGACCTTTAAACTTCATCTGTTGTCCGTCAATCATGTAATTAACAACAGGTAGGCCAGCAGCGATGAGAGGATTAGATAAAAACAGGGCTATTAATAGAAGCGCGCAGCGAACGATCATTTAACCATCTATTTTTTAAGGGGTTCCTTAAAAAGATAGTTAGGTTGATCTATATACACAAGAAACGCTAACTCGAGGTTAGCGTTTATTTTTTGCGCTGCCTTGGCGGGCTTTGAAGCGCGGGTTTGATTTACAGATCACGTAAAGCTTGCCGCGACGCTTTACCACCTGGCAATCAGGATGACGGTTTTTAGCTGTTTTTAAAGAGGTTAATACTTGCATGAGAACACCTCATTCACTTAGCGAGCGTGTTTGCCGAAACGTTTGTTGAACTGTGCGATACGACCTTCAGATTTCGCCTGACGTTTCTCACCGGTATAAACAGGGTGCGATGCACTGGAGATATCCAGTGTGACAAGCGGGTAAGTATTGCCATCTTCCCAAACAACAGTCTGAGATGATTTAACAGTTGAGCGAATACGAAAATCCTTACCACAGCTAGTGTCGCGGAAGATAACGTAGTCGTAATCAGGGTGTATACCTTTTTTCATTTTTGTCTATCTCTTAAATGTTATGTCATAACATAATATATTATTGAGAATCATTTTTAATCTCATTTTCTTTAAATTATTGCTGAGTTCGTCTTGCGGTGAATTAAATCTAATGTATAGTGATTGTAATTATCATTTAGATTTGGTTGTTTTTATGTCGCAAACAGCTCAGTTTGATTCGCCGATTAACGAATATCTGCAACATGTCCAGAAGCAGATACGTTTTGCAAAAGAACCGGACAATCCAAGTTTGATCAGTCATTACTTGGATATAGATACATGCCGGCAGAAGAGTGTGGAATCGCTGAAGCAGCACTATGAACGTCAGTTCCGTCTATTGTTAGATACGGTAGCGGATGAACTCATACCTAGTCATTGGCGTTGTTGCTGCCTAGATAACATCAATAAGCCTCTTGGCCAATTGGCGCGGCTGTTTGCAAATAATCAAGATGGGCAGGCTTACCTATGCAAGCTTAAGTATGAGCTGAACATGACCTGCCATTACGTACTCTCAGGTCTAAGCCGTTAACCGCAGTCAGGAAAAATAAGGATAAATAAGATGAGTAAGACACGTATAGCTAAAGACAGTATGGGTGAGCTAGAAGTACCTGTTGATGCTTTGTATGCAGCCCAAACGCAGCGTGCTGTGAATAACTTTCCTGTGAGTGGTCAGCCGATGCCAGAGGCATTTATTCGCGCTTTATTACAAGCGAAAGCTGCGGCAGCAAAAGCCAATGTCACGCTAGATCAAATTCCAGAGAAGATGGGTAGTGCGATTGCTCAAGCGGTTGAGCAATTGCTAAATGAAGATGACCTGATGCGTCACTTCCCGGTAGATGTGTTCCAGACAGGTTCTGGTACAAGCTCCAATATGAATGCTAACGAAGTATTGGCTGCAATTGCGTCAGATATTTATGGCGACAATGTAGGTGCAAATGATCACATCAACTGTGGTCAAAGTAGTAACGACATTATCCCATCTAGTATTCATATCAGTGCCGCAGTTGAACTATCAGAGCAGCTGTTGCCGGCGTTGGAATATCTACAGAAAGCGATTGAAGATAAAGCTGCAGCCGTTGATGGTTTTGTGAAGACTGGGCGTACTCACCTGATGGATGCGATGCCGGTTCGGATGAGTCAGCCACTTAATGGTTGGGCGACTCAAATTAAGCAAAATGTCCATCATCTAAAACAGATTCAGCCAACTTTACAGAGCCTTGCGCAGGGTGGCACTGCCGTAGGTACGGGCATTAACGCCCATCCTGAGTTTGCTAAAAACTTTAATGCCGAACTAAGCCAGCTTACCGGTTTAGAATTTACGCCAGCAGATGATTTCTTTGCGCATATCGCTTCACAAGATGTCGCGGTTGCACTGTCTGGTCAACTGAAAGCGACGGCTGTCTCTGTGATGAAAATCGCCAATGACCTGCGTTGGATGAACTCCGGCCCTCTAGCTGGCCTTGGGGAAATCGAATTGGAAGCGCTTCAGCCAGGTTCTTCCATCATGCCGGGTAAAGTGAATCCCGTTATTCCAGAAGCAGCCGCGATGGTGTCAGCTCAGGTAATTGGTAACGATGCTGCTATTACCGTAGCAGGCCAGTCGGGCAACTTTGAGCTGAACGTGATGCTGCCTTTAGTGGCGAGCAACTTGCTCAACAGCATCAAGCTGCTAAGCAACGTAAGTCGTCTACTAGCGGATAAAGCAATTGCCAGCTTCAAGGTGAATGAAGAACAGCTAAACCATGCGCTGTCTCGTAACCCAATCTTGGTAACAGCCCTAAACCCTATTATTGGCTATATGAAAGCGGCTGAGATTGCTAAGCAGGCTTATAAAGAGGGGCGACCTGTTGTTGAAGTTGCGGCAGAAAACACAGATCTATCAGTGGAAGAGTTACAGAAATTACTCGATCCAGCCAAGTTAACCCAAGGCGGTTTATAGATAACAGTTAAGTAGATCGAAAATAAAAAAGTAGTAGCTGGAGTAGAATTTTCTGGCGAATATTGGGGATCATTTGATCCCCTTTTTTTTGCGTATTAGTAAGCTGCTGTAACAGATAGCTCAACTAGAATTTCTGGGCGAGCCATACGCGCTTCAACACATGCACGTGCCGGTTTTTCTACGTCAGCAACCCATGCATCCCACACAGCGTTCATTGCCGCGAAGTCTTTCATATCGCGGATATAAACGGTTACAGAAAGGATCTGATTACGGCTGCTGCCAGCTTTAGCAAGTAGGTCATCAACCTTGTCTAGGCAGCGTTGTGTTTGTTCTGCAATGTCCCACTGTGCTTCGCCAGCAGTTTGACCGCATAGGTAAACGGTACCGTTGTGCTTAACAATACGGCTCATGCGATCAGTAGATTCAATACGTTCAATACTCATTGTGTTCTCAAATATATTTCTTATGTACGCGGCGGGTAATGCCGGTAAATAGGGTGTAAGGGATAGTATCGCTGCACTTGGCTATATCAGTCGCAGGAAGGTTTTCTCCCCACAGTTCCACATGGCTGCCGACATTAGCCGTCGGGATATCTGTCAGATCTACTGCCAGCATATCCATCGAAACGCGACCAACGATTTGCGTTTTATGTCCATCGACTAAAACTGGTGTGCCACTTTTAGCATGCCGCGGATAACCATCGGCATAACCGATCGCAACTGTGCCGATCTTACTTGGGCGGCTGCATCTCCAGGTTTGGCTGTAGCCAACGGGTTCGCCCACCTCAAGCTCACGCACTGCGATCACTTCAGAGCTTAGGGTCATCGCTGGTTGCAGTTGATCGGCCAGTGGTTGTGACTCAGCAAATGGCGTTGCGCCGTACAGCATAATGCCGGGACGCTGCCAATCTCTGCGGGCATCTTCATGTGCGAGCGTGCCTGCAGAGTTTGCTAAGCTAACCGCTGCATCGAGAGTTGCGGCTACTGCATCAAAGCGTTGGATCTGTTCATTGGTGGCTGAAAGCTCAGGTTCGTCAGCAGATGAGAAGTGGCTCATCAGAACTACCTCTTTGACCTGATCTAGCTGAGACAGTTTTTCAAACGCAGCAGCGTAATCTTCTGGCTTCACACCTAAGCGGTGCATGCCACTATCCATTTTTAGCCAAGCGCTAATAGGTTTATCTATGTCAGCTTTAGCCAGAATATCGATCTGTTCCACGCTATGAATAGCGCACCATAGCTCTTTATCAGAGATATAGTTCAGTTCATCGGCTGAGAAGAAGCCTTCTAATAGAAGGATTGGTTTGTTGATGCCCGCTTCGCGAAGCTCTACTGCTTCTTCAATACATGCAACACCAAAACCATCGGCTTCATCTTCTAGGGCCTGTGCAACTTTAACTGCGCCGTGACCGTAGGCATCAGCCTTGATAATGGCTAACGCTCCTTGATCGGGGGCGGCAGATTTAGCTAAGCGATAGTTATGTCGAATAGCATCTAAGTTAATGGTTGCTGTGGCTGCTCTAGCCATACTCACTCCGGACTGTTGGTTCAGATAGTTTCGTTTGGTTGGTTTTATACAACCATAACAGCTTCAATTTCTATGTCAGCGTCTTTTGGTAACGCTTTTACTGCATAAGCTGCGCGAGCAGGATAAGGGGCTTCAAAGTATTTCGCCATGATTTCATTAACTTGCGCGAAATATTCTAGGTCGGAAAGCAAAACAGTGATCTTTACGAAGTCGTTTAAGTTACCGCCAGCAGCCTCTGCAACAGCTTTAAGGTTTTCGAAAACTTGAACCGCTTGGCTTTCAAATGAATCAGTTACCATCTCCATTGTTGCTGGGTTCAACGGGATCTGGCCAGAGATATAAACAGTGTTGCCTGCTTTTACTGCTTGTGAATAAGTGCCAATCGCAGCAGGTGCTTTGTCTGTGGAAACTGTAACTTTCTGCATGATTTTATTCCTGTAATAAAAAGGAGATACCGGACAGTGGGAGCAGCCGGTTCTCCGAAAATAGTTGTTATAGGGTGATAAGTATTTAGGCGTAGCGCGCTAGCGATAGGCCTTCTTTGTCAATATCTGGAGCGGTGTTGCTGATGATGTCAGACACGTATTTGCCCGAGCCTAGCGACATGGTCCAGCCTAGTGTACCGTGACCCGTATTAAGGAATAGGTTCTCAAATTGAGTCTCACCTAAAATTGGTGTGCCGTCCGGTGTCATTGGACGTAAGCCCGTCCAGAACTCAGCATTCTCTGTGCAACCGCCGCCAGGGAAGAGATCGTTAACAACGAACTCAACATTAGCTTTACGCTTCTCTTCCAGCTCCTTGTTATAGGACGCGATCTCGGCAGTACCGCCAACACGAATACGATCATCAAAACGTGTCACCGCAACTTTATAAGTCTCATCCATCACTGTAGATGTTGGTGCTTTGCTTTCATCAATAATCGGCAGTGTTAGTGAGTAGCCTTTAATTGGGTAAACAGGTACTTTTAGACCGATCTTAGAAAGTACAGGGGTAGAATAGCTACCTAGTGCAACAAGATAAGAATCGGCTGTCATGGTGCCGCGCGAAGTGGAAACGCTTACGACCTGATCGCCTTCAGTGTTTATATTCAGAATGTCGGTTTTCATAATGAATTCGACACCCATCTTTTTACACTCATCAGCCAAGGCGTTGGTGAACTTGAAGCAATCGCCTGTTTCATCACCTGGTAAGCGAAGGCCACCTACGATTTTTTCCTTAACATTCGCGAGGGCAGGTTCATATTCGATACAGCCATCGCGATCTAAGCTTTGGAAATCTACGCCGCTCTCTTCTAGAACAGAGATATCTTTCTGGGCATCTTGCATCTGTTTATCTGTTCTAAACACTTGCAAGGTACCTTTAGTGCGCTGGTCGTAGTCTATATTTAATTCATTGCGCAGATCGATAAAGCAATCACGGCTGTATTCAGCTAGGCGAACCATGCGGGCTTTATTAGTGTGGTAAGCGCTTTCTGTGCAGTTAGATAACATTTTGGTCATCCACGCGAGAGTTTGCGTATCAACGTCGCGTCCGCTGATCATAAATGGCGCTAAATCTTGCATTAGCCACTTAACAGCTTTTAGGGGAATACCGGGTCCGGCCCAAGGAGCAGAGTAACCAGGAGAGATCTGGCCAGCGTTGGCGTAGCTTGTTTCTAACGCGACATCGACCTGTCGATCGATTATAGTTACCTTATGGCCAGCCTTGGCTAAATACCAAGCGCTCGTTACGCCAACCACTCCTGCACCTAAAACCAGTACCTGCATAATGTGACCTCATTTTCGTATTTTTTATGTTAATGAGAAAACACTAGTTTATTTGGTTTTTGCCAGTGTAAGGCGCTAAAGTTTGGCTATAATACAGAATAATAACCTGCATATTTTACTTTCATAGTGGATATCAATGCATGACAAATAGTAAGAAGCGTACGCTAGATCGCTTAGATGTAAGCATTTTGCGTACTTTGCAAAACGATGGGCGAATTAGTTACGTTGATCTTGCAGAGAAAGTCGGCTTAAGTTCGACGCCCTGCATAGAGCGTGTGAAGCGATTGGAAAAAGAAGGGTATATAGAAGGATACTATGCCCGCTTAAACCCACAGTTGCTTGAATACAATATGTTGGTATTTGTAGAGATATCTCTCTCTTATCAAACACCAGATGCATTCCAGACGTTTAATAAGGCGGTTGAACAGCTGCCTTATATATTGGAGTGCCACCTAGTTTCGGGTGATGCAGACTACCTTCTAAAGGCGCGTATTAATGACATGTCTGAATACCGTGCTTTATTGGGTGATATGCTTTTGACTCTTCCAGGAGTTAAGAACTCTAAGAGTTATATCGTGATGGAAGAGGTAAGAGAAACACTGGAGCTGCCTATTAAGTTTAATGTTAATCGGTAAGTTGAGTTTTTCGTAACCCTCTATAGAAGGTGCAAAATCAGGGCTCTGATTTGCACCTTTTTTCTTCTTGTTTCTCGGGCTTTATGGCCTCAATAATCCTATCTACCTCTTAAATAGTTTATTTCACTGCTAATTTAGAAATTCGTAGCTGATACCACTGTTTATTTTTTTAATTCAAAGCCATTTTCTGGCTTATTTAGCATATCGTAATGCGCAATTCTATTCGTAGCAAAGAGGTGGGGGCTGCTGGGCTACTTACCCTTGGCAGGATAAGGTTGTTTGATATATAGCCAGATGTTCAGGCATCCCCTCTATGTCAAAGAGCCAGGCGAGCACACTAAGCCCCGTCTCGCTACGAAGAGAAAAAGAGCAGATTGCTGTGTTTAAGATGTGGCTGAAACCTTTAGGGTTAAACCCTTAGGAATTAGCTATCTGAAAATTAAAAAATAACAGAGCAGTTATTTTTCCCTCGAAGAAAAAAACAATATAGAGGAATCATAATGGAAGCATTGACCGGATTTATAAGTGCGGTTAACGGCATCGTTTGGGGTCCAATGATGCTGGTACTAATTTTAGGTGTAGGTTTATTCCTGCAGCTAGGTTTGAGACTAATGCCAATTTTAAAATTGGGCACTGGTTTTAAATTAATGTGGAGCGGCCGAAATACGGCTGAGTCCGAAAAAGGCTCCGGTGAAATCTCACCTTTCCAAGCCTTGATGACAGCAATGTCTGCAACGGTAGGTACTGGTAATATTGCCGGTGTTGCTACGGCTGTATTTCTAGGTGGCCCAGGTGCTCTGTTCTGGATGTGGTGTACTGCGCTAGTAGGTATGGCGACTAAGTTCTCTGAGGCTGTGTTAGCGGTTAAATACCGTGAGGTTGATGAGAATGGCAACCACGTTGGTGGTCCAATGTACTACATCAAAAATGGCCTAGGTAAAAAATGGGCGTGGATGGGTACGACTTTCGCTGTTTTCGGTACGATCGCAGGCTTCGGTATTGGTAACACAGTTCAATCTAACTCGGTTGCTGATGTTCTAGAAGCAAACTTCCAGATGCCAGCATGGGTGACAGGTGTAATCCTGATGGTGCTCACTGCAGCTGTATTGCTAGGTGGTATTAAGCGTATCGGTGCGGTTGCGGGTGCTTTGGTACCTTTGATGGCAATCAGTTACCTTGTTGCAGGTCTAGTTGTTCTAACAATTAACGTTGATGCGATCCCTGCTGCTCTAGATCTTATCTTTACTTATGCATTTACTGAACACGCTGCTGAAGGTGGTTTCGCTGGTGCTGCTGTTTGGGCTGCGATCCAGTTCGGTGTGGCGCGTGGTGTATTCTCTAACGAAGCAGGTCTTGGTTCTGCTCCGATTGCTCACGCAGCATCTCAAACTAAGGATCCAGTTCGTCAGGGTCTTATCGCAATGCTAGGTACATTCCTGGATACAATCATCATCTGTTCTATTACTGGTTTGGTTATCATCACTTCAGGTGTATGGACTGACGGTGTATCAGGCGCAGCACTAACATCTGCCGCTTTCGCTGATGCGTTACCGGGTGTAGGTAACTACATTGTTGCTATCTCTCTAGCGATCTTTGCTTTCACAACTATTCTAGGTTGGAGTGTTTATGGCGAGCGTTGTGCTGAATACCTATTTGGTGTGAAAGTAATTATGCCTTTCCGCATCCTATGGATCATCGCTGTGCCTGTAGGCACGATGATCAGCTTGGATTTCGTATGGCTACTTGCGGATACACTAAACGCAATGATGGCTATTCCAAACTTGATTGCTCTGGCGCTGTTGAGCCCAGTTGTATTCAAGTTGACTCGCGAATACTTTGAAGCACAAGTCGCTTCATCGTTAGAAACAAAATAAGTCAGGCTCTTTATTTTGTAACTAAAAAGACCGGGCATTGCCCGGTCTTTTGCTTTATAGCGTTTGGCTTTTGCCTTATGGGCGTATACTGTGTGAGTAGTTCTATGTAGTAAGTGAGGCCAAGATGGAAAAGAAAGACGGTAAAACCATATATAAAATTATAAAAGCCTCTGGATTAGACGATGCCAAACCTCAAGCTGAGGTAGCGCCTGATACCCAAGTGATCGAAATAGATTTAGAAGAGGTGTTTCTGTACGGGAATCTGGACTTTGTCGATATGCCGCAAGAGCTGCGCGATGCCCTGTATTCGCAAATGGTTTCTAGTGGCATGCTGACGGTGCACTAGTTCTTAAGCTTAAAAAAGGGCCGTTATGAGATGGCCCTTATTGTTCAAGCTGCTTCGTTATCCGCCGAAAGGGTAAAGTGTTTCTTCTTCCTCATCGTCTTCATCTTCATCGTTAATCCAACGAAGTGCTTCAAGTAGTTGAGTCATTCTATAGTGGCGCATTTCACCTTGGGTTAGCAGGTCGCCTACCTTAGTCATCCATTCGGTCCATTTAGGATCACCAACGATTGCTATACGGTAAAAATCATTGGCGTGTTCCGAGCCGAATTTTAGATCTTCCCATAATGCACCGGCTTCAAAGCCTGAAAAATCTGGAGCAAAAGTGATCAGCAGGCGAACTTCAGGGTGGGTGTTCTTTACATGCTCAAACAGCGGTAGGAATGTTTCTGTGTAATCGCTTGCTGTCAGAGTATCATTCGCTTGCAGGACGATGATGTCGCCTGTTGTTTCAGGAAGTACATAGAGCATGGAAGATGCCTTATCCAGATCAAAAAAACGGATTATAAAGGCAAATAGGGCTAGAAGGTAACTCCAAGCCCAATTGTGATTATAGTGTCGAAATCATCTTCCTGAAGGTCGTAAGGAAGTTCTAGCAGGGTATGTAGGGTTAAGTTTTTAGAAAGAGGGTGATCGTAGCCGATAATAGGGAGTACCTCTTCGAATTCAAAATCCTTAATCGAATCATCGCTACTATATAGACGCATTGTTGGGGCTTCTAACTCCAGGTTGAGTTTGCCTTCGCCTAGGTTTCGGCTCCATTTAAGTGTGGGTTCGATCTCAATCTCATAGATATCAAAATCACCATCGAGGTAGTAATCGATCTCCAGTTCAAACCCTGCCTTTAAGCCATTATCAAGCGTGGTGTAGAACATGGGAGTGAGCTCGGCGCTATTGGTGTCACTATCTATAGCACGGTCAAATTCATGAACTAGTTTAAAAATGCTGCTTTCATTTAACTGCCATGTGTATTCAACCTGCCAAGTTAGATTTTGACCATTATCCAGCCCATTCCTTGGAACATATACGTACTCTAGGTAAGTACCAAAATTGCCTTCACTGAATTGCAGTAAAGGTTTGTAAGCATAGTGGCCACTTTGTGCTTCGGGTTGGTACTCGCTAGAAAAACTGGCGTACCAGTCAGCTTGTGTTTGTAAAGATAAGGAAGTAATCAAAGCGGCTAGAGCAATGAGAGAGAAGGGTTTATGCGCAAACATATTTTGGAGCCCTCTTTAATGCTTGGAGTTCTTGTTTTTAGTTCCGAAAAGAAGGTGCTTAATCCCTAGTGTAGTTGGGATTTAAATATTTACGTTATTCATGACCACTGGAATAGAACTCAATTGCAAATAAGGGGTATGGCGGGTAGAGTTGTGCGCTTATTAGGTCGTACATTTGTACAGGCTGAAATTGATGCCCAAATGAGGTCACGGGTAGCGATTTTGATAGCCCGGGAAGTTGGTGAGCTTATGAGCCAGGATTCAATAGCGATCCCAACACTGCCCCCGCAACGGTAAATTGGTTATATCAGCTTTTATGCCACTGTATCTTGGATATGGGAAGGTAAGTTGATTGAAGGTTAATTTCTTCGCTGATGAGTCCGGATACCAGCCTAATAGTTGTTTACCGTGGTGTTGCGGAGGGCTTCACCGAGTAATTGTTTGGTTTGTCTAAACATACTTATCCTCCCAACTCCGACAATATTTTATGTTGGAGATTTTTTTGTGCTTAAAAAATTAGCGTTTTCAGTAGCAGCAGGCGCTGCGCTCTATTCTTCTATTGCATCAGCTCACTTTCAAATGGTTTATACGCCAGAATTACTGCGTGAGCGTGGTGGTCAGATCAACCTAAAAATGCCATTTACCCACCCTGCGGAAAGTGGCCATGTGATGCAGGTTGAAGCGCCTGAACAGTTCTATGTAATCAAAAAAGGTAAGAAAACAGAGTTGCTAGATTCTGTTAAACCATCTCAGTGGACCAGCGCTGATAATACCGGTACCTCTTTCGAAGCTGATGTGAAGCTACGCGGTCTAGGTGACTACGTATTTGTTCATCAAATGGCACCTTATTTTGAAGAATCTGAAGATATCTATATTCAGCAGATCACGAAGTCCATCGTGAACGTCGGCAGCTTGCCAACAGATTGGAATGAAGATTTTGGTTTGAAGGCCGAGATTGTTCCTTTGACTAAGCCTTACGCGATCTATGAAGGCGGTACGTTTACCGGCGTTGTTAAAAGTGAAGGTAAGCCAGTTCCATTCGCCGAGATTGAAGTGGAATACGTAAACTATGAGCCTGATATGAAAGCTAACGCTTTCGCAAAAGAGGCTAATATGGAAGTTCCAGCTGACGCATTTATCACACAAACAATCTTTGCTGACGCGAACGGTACCTTTACTTTTGGTATCCCTAAAGCGGGCCAGTGGGGTTTCTGTGCCTTGGGTGTTGGCTCTGATAAAGAGCATAAAGGCAAAGAGCTATCCCAAGATGCTGTAATTTGGGTTCAGGCTCACTCAGTTAAATAATTTAGGTATACCAAGATGCACATTGTAGATGGCGCTTTGTCGGGTTCGGTATTAGCAACAGGTGCTGCTTTGACAGTAGCTGGGGTAGGCTTAGGCTTGAAGAAGATGGATTATGATCATCTTCCTCAGGTAGGCGTACTTTCAGCCGCCTTTTTTATCGCTTCTTATATCCACCTGCCTATTGGTTTATCCAGTGTGCATCTTATCCTGAACGGATTGATCGGCTTAGCGCTTGGCTGGGCCGCTTTCCCTGCGCTATTAGTTGCCCTGTTTCTACAGGCGGTGTTCTTTGGTTTCGGTGGATTCCTCGTCTTAGGGGTGAACGCAGTCAATATCGCGTTACCTGCGGTGCTGGTGTATTACCTCTGCCGGCATGGAATTGGTTCGCAGTCACCTAAAGTGGCAGCAACGTGGGGCGCTATTGGTGGCGCAGGTTCGATTGTTATAACTACTATCATGGTGGCATTTTCGTTAATGCTTTCGGGCGAGGCTTTCTTGCTCGCAGCTAAAGCGACCTTTGTTGCGCATATTCCGGTCATGATTGTAGAGGGCTTTGTCACTGCGGCAGCTGTGTTGCTGATTCGTAAGGTGAAGCCTGAATTCTTTGGTCTCGATGAGGAACGCGCTTATGGCTAAGTTATTAGCGCCACTTATATTCCTATTTGCCCTGATTTCTTCAGGGGCGCATGCCCATAATGTTGTCGGTGGTGTTTATGCTATTGGGAACACGATTGAAGGTGAAGTAGGTTTCTCTAATGGTGATATGGCTCAAGAAGGTACAGAAATTATCGTATCTGATGCGGCCGGTAATGAACTCGGTAAGACTGTAACTGATGCTGATGGTTTGTTTGTATTTTCGGCTCAGCAGCGAATTGATCACTATTTCTTTGCCAATCTAAGTGCAGGTCATGTGCTTGAAATCTCGCTACCAGCTGATGAACTGCCTGATAGTTTACCCGGCGGTAATGTCGCAGTGAGTGCTTCGGGCAATAGTGGTGAAACTCCACAGTTTAATGGTGATCAAGCAGCACTGCAGGCGATGATCGAAAAAACGGTAGCAAAACAGGTTAAACCATTGCGTCAGGAATTGGCTGCCTATAAAGAGAAAGCAGGTCTTCAAGATGTGATGGGTGGTATCGGTTATATCTTTGGACTTTGCGGCTTAGGTATCTGGTGGCGCCAACGTCAGAAAGAGAAACAGCAGGAAAAGGAACATGCCTCAGTTTCTTGAGCATAGCGGCACCTCATGGAAGGGGCAGAAGGTTAAGCACGATCAATCGTTGATTGATCGCCTTGACCCGCGCATGCGCGTTATCTTAGTGACGCTGTTTGCGTTTGCGACAGTGCTTTCACACAACTTTTTTGTTTTAACTACAGCCGTTATCGCTGGTTTTATGTTGGCGGTGCTAGCACAGTTAAATGTTAAACGTACCCTTCGTCGTGTGATCGCGATGGATATGTTTATGATCTTTTTGATCATCCTGCTGCCATTTACCACTCCCGGAGAAACCTGGTTTACCTTGTTTGGTTTATCGGCGAGTAAAGAGGGTTTTTTTCATGCCCTAATGATCCTTTTGAAAGCCCATGCCGTGGTATTGGCGTTGCTTGCTTTAGTAGGCACGATCAGTGCTACCACGCTTGGGCATGCATTAGCGCATCTTCGGGTACCCGATAAACTTGTACACCTTATGTTGTTCACGGTGCGCTATCTTGAAGTGATCGGGCAGGAGTACAAAAGGATGCGCAGAGCCATGCAAGCCCGCGCCTTTGTGCTTCGTACCGATATGCATACATGGCGTTCGATTGGTTATCTAATTGGCATGTTGCTCGTGCATTCGTTAGAGCGTTCAGAGCGGATTATGGATGCAATGAAGTGCCGTGGTTACAAAGGCCAGTTTTACCTGTTTGATGATATGCGCTTGGGCAGTGAAGATTACCGTTTCTTAGCGGTGTTTGTGCCTTTCCTTTGCATTCTAACCGGATTGAATTTCTTATGAGTGAACAAAACGCACTAATTAAAGTAACCGGTTTAAGTTATCGCTATCCACGTCGTGGAGTGGTGTTAGATAACGTCGATTTTGCCCTTCATGCAGGCGAAAGGGTCGCATTAACTGGCCCAAATGGTGCGGGTAAAACTACCTTGCTGCATCTATTGTTGGGCTTAAAGAAAGCTAAAGCCGGAGAGATCTGGGCCTTTGGCGAAACTCGCAGCGAAGAAAAGCAATTCATCGATGTACGCGCGCGCGCGGGCTTCCTATTTCAAGATCCTGATGACCAGTTGTTCTGCCCAACGGTTTTGGAAGATGTAGCATTCGGTCCACTCAACCTTGGCAAAAGCCGTGAAGAAGCGTTGAAGATTGCGAGCGATACTTTAGCTTCGTTAGGTATGGAAGGCTTTGAGGAGCGTATCACTCATCAGTTGTCTGGTGGTGAAAAACGTATGATTACTCTGGCTTCGGTATTAGCCATGGAGCCTGAAGTGCTTCTGCTGGATGAGCCGAGTAATGCTTTAGATACGGAAGCGCGTCAAAGGCTGATCGATACGCTGCTAGGTTTACCGCAAGCGATGATCATCATCTCTCATGATTCAGATTTTATTGTCCAACTGGCTACGCGTGAAGTCCGCCTGGAAGAGGCGAAACTTAAAGCTGTTACCGTTGCTGAGCCGCAGTTGGAAAGCGCTTAATGGAAATTTTTCAGCCCCTTAGTAATCCTGCGTTTCGTTGGCTTTTTCTTGGCCAATTAGTTTCGCTGGTGGGTACAGGGCTGACTACGGTTGCTTTGGCACTGTTGGCGTTTGATCTAAATCCTAGTGATGCTGGCTGGGTCTTAGGTGTAGCCCTAGCAATCAAAATGGTCGCTTATCTTTGTGTGGCGCCCGTTGTGGGTGGTTATGCCAGTCAGTTACCACGAAAGAGATGGTTAGCAGGGTTGAATATTGGCCGAGCGGCGCTGGTGGCATTAATGCCGTTCTGTCAGGAAGCGTGGCAGCTGTTTCTGTTGATGTTTCTGCTAAATGCGATGGCCGCAGGTTACACCCCGGTCTATCAGGCGTTATTGCCCGATGTATTGCCCGATGAAAAAGAATATACCCGAGCGCTATCTTTATCGCGCTTAGCGATGGAGATGGAAAGCTTATTAAGCCCTGCACTAGCGGCTTTCTTATTAGTATTTACTAGCTATGCCTTGTTGTTCGAGTTGAATGCAGTTGGTTTTGTTATCGCTGCATTGTTCCTACTACTAGCGGTTGTTCCAGCAAATACAGTGAGCGATCGCAGCGGTGGGGTTTGGAAAAAGGTTAGCTTTGGGGTGCGTAGTTATCTTAAAACGCCGCGCTTACAGGCGGTGTTGTTGCTCAATCTAGCGCTTTCCGCTGCTGGTGCGATGATCATCGTAAACACAGTTGTTTATGTGCGTGCGGTGTTGGGTTTATCCGAAGAGCAGGTGCCTTTGCTGATGCTATCAGCAGGCGTAGGCTCAATGATAGCGGCGTTTATATTGCCTAAACTGCTTGAGAGTGTTCATGATCGCCCGGTAATGTTTATTGGAGCTGGGTTGTTGGTTGTTGCTCTGTTGGCAGGGCTAAGCGGTCCAGGGTATTGGGGATTATTTCCAATCTGGTTTGTGATTGGTGTCGGTACAAGTTTGATCCTGATTCCAACAGGGCGAGTAGTTAGAAACTCCTGCCAAGAGAGTGATCGAAACGATTACTTCTCAGCGAATTTCGCCCTGACTCACGGTATGTGGTTGTTAGGTTATCTGCTTGCAGGATGGCTAGGTAGTCGGTTGGGTATGGACGGTGCTTTTCTTGGTTTAGCTTTATTGGCAGCGCTAGCGCTGGTTGCAGCGATGTTGGTTTGGAAGAAAGATGATCAGCATGACTTATGGCATGAGCATCCAGAGATGGATCATCTTCATCCACATGTACATGATGAACATCATCAGCATGAACACGAAGGATGGGAGGGGCCGGAGCCGCATGTGCATCCCCATTATCATCCGAAGCAGAAGCATAAACACAAGTTCGTCATAGATGAACATCATGCCCACTGGCCTAAGCAGTAGTCAGATGCGAGTGGCTAGCAGCTAGATTGTAGTCGCTAGAGTGTAGTTGCTAGATTTAGAGACATTTAATAGGTAGCAGAATGAGTAAGCCTCATTTTCCATTTACAGCAGTATGCGGGCAGGCGCAGTTTAAGCTTGCTTTGATACTTACAGCGATCAACCCAGCTATCGGTGGGGTGGTGATCAGTGGGCCACGTGGTAGTGCTAAGTCTACGCTAGCGCGCGGTATGGCGGATCTTTTGCCCGATCACCTTCAAGCGGAAGGGGATGATCTAGTCGCGGCTGAGTTCGTGACGCTGCCGTTAGGTGCTAGCGAAGAGATGCTGTTGGGTACGCTGGATCTGGAGCAAGTACTGAACGATAAGAAGATTCAGTTCAGCCCTGGTCTACTGAGCAAAGCCCATGGTGGGGTGCTCTATGTGGATGAGGTGAACCTGCTACCTGATAACCTCGTTGATCTATTGTTAGATGTTTCTACCTCTGGCATTAACCGCGTAGAGCGTGATGGCATAAGCCATAGCCACCGCTCTGAGTTTCTATTGGTTGGCACAATGAACCCAGATGAGGGGGAGTTGCGCCCACAGTTGCATGATCGCTTTGGCTTTTCGGTAAACCTAAGTAACCAGTATGCGCCCCTTGAGCGGGTCGAGATTGTAAAGCGTCGTGAGCAGTTTGATCGCAACCCTGAAGCCTTTATTGCCGAATATGCTGTACAACAAACTGAACTGGTTGGTCAGATTTTAGCGGCTCGTGAAAAGCTGCAAGCTGTTACTTGTTCTGATGAGCTGCGTTTAGATATTGCTGAGCGATGTGCTCAAGCACAGGTTGATGGACTACGTGCTGATATCGTGTGGTATCGAGCAGCGTTAACCCATGCTGCACTTAATCAGCAAGCGGCAGTGACAAAACTAAATATCGATGCAGTGGAAGAGTTAGTTTTAGCGCATCGCCGTAAGGTTTCGCCTGAGCAGATTCCTCCACAGCAACCGCCATCACCGCCTCAGCAAGATCAGCAAGGCTTTAAACGCCCGGACGATAGTCATCGACAACAGTCCGGTGAAGGTGAGTGGGGTGCTATGAAGCCGCAGCAACAGAAGACGGCTGAGAAAACGGCAATAGAGCTTCCTGATCTGATGACTCACAACCACGAGAAGCAGGGCATTAAGCAAACATCAGAACTGAGCAGTCGTCCTGACTGGTTTAAGACTTTAATGAGCAGCCTGCCTAACTGGCCACCAAAGGCGCTGCAGTTTAAGAAGCAGGGCAAGAGTTCAGATCGTTTACATCTGGTCTTGTTAGATACTTCAGCTTCTACGCTACAAGCGCAGGGCTTTGCTTATGCAAAAGCTGCTGTATTGCAGATCTCAGAGAATGCGTATTTGAATCGTGAACAGATCGCTCTGTTTGGATTTGGTAATACCGAGGTTAAAAACTTGCTTTCTAGAATTAGGGCACCGAAAGAGCTGCGGAGTTGGTTAGATCAACTCGGTGCCGGTGGTGGCACACCTATGCGCGAAGCTTTTGTTGAAGCGCGAACTTATCTACAGCAGCTGCGCAAACAACAGCCAGAGCTTGATGTTGCAATCTATGTTTTAAGCGATGGTCGCAGCAGTAGCTCTTTAAATGGCATTGATTTAGGTGGCGATTTGATTTGGATCGATACCGAACTCAGCCAAGTGAAACGCGGCAAAGGCCGTCGTTTCGCCAATGAATTAAATGCAACTTACCTATCTTTATCTGGAGCATAAGAACCCGATATGAAAACGCATCAGGAACGCATGGCGAAAAAGAAAGAGGTGATCGATAAGCGTATCGCCCAAGCCACTGAAGAGCGCGGTGTACTTATCCTGCTAAAAGGTAACGGTAAAGGTAAGAGTAGCTCTGCGTTTGGCACTATGGCACGTTGTGTCGGTCATGGTAAAAAAGCGGCGGTTATCCAGTTTGTGAAAGGTCGTACTGAGACCGGCGAATATAAGCTGTTCCGTGATCATGAGCTGATCGACTGGAATGTCATGGGTCATGGCTTTACCTGGGAAACGCAGGATAAAACTCAAGATATTGAGGCGGCCAAAAAAGCTTGGGCCCTAGCCGAGCAATACCTTAAAGATGATAGCTATGAAATGCTGGTATTTGATGAGTTGAGCTATATGTTCAAATACAAATACCTGCCGTTAGAGCCGGTTATCGAAGCTTTACAGAATCGCCCGAAGAACCAGAACGTCATGATTACCGGTCGTGTAATGCCTGAAGGTCTAGAAGAGATCGCTGATACGATCAGCAGTATTCGTGATGAACGCCATGCATTCCGTCTTGGAGTCAAAGCTCAGGCTGGGATCGAATACTAATGGCTGAACAGCAATCTGTACTTTGCCCCGCGCTGTTTCTAACAGCACCAAGCTCGGGTGAAGGTAAAACCACGATCACAGCAGCACTGGCACGTTATTTCCGTGATCAGGGCAAAGTGGTTCGTGTCTTCAAAACCGGCCCTGATTATCTGGATCCGCAGATCTTAGCGCAGGCGAGTGGTCAGGATGTCGAGCAGTTAGATCTATGGATGGCTGGCGAAAACTACTGCCAACAAAAGCTCTATGAAGCAGCAAAAACAGCCGATCTGATTCTGGTTGAAGGCGCTATGGGCATGTTTGATGGTGAACCTTCCAGTGCAGACTTAGCCGCGCGTTTTAATATCCCTGTTGCCATCGTTATGAATGTAAAAGGGATGGCTCAGACTGCTGCAGCAATTGCGATGGGTTTAGCTAACTATCGTTCTGATATTTCGGTTGCAGGTCTTATTGCCAATAACTGTGGCACAGAGCGCCATGCTCAACTGATTCGTGCTGCACTGCCTGAATCTTTACCTCTGCTAGCTACATTGGCGCGTGATCCAGAGGTTGCTTTACCGGAACGTCATTTAGGTTTAGTACAGGCTGCGGAAGTTTACGACGAGCTAGAACAGCGTTTTGGTTTCGGTGCCGAGTGGATCAAAGGTCCGTTAGAGACAGTCAATCAGATTACTAGCTTGCCTGAGCCAGTAGAGTTTTTTAGTGCAGAGTTGCCAGAGGTTGAACCGCTACTTGAAGGTAAGCGTATAGCGATCGCTAAGGATGAAGCGTTTAGTTTTATCTACGATGCCAATCTACGTTTACTAGAGCAGATGGGAGCAGAGCTTAATTTCTTCTCACCTCTGCATGATACGCAACTACCCGATGCCGATAGCTTATGGTTACCGGGTGGATATCCTGAACTGCATGCACAGGCGCTATCGGACAACCAAATCATGCAGGCGCAGATCCGTGAGTTCCACTCAGCAGATAAACCGATTTTGGCTGAGTGTGGCGGCTTCCTCTACTGCCTTGAAGATCTTACCGATCTAGAAGATAACTGCCGCCCAATGGCTGGAATAATGAAAGGCCATGGTGCAATGCGCGGTAAACGGGGTTGCCAAGGTATGCAGACCGCGATGCTACCTGAAGGTGAAGTTCAGGCGCATGCTCATCACCGTTCGCGTAGTTCTGATACACCGGAGCCGGTAGGACATGGTCGTCGTCAGCGTCATCCTGCACCGGGCGAAGCGATCTACCGAGAGAAAGGGCTGACCGCGAGTTATCTGCATCTATTTTTTGCGTCTAACCCTGAAGCGATCGCCGCAATTTTTAGTGGCAATTTGGAAAGTTAAGCATGTGGCCTGAGAGTAGCGAAAATCAACAGCCTGAGTTGCGCAGCGGTTTAACCACCGGTTGCTGTGCAACTGCGTGTTGTGTGGCTGCTTCACAGGCCTTGTTGGCAGGTAAACAGCCAGGAAATGTAGAAGTGTTGCTACCTCGGGGGCAGTTGGTAGAGCTGGAGATCATCGCTTATCAACCGCTAGAACATGAGCAGGGTATTCGCACCGCAACCATTAAAGATGCCGGTGATGATCCTGATGTCACACATGGTGCCACTGTGTTTGTCGAACTACGGCTGATGAAAGAACCGGGTGTGGTATTTAAACCCGCCGCTGGCGTAGGCACAGTGACGCGTGAAGGTTTAGTGCTCGACGTTGGTGAGCCAGCGATTAATCCTGTACCACGCAAGATGATGGCCGAGCATCTAAAAAAAGCCGCTGATGTTTATGGCTACGAAGGCGGTTTTGAGGTTGCTGTGGGCGTGGAAAAGGGGGAACAGATTGCCCTTAAAACCATGAATCCACGCCTTGGGATTATCGGTGGTTTATCGATTTTAGGGACAACCGGCATTGTCCGCCCATACTCGTGTGCCGCGTATATCGCATCGATCCGCCAAGGGGTGGATGTTGCCAAAGCCAATGGAACTAAACACTTGGCAGCAACGACCGGCAGTACTAGCGAAGCTGCGATCAAAGCGCACTACAACTTGGATGATATAGCCCTGATTGAGATGGGCGACTTTGTTGGCGCTTTACTTAAGCATCTACGCAAAGAGCCAGTAGCAAAACTCAGTATTTGCGGTGGTTTTGGCAAGATGACCAAACTGGCGAACGGTCATATGGATCTGAATAGCCGTAGTTCGAGCATCGATTTTCAACATATGGCGATGTTGGCTGAGATGTTGGGTGCTAATGCGCCGTTGTTGGAGAAGATCCACAACGCTAATACCAGTATGGAAGTACTAAAGCTGTGTCAGGAAGCCGAGATTGACATAGCACAAGCGGTTTGCACCCAAGCGTTGCTGGTTGCAGAAGAGGTTGTGCTTAAAACTCAACCTCAAGTAGAGATCGAAGTGTGGGCCACGGATCGAAAAGGCAACTTTGTGGGGCATGCTCAAGGTAAAGCTTCTAATCGAGATACATCGGGTAGCCTGAATGGAGATCAGCAGTGAATATCCTGATTCTCGGGGGCACCTCAGATGCACGCAAAGTGGTTAAAGGCCTAGATCAGCAAGGACTATTAGGTGATAACCGCGTGATCTATAGCGTAGCCGGGTTGGTGAGAATTCCGCAGCTACCTTGCGAAGTGATCTCAGGTGGTTTTAGCCAATATGGTGGATTGGTGACTTATCTAAAAGAGGAGCAGATTGGTCTTCTTCTAGATGTGACCCATCCCTTTGCGGAAACAATGAGTAGTACAGCGGTGAATGCTGCCAAGCTGCTTGGAATTGAATGCTGGCGTTTCCACCGCGAAGCTTGGCAAGCGCAGCAGGGCGATAAGTGGCGTAGCTTTGCTGATATGCAATCACTGGTTGCGGCAGCAGAAAACTATAAGTCGGTGCTTTTAACGGCGGGTCAGTTATCCCAAGCGGTGATCGATCAGTTTGGCGTTTATGCACAACGTAGTGGTCAGACTCAGGTGTTCCGCACAGCTGCACCTGCGCAAGCTGAATTACCGCAAAGCATGCAATGGTTAAAAGCGATTGGGCCGTTTAATCATCAGGATGAAAAGGCGCTGTTAGCGCATCATCAGATTGATCTGCTGATCAGTAAAAACAGTGGCGGGGCAGCAACAGAAGCGAAGTTGAGTGCTGCCAGAGAGCTGGGCGTAGATGTGTTTATGTTAGAGCGCCCAGAGCTACCAGAAGCGGATCGGATATTCCGAGAGATAGACGGCTGTGTAGAAGCCGTCAGAACACTAGTTAACGAGTCTAGATGATAGTAGGTAAGAAACAGCGTGGCGTTTGAGTACGAAATTAATCCACAGGCGATAGAGAAAGATAGCTTTCGACAGATTCGCGAGCTAACTGAGCTAAGCCATTTCGACCGTGAGCAACAGCAGGTTGTGATGCGTATTGTGCACAGCTTAGGTATGCCGGAGTTAGCGGAACAGGTGCGCTTCAGTAAAAATGCTTGTGAAGCAGGTATGGCTGCGCTGTCCCAGGAGTGTGAAATTCTCTGTGATGTGGAGATGGTACGTCAGGGGATCACCAAACGTATGATCGAGCGTTTACCTAGCTGTTATCTGAATGATCCACGTACTGCAGAACTGGCAAAACAAACGGGTGAAACTCGTTCTATGGCTGCGGTAGAGCTATGGCGTGATTCTTTGGCCGGTAGTGTCGTGGTGATTGGCAATGCGCCTACTGCATTGTTTCGTTTGTTAGAAATGATCGAACAGGGCGCAGATAAACCGACGTTGATTATCGGTATGCCGGTGGGTTTTGTCGGTGCTGCTGAGTCCAAACAAGCATTGTGGGATGTTCACGAACAACTAGGTATTGAGTGTATAACGCTGCTCGGCCGTCAGGGCGGTAGTGCTGTATCAGCCGCGAGCTGTAATGCGCTACTGCGCTGTAATCGTGGGGAATTTTACTGATGATCCACGTAGTTGGTTTAGGTGTTTCTCATCTGGCTGAGCTCTCTTCGGATGCGCAGCAGGCTTTAGCACAGGTTGATCTGGTGATTGGTTCTGAGCGTCAGTTGGCGACTATCAAAGAGTTGATGCCATCAGATAAAACTACCACAGAACTACCAAAACTAGCTGAACTTAAAACACTGGTTGAGGGCGTTATTGCTGAAGACAAATCAGTGATGATTCTCGCCTCCGGTGACCCACTGTTTTATGGCATCGGTCGCTGGTTTAGCCGCTATTTTTCCCAGTCAGATTTGAGATTCTATCCAGCGGTTTCGAGCTTACAGATGGCTTGCCACCGTTTGGGTCTGGCCCTGCAGGACCTAGAAGTATTAAGCCTGCACGGTCGTCCGGTCGAAAAGCTGAAAACACGTTTACGCCAGAATCAGTCGTTGCTGATCCTGACGGACAGTAAAAGTTATCCTCAGGTGCTTGCTCAACACTGCATCGATTCAGGTTTTCCACAAGCGCAGCTGACCGTATTGGAAACGCTAGGTTATCCAGACGAGCGGATTCGTAGTTTCTCTGCATCGGAGTTACTGGAAGCAGATTATGAGTTTGATCCACTGCATCTGACCCTTATCGAGCCGGGTTCAAACCAAGGTTACCTACCTGAGTTTCCGGGTATTCCTGATCAGCACTTTATTACTGATACAGATAAACCGGGTAAAGGGATGATCAGTAAACGCGAGGTCAGACTTACGATTCTCTCGTTGATGCAGTTAAGCCGTGATGATCAGGTTTGGGATATAGGTGCTGGCTGCGGTGGGGTAGCGGTTGAGCTTGCTTATTGGCAGCCGTTAGCGACAGTACAAGCGATAGAGCATCACCCAGATCGCCTAAGTTGTTTAGAAGCGAATCGCCAGCGTTTTGGCGTGGTCAGCAATCTTAAAATTGTTGCAGGGCGCGCGCCTGAAGCATTGGAAGGGTTAGTCTCTCCAAACAAAGTGTTTATTGGTGGTAGCGATGGTGAATTGCCACAGTTGCTTGCCGAAATATGGGCCTTACTTCCTAAAGATGGTGTGCTGGTGGCGAGTGCGGTCACTGAAAATACCAAACAGCTACTGATGCAGTTCTGGCAAGAACGCTCGTTAGCTGAAGATAGCCAATTGGAAACCAACCAAGTGGCCGTCAGTCGTGGTGAAACCTTAGCTGGTCAGTTGATGTATCGACCGAATTTACCGGTTAATTTGTTTAAGTTTGTAAAAATTGGAGCTTCGGTATGAATCTGGTGAAAGGCCGTTTTATTGGTGTCGGTGTTGGCCCAGGCGATCCCGAGCTGCTTACTGTGAAAGCGTGGCGTCTGATTCAGACGGCAGATGTGATCAGTTACCTAGTGAATGACAAAGGTGAATCACAAGCGAAGAATATCGCTTCCGATGCAATCTATTCAGCGACGACAGCGCAATCGGGTATTCCGATCTATATGCCGATGTCGACGGATCGCAACAAAGCGAATGAGGCTTATGATCAAGGTGCGGCGGCCATTGCTGAACAGCTAGAGCAGGGCTTGGATGTGATCTTCCTATGTGAAGGTGACCCACTGTTCTTTGGCTCATTCAGTTATCTACTGGAACGTTTACAAGATCGCTTTACCTGCGAAGTTGTGCCGGGCATAACCTCGGTAAATGCTGCCGCAGCCACTCTGGTTCACCCACTCACCATGCTGAAAGAGATGTTTTGTGTAGTGAGCGGTCGCCATACTGATGAACAGATTCTTGCCGCACTTAAGCAGAATGATTCGCTGGTGATTATGAAAGCGGGTCAGGCGCGCCCTCGTTTACTTAAATTACTGGCTGAGAGCGGACGCACTGAAGATGCTCAGTATCTGGAATATATCGGCCGTGATAATCAACGGATTGTGAACGATATCAGTGAGCTGGAAGCGGAAGCGGGCCCTTACTTTTCGTTGTTTGTGATTACCCGTAGTCAGAGGAATAGCCGATGAATTATCTAGCCGATACGGCATCGCCCACAGGGTGGGCTCCTACAAGTTCATTGGATGCTAATGTAGGAGGCCAGCCCCTGGCCGAGACTTGGCTAGTCGGTTTTTCGTTATGACAAAGATTATTGCGCTGACTGAAGCGGGCAAAAGCCTCGCTGAGCGTCTCAGGTCCTTGATTGAAGCGGAAGTGGCGTATAAACCGCAACCTTTTGCGGAGCAAGTTCAGGGCTTTTTTAAAAATGGTGATCGACTGATCTTTATCTGTGCCACTGGCATTGTTATGCGCAGTTTAGCGCCGGTGCTACAGGATAAATATCAAGACCCGCCTGTACTAGTGATCGATGAACAAGGGCAGTTTGTAATTCCGCTGTTATCAGGTCACGAAGGGGGCGCTAATAACTGGGCTTTAGAAGTCTCTAAGTTGTTAAATGCGCAGCCGGTGATTACCACAGCTAACGGCTACCTAAATCCAGTTTATAGCGTGGGCATGGGCTGCGAACGTGGCTGCCCTGTGGATGAATTAGAACGGTTGTTGCTGGAATGTCTGCAACAGTCGGGCTTGAGCTTAGATCAGGTCAGTTCTATCAGCAGCATTGATATTAAAGCAGACGAGGTTGGCTTAATTGAGTTGGCTAAAAAACTCGATAAGCCTTATCAGACTTGGGATAAAAACCAGTTATCTGAGATGGAACCTTTACTGAGTACTCGATCTGAGTATGTGTTCAACACTGTCGGTGTTTATGGCGTAGCTGAATCAGCAGCCTTATTGAGTGCCAAGCAGCAGACTGGGCAACAGCCTGAGCTGGTCTTGAATAAACAGAAAACGAAGAAAGCTACCTGTGCAATTGCCAGAAGCTATTCAGGCAAATAGCCGAAGAAAGAGAATTTAATGTCAAAACTATTTGTAGTGGGCACAGGCCCTGGTGATGCGCAGCTTGTGGCGCCAAAAGCTTTGGAAGCGATCAAAGCAAGCTCCGATCTAGTGGCGTACGGTCTTTATCTAGATCTGTTGGGCGATGTTTGTGATAACAAACAGCACCATGATCTGCCTTTAGGCGAAGAGATCGGTCGCGCGCGTTTAGCTTTAGATCTGGCGGCAAGCGGTAAAACAACCGCACTGATCTCCAGTGGCGATATCGGTATCTATGCCATGGCGACATTGGTATTTGAGCTGCTGGATCAACAGCTACAGGGCAAAGAAGATCATCCTGAATGGCTAGATGTAGATATCGAAGTGATCCCAGGTATCTCGGCAATGCAGGCGGGTGCCAGCCGTGTTGGTGCAATGTTGGGCCATGACTTCTGTACGGTATCGCTTTCTGATCTGTTAACCCCTTGGGAAACGATCGAGAAACGTATTCACAGTGCGGGTACGGGGGATTTTGTAATCTCTTTCTACAACCCCGTATCTAAAAAGCGCGATTGGCAGCTGAATCATGCCCGCGACATCTTGCTGCAGTATCGCCCTGCGGAAACGCCCGTGCTACTAGGCCGTCAGTTAACTCGTGAAGATGAATCGATCCGTATTATTACCTTAGGTGAGCTGGATGCTAAAGATGTGGATATGTTCACTCTGGTAAGCGTAGGTAACAGCGAATCTCGCCATATCGTCAATGGCTCAAAAGAGTGGGTCTACACGCCGCGCGGTTACTCAAAGAAATTATAGGTTTGTATGTGATCTATTTCCCTCTGACTTCGTTAAAAGCGTACTCGAATGCTCATTTACTGGAAGTAAACTCTGCTTCTGCGTGCGCTTTCGCCTTGTCAGAGAAAAAAATCTCTACCTACAAATCCAATAATTAAGGAAACGAAATGACAGTCTACTTTATCGGCGCAGGTCCCGGTGATCCTGAGCTAATGACCCTCAAAGGTCATCGTGTACTACAAGAGTGCCCAGTGGTGCTTTATGCCGGTTCTCTGATTCCACGTGAAGTACTGGAAGCGGTTGAGGGTAAGGCGGAGAAGATTATTGATACCGCCACAATCGATCTGGATCAGATTACCGATCATATCGTTCAAGCACATAAAGAGGGTAAGGACGTTGCCCGCTTACAATGTGGTGATCCATCTCTCTACGGTGCTATCGGCGAACAGATCCGCCGCCTAGAAGCCGAAGGGATCGATTACGAAGTGATCCCGGGTGTCAGTGCAGTGGCTGCTTCTGCGGCTTATCTGAAGAAAGAGCTAACGCTCTCCGGCGTATCTCAAACGATCATTATGACCCGTTATGAAGGTAAGACGCCGTTCCCTGAGCGTGAGCGTTTGCCGCAGCTTGCACAGAGTGGCGCAACCTTAGCGATTCATCTGGGCGTAACCCGTATCCATAAGATTGTTGAAGAGCTGATCCCGCATTATGGCGAAGATTGCCCGGTAGCCGTTTGCTATCGCAGCTCATGGCCTGATCAGGACAAAGTGACCGGAACTTTGGGTGATATTGTCGCTAAAGTCCGCGAAAAGGGCTTTACCCGCACGTCTTTGATTCTGGTCGGCCATGTATTGGATACCGATGAATTTGCCGATTCTTATCTGTACGACAAGGATCAGGCCCACGTATTCCGCAAGAAAGAACACAAAGCAAAACTTGTTAAAGAGACAACAGAGTAATAGTTATGCAACTGAATAAGATTCCAACCACGGTAGTAACAGGTTTTTTGGGTAGCGGTAAAACAACATTGCTATCTAGTGTTTTGAAACAAGCGGCAGGCAAGCGTATCGCCGTGATTGTAAATGAGTTTGGTGAGCTGGATATCGACTCTGACTTGCTACGTAGCTGTCCTCTTGATTGTGAAGATGAGTCTGCAGCAGAAGGTGGTGCACAGGGCGAACAAGGTTTCTACGAGCTAGCGAACGGCTGTATCTGCTGCACAGTAGAAGAAGAGTTCCTGCCAGTTATGCAGCAGCTAGTTGAGCGTCGTGACGATATCGATCATATCCTGATTGAGACCAGTGGTCTTGCGCTACCTAAACCACTCGTTCAGGCATTCAACTGGCCGGGCATTAAAGAGTACTGCACCGTTGATGCGGTCATCACTGTAATTGACGGTCCTGCGGTTGCAGCGGGTCGTTTCGCTAACGACGAAGCTAAAGTTCAAGAGCAGCGTTTAGCGGATGAGAGCCTAGATCATGATCCAAGCTTGAAAGAACTACTGGAAGATCAGCTAAGTGCTGCGGATCTGGTTGTAGTGAGCAAAAACGATCTACTCGCAGAAGAGCAGCGCACTCAGGTTGAAGCGGTTGTAAATGCCAAAGTGCCTGCTGAAGTTAAGACCTCTTACATCAGCAACGGTGAAGCGGATCTTGAGATGCTGATGGGTCTAGACTGCGCTACAGAAGAGCGTATCGAAGCGGTACACAACCACCACGATCATCACCACGATCACGGCCATGATCACGACCATGCCCACGATCACTTTGATTCTTTCGTGATATCTATCGGTGAAGTGGATAGCGACAAGCTGCAAGCTATTCTGAAAGGTCTGCTAAGCGACTTTAATATCTTCCGTGCTAAAGGTTTTGCGGCACTTCCAGGTAAGCCGATGCGTCAGGTAATGCAGGCGGTAGGCAAGCGTTTGGATGTGTATTTCGATCGTCCATGGGGCAACGATGAGCCGAAAACTCAGTTGGTATTTATCGGCAAAGGCATCGACGAAGCAACCATCAAAGCCGCGCTTGAAGAAGCATTGGTTTAATTCTGGTTTCTAGCCACTAACGACTGATTATTTATGCACCTATTAGCAGCGCAACCGGGCGGGTTTGTCGATGATGAAGGCATCATCGACTTAAACCAGACACCGGCCGATATGATCATCCTCTCTGCAGCCGATAGCTCGCTTGCCGCGCTGTCCGATGCTGCGCGCTTTTTTTCCGATGAGCAGATTGAAGGTAAAGGGGAAGAGGAAGGTGGAGAGCAACCATCGGTTCGTCTAGCCAACTGGATGCAGCTGCTAAAACCTGCTGCTTATGATCTGTATGAGCATAAAGTGCTGGAGCAATCTAAAGTGGTTGTTCTGTCACTCTTAGGTGGTGCGAGTTACTGGCAATATGGCTTCGAACGCCTACAAGCATGGGCGCAAGCGGATAGCAGTCGCACGCTAATCATCGTGCCGGGGGACGATACCCCCGATCCAGAACTGTTCTCCGCAAGTTCGGTAACCGATAGCGAAGCGATGCGGATCTGGCGCTACCTTCGTGAAGGCGGTGTAGATAACAGTCTGCAGCTGTTGAACTGCTTAACCGATCAATACCTGCATTTAGATCGTCTCTGGCATGAGCCAAGACCGCTACCTAAATGTATGATCTATCTACCGGCTGCTAGTAACACGCCAAAAAATACTGTGCAGGCGGCGACCTTTCCAGAGTGGCAACAACGCCAATGCGATACCGATAAGCCGGTCGCGCTGCTGTTGTTCTATCGCAGCCATCTGCAAAGTGGCGATACCCGCATGTTTGATCAACTGATCGAACAGCTCGAAAGCAACGGTTTAGCACCATTACCGATCGCAATTGCCTCGCTTAAAGATGCGGAATCCTTAGCGCTAGTGAATGCGCTATTGGAACAGAGCGGTGCCAACCTGATTATCAACAGCACCGGCTTTGCCTCAAATACAGTCGCGAGTCCCGATCTGTGTTCGCAACCGAGTGAGTTCTACTCGCCGTTTGTGCGTAAAGTGCCTGTTCTGCAGTTGGTTCTTTCTAGTAGTACCGAAGAGGATTGGCTAACGCACTCGCAAGGTTTACGCAGTCGTGATATTGCCATGCAGGTGGTACTGCCCGAGATGGATGGCAGGGTGCACACTCGTGCACTGAGCTTTAAAACCGAAGATCACTTCGATGAGCGCAGCCAAGTTTCAGTGGTGCGTTATCAACTCCATCAAGAACGCGCAGGCTTTGTGGCGCAGTTAGCGCTTAGGTTCGCTCAGCTCGCAAACAAGCCCAATTCAGAAAAACGCATTGCGTTGATTTTAGCGAACTACCCAACCAAAGATGGCCGTATCGGTAATGGTGTAGGTTTAGATACTCCGGCATCCGCGGTAAATATTTTAAGAGCGTTGGAAGCATCAGGTTATCCACTGCAGGATATTCCTGAAAATGGCGATTCCCTGATTCAGGAACTGCTAGGTGCAGTCACGAATAACCCGAATACGCTACACAACCTGCCGTGCTGGCAGAGTATGTCGCTAGATGATTATCAGCGCTGTTTTGCTCAGCTGCCTGAGGTTTGCCAACAAGCGGTTATCGATCAGTGGGGTACGCCACAGCAGGATATCAAATACCGTGATGGCCGTTTGATGCTTTCCGGTATTCGCTTAGGTGAAACTTTTATCGGTATTCAGCCAGCCCGTGGTTTTAATATCGATCTGGTGGCTAACTACCATGATCCTGATCTAATCCCACCGCATAACTATCTGGCATTCTATTTCTGGTTACGCGAATGCTATCAGGTGGATGCGGTAGTGCATGTAGGTAAGCACGGTAACTTAGAGTGGTTGCCGGGCAAGGGTAGTGCGCTATCAGAAGAGTGTTGGCCGGATATCGCTTTAGGGCCAATGCCGCACTTCTACCCATTTATTGTTAATGATCCCGGTGAAGGTGCGCAGGCCAAGCGCCGTACCCAAGCGGTGATTATTGATCATCTTATGCCGCCAATGACTCGTGCCGAAACCTACGGTGAAATGGCCGTACTGGAAGGGCTGGTGGATGAGTATTACCAAGCGATGGGGATGGATGATAAGCGTCAGCAATGGCTGCGTGATGAGATCCTGAAGCAAGTTAAGAATACTCACCTGTTAGAAGAGCTAGGCCAAACTTTTGATGATGAAGATGCCGTTCTAAACGAACTAGATGCTTACCTGTGCGATATTAAAGAGGCGCAGATCCGTCATGGCCTGCACCGCCTTGGTGAACTGCCTGAAAGCGAAAAACTTGCAGACACTTTAGTGGCCTTGTTACGTCTGCCGCGGGGTGATGATCCCGATAGTCAGGGCATTCTGCATAACTTAGTACAGGATCTGAATCTACAAGTAGATAACGATTTTTTTGATCCACTAGAAGTAGGCAGTAAAAACTGGCTAGGTGAAAAACCAGCGCAACTCGCTGAACTTACCGAAGATGATTGGCGTAGCGAGGCGGATACTCGTGAACGTCTGGAGCTATTCGCGGCTCAGTTGGTAACAGACTATGTCTTGGCAGATAATTCGTTAGAAAACTTAAACGATCTACCAAGAACCGCAAAACAATTGGCTTATGCCCGTGCCACTATCCACAAGGCCTTACTGCAAAGTGCTGAGCTTGAGATCGAATCGCTAATCGCTGGTTTAGGCGGTGAGTTTGTTAATCCGGGCCCAAGTGGCGCGCCAACTCGCGGCCGTTTAGATACCTTGCCCACAGGTCGAAATTTCTACTCGGTGGATAATCGTTCTATCCCATCGCCCGCAGCATGGGCGATTGGCGAACGTTCTGCACAAGCGCTGATCGAGCGTCATCTACAGGAACATGGTGATTATCCTCGTATGCTGGGCCTATCGGTCTGGGGTACGGCGACCATGCGAACCGGTGGCGATGATATCGCACAAGCCTTTGCTTTGATGGGCGTTCGTCCTATCTGGGCGCCGGGCTCTAATCGTGTCGTAGATTTTGAAGTACTCAGCTCGCAGCTATTAGGGCGACCGCGAGTGGATGTTACTTTGCGAGTTTCCGGCTTCTTCCGCGATGCTTTCCCTAATGTGATGAAGCTTTACGATTCAGCTGTGCAAGCGATTGCTGCGCTGGAAGAACCGGGTGATAGCAACACCATTGCTCAGAATATCCACAAGCGCGAGCAGGAATTGCTGGCTGAAGGTATGTCATCTGAGGAAGCGCAGCGTCAGGCGAGTTACCGTGTCTTCGGTAGCAAACCGGGTGCATATGGAGCTGGCTTACAGGGTTTAATCGATGAGCGTTGCTGGGAACAAAAAAGCGATCTGGCGGAGGCCTACTTAAACTGGGGCGGCTATGCATATGGTAACCAAAAAGGTGATGGCGTGGCTGCACCGCAGGCGTTCCAGCATCAGTTATCGCAACTGGAAGCGGTGGTACAGAACCAAGATAACCGCGAACATGATCTGCTTGATTCCGATGATTACTACCAGTTCCAAGGCGGCATGAGCAACGCGGTTGAAGTTTATCGCGGCGAAGCACCGCAGGTATATCACAGCGATCACTCTAATCCGCAAAAACCGAAGATTCGCACTCTAAAAGAAGAGCTGAACCGTGTAATCCGTTCCCGCTTGCTCAATCCTAAATGGATTAATGCGATGCAGGAACACGGCTATAAAGGCGCGTTTGAGATGACTGCCAGCGTCGATTATCTGTTTGCTTACGACGCCACCACTAACCTGATCGCCGATTATCAGTATGAAAAGGTCAGCGATGCACTGGTGTTTGATCAACAGAACCGCGAGTTCCTAGAGCAACATAACCCCCATGCCCTAGAAGAGATGGCAGAGCGGTTATTAGAAGCAACTCAACGTGGCTTATGGCAAGAGCCGGGGGAATATTCTGAGAAGCTACAAGATTTATTGCTTGAATTAGATGAACAACAAGAAAGTGCCATGTAGGAGGCCAGCCCTCTGGCCGAAAAGTATCGCTCACAGGGTGAGCTCCTACAGGAACAAAGAGAATTAAATGAGCACCTTTAAAAATCCGCACACCTTAATGGTTCAAGGCACCACGTCTGACGCCGGTAAAAGCATCGTCGTTACTGCTCTGTGCCGTATTCTTGCTCGGCATAAAATCTCTGTTGCGCCATTCAAGCCACAGAATATGGCGCTTAACAGTGCGGTAACCGCCGAGGGTGGTGAGATCGGCCGTGCTCAGGCGGTACAGGCTGAAGCCTGCTATCTACCAGCCTCTGTAGAGATGAATCCTGTACTGTTAAAACCGAACAGTGATATTGGTGCGCAGGTGATTCTTAACGGTAAAGCCATCGGCAATATGAAGGCGACCGAGTACCACGAGTTTAAGCCTAAGCTACTAACCGAAGTGGTGAAAAGCCACACCCAGTTACAGCAGAAATACAGCGCTGTGATTGTCGAAGGGGCAGGTAGCCCTGCTGAGATCAATCTGCGTGAGCACGATATCGCTAATATGGGGTTTGCCGAGGCAGTGGATTGTCCGGTGATTATTGTTGCAGATATCGATCGTGGTGGTGTGTTTGCTCATCTGTTGGGTACTTATGAGCTGCTCTCCGATTCTGAAAAAGCCCGCGTTAAAGGTTTTGTAATTAACCGTTTCCGTGGTGATGTTAGCCTGCTGCAATCGGGGTTGGATTGGTTGGAAGCACAAACTGGCGTACCAGTTTTGTGTGTCATTCCGTACGTAATGAATCTGCATATCGAAGCGGAAGACGCGGTTAATCAGCAGCAAAAGAGCAACGGCGAGCAACAACTCAGAGTGGTTGTACCTATCTATCCTCGCGCCAGTAACCATACCGACTTTGATGTACTGCGAATGCATCCGCAGGTGGATTGCGAGTTTATCCGTGATCCACAACAGTTTACCGGAGCAGACCTTATCGTTCTTCCGGGCAGTAAGAATGTCCGTGGCGACCTTAACTGGTTAAAAGAGAACGGCTGGGACAAAGTGATTCAGCGCCACCTGCGTTTTGGCGGCAAGCTGATCGGTATTTGTGGTGGCTATCAAATGCTAGGGGAGTGGATTCACGACCCAGAGCAGATAGAGTCCACAGCCGGTTCTAGCGAAGCGCTGGGTATTCTGCCGATGGAAACCACGCTGACTGGTAATAAGATGCTGCGTAATGTGAAGGGCGTGCTTTGCGGTACAAATACCTCTGTGACGGGTTACGAGATCCATGCTGGTATCAGCAGCGGTGCAGCCTTAGACAATCCGTTATTTGAATTGGATGTTGATGGGGTTATCCACACCGACGGTGTTCGTGATCCAAGTGATCAGGTGCTTGGTACTTATCTACACGGTGTATTTGATCAACCCGAACTACTACAAGCGTGGCTAGATTGGGCTGGTTTGGATCAGCAGAATAGCTTTGATTACCCAGCGTTCCGTGAAGCGCAGATCAACCGTCTAGCGGATGAAGTCGAAGCGGTTATGCCATTAGACAAGTTACTCGGCCTGCTTGAGTTAGATGTAAATGGCTTAGATGAAAAGGCTGGGGAACCTGCATGAGCATTGCTTTAAGTTTACTAATCGCGCTGCTGTTAGATTACTTCCTCAAAGAGCCTAAGCGATTCCATCCGCTGGTGGGCTTTGGCAACTTAGCCATAGCGATAGAGAAGAGATTAAATCAGGGGACTGCGGCCACAAACAGACAGAAGCGATCCGGTATTATTGCTTGGTTAGTGGCTATTATACCGTTAACTTGCGCCGCGTTGATTTTTGATCTGTTGTTGTCAGGTTCGGCGGTTTTTTCTGCGGTAGTCGGTGGAGTAGTGTTGTACTTAGCGATCGGCTGGCAGAGTTTATTGAGTCATGCTTTAGCCATTGCGAAACCGTTGAAGCAAGGTGATCTGGATAGCGCTCGCACCGCTGTAGGGATGATTGTTAGTCGCGATACCTCCGAGCTAGATGAAAAAGCCGTGGCCTCTGCAGCAACAGAATCGGTATTAGAAAACGGTGCCGATGCGATCTTTGCCGCTATCTTCTGGTTCTGTCTTTTAGGTATCCCTGGGGTAGTACTGTATCGCTTGAGCAACACGTTGGATGCCATGTGGGGGTACAAAAACGAACGTTTCCTCCATTTTGGTTGGTGTGCGGCGCGTATCGATGATCTACTGAATTTTATCCCAGCGCGTCTAACTGCTCTAAGTTATGCACTGGTGGGTGAAACCAAGATCGCATTGGATAGCTGGAAGCAGCAAGCGCCGACTTGGAAAAGCCCAAATGCTGGCCCTGTGATGGCCGCAGGTGCTGGGGCGATTAATGTCTCACTAGGTGGTGCAGCGGTCTATCACGGTGAAGTACAGCAGCGTCCACCACTCGGCCCTGTAGAAGGCGATCAACCTTCAGCAAAGAGTATTGAGGATGCCTGTGGTTTGGTGAACCGCGTACTGATGCTGTGGAGTATTGGCCTTTATGTAACACTGGCCTTAGCCGTGGCGATTACCTCAGGGGTGAGCTCTTGAGTGATCTGATTCACGGTGGCGATCTGATCTCGGCATCCGCGCATTACGGTATTCCGGTCGAGCAGTGGTTGGATCTATCCACTGGGATCAACCCAGTGCCTTACCCTGTACCTGAGATAAGCGAATATTGCTTTCAGCAGTTGCCTTATCAATCAGCTGAATTTAAAGCGGCGCTTAAAAGCTACTATGGCACTGAAGGCGTGGCGGCTAATGGCACGCAGCAGATCATTGAGTTGTTACCATCAGTGCTACCGTCAGTGTCGCAAGAGTTACCGATCCTGCTACCCGATTGTGGTTACCAAGAACATCGCTATAGCTGGCAGCAACAAGAACGAGCACTGAGTTTTTATCCTGCAACTGATCAGAAAGCTGCTGAGCAACGTATTCAACAGCAGCTAGATTCAGGTTCAGCCATGCACCTATTGTTGATCAATCCCAACAATCCAACAGGGCTTAAGTTTACCCCAGAGCAGATCTATCGCTGGGCAGAGCAGATGCAGCAGGGCGCTTATCTTATCGTGGATGAAGCCTTTATTGATCTAAGCCCTGAACAGAGTGTTTTAAGTGATTATGATCGGTTTGAGCAGCTAGGTAATATCCTAGTACTGAGGTCATTCGGTAAGTTCTTTGGTTTAGCGGGTATTCGTTTAGGCTTTGCCTTTGCTAATCAACAGATACAGCAAAAGCTGCAAACAGAACTGGGCCCTTGGGCGGTAAATGGCCCGGCCCAAGCTGTTGCCATCTCTGCGCTAAACGATGCCAAATGGCAGGCCGAGGCTAGGCAGAAAATTAATCACAATGCGCAAGCAACTTTAGAGCTTTGGCAGCCCTTGTTTCGAAAATTAGATGCAGAGCTTTTATCGCCTGATGGCCTGTTTCTAACGGTTAAATTGGACGCTGAAAAAGCCAAGCAAATTTACCAATTTTTAGCCGAGCAGGGCATACTGATCCGCCTTGTTCTGGATAAAGAATTCAACTGTGATTTATCAGCTGATAAAGCACAGGGAGATAGCAAAAACTGCCTGCTGCGTAGTGGGTTAATCGATACCCAGAATGCAGACCAGTGTCAGAAATTAAAACGGGTTATAAGTGAGTTATTACTTACACTGGAATGATCTATAAACGGGCTCATATTTGCTAAAAAAGTCCGTACAATAACAATGTGTTTTACGAATGATTGGAGAAAGCCCTGTGCCTAAAAAAGGTATTATGGTGTGTGGTCACGGTAGCCGTGACAAAGATGCAGAAAGAGAGTTTGGTCGTGTTGCGGAAGGGTTAAAAAAACGCTTCCCTGATATGCCGGTAGAGTATGGTTTCTTAGAGTTTTCTGCACCGAATATTCATATGGGGCTTAACTCCCTAATTGAGCAAGGTGTAGAAGATATCTACGCCGTGCCGGGTATGCTATTTGCGGCAACCCACGCTAAAAATGATATCCCTTCTGTACTGACAACTTACGCAGAAAAGAACGAAGGCGTAAACGTTCACTACGGTAAAGAGCTAGGCCTTCACCCAGCGATGATCGAAGCCTTTCAGGCGCGTATCTACGAATCCCTAGGTTTAGACCCAGAAAACCCACCAGAGAATCTTTACGACACTATGTTGGTGGTGGTTGGTCGTGGTACCTCGGATACCGAAGCCAATGCCGAAGCGGCAAAACTAACCCGCATCGTCAACGAGAATATGGGCTTTGGTTGGGCTGATACGGTTTACTCTGGCGTAACTTACCCATCAGTTGGCGTAGGTCTTGAGCGTCTAATGAAGCTAGGCTTCAAAAAGATCGTGGTGGCACCTTACTTCCTATTCACAGGTCGTTTGATCAAACGTATTTTCGGTTATGTGGATAAAGTGGCAGAAGAAAACCAAGCGATCGAATTTATCAAAACTCCGTACCTAAATGATCACGACAAAGTAATCGACGCGTTTGAGATCCGTGTGCGTGAAATTCTAGATGATCTTCCACAAGGTGACGAAACCCTAATGGAATCCTTCCAGCGTCGTCTGGCTGCAGGTGAGGTTGATGTTCATCACCACCATGCTGAATTCAATCCTGATGCTGAGCATGGCCACAGTCATGATCACAGCCACGATCATTCACATGGTCATCATCACGACCATGATCATTCGCACGGTCACTCTCATGGGCATTCACATAGCCATGAACACGGCCATTCTCACGAGCATGGTCACTCCCACGGCGTCTATAAGCATATCGGTCACCCACTCGGCCCACGTACGATGATTGGCGAGGGCATCTGCTGCTGCTTTATGTCTCAGTTCCCAGAAGAAATTCTGGAAGAGGAGAAAGCGCAGGTGGGGCTTTGTAAGGCTGAGGATGCGCTAGCGCATAAGTAGCTAGATCTATATTTTCTAAGCTGAAGTTAGCTTCAAGCAGCCTGCAGTAATGTGCAGATTGCTTGAAGTAAATTTACTAATAATGCTGAGCATTTGGGACAAATTTTGTAATACGCATTTCTGTTACATTTTTACCCAGCATTTTATTATTTCTGAACGCTTCATAGCAGTTCAAAGCTCTGCGCATCCTTATCCGAGCTTGATCTCTTCCTGTGCCATTATTTGCTTCTCTGGCGAGTATCACGCTTAGGCCGTGAACCCCGTCCCAGTGTCGACCATCTTTTTTCCCTCCATCATCATAGTAGCAATCCCAAAAATTAAATGCTCGTTCCTCATCTCGGTAAACGGTAGCTATCATGGCAGCCATAAAACCAGAGCACATAGGAACGGTTTTGATTTTGTTGTAGTTTTTCCTGTCGATCGCACCAATAGTCCCAACTATTTCAGTTGGGAGATTAATGCCCATATCACGAACACCATAAATGTGTTGTAAGCTCGCATATAGGCCACCTTGCATAAGAAGCGAGGATTGTAACTCGACCCCATGTTTTCGAAGGGTGCCGAAGAGTAGCTGATTATTTAATTCTGAAGCAGATCTATTATCGAATGTAAGGTAGTAGTTTTCAGCTTCTTCTTTTGAGTTTACTTTCCATACGACAACGAGCAGTTGATCAGGTGCTGCTAGTTGTCCACTCGCCCACAAAAAGGCTCTAGTATGGCCATCTAACTTAGATAAACTCCCATCAGGCCATTTCGCTGCATTTACAACCGCATGTGTATTGTGGCTTTCTGACAAATGCCTAACTACAGCTGATTTTGCGTGTTTTGGAGTGTTTCTTTGCCTAGAGCAGTCGTCTAATTCCATCCACTCAGATGGTGACATGTATGTAATTTCAGGAAGATCGGTTTTCTTAGTTGTTAATGCTTTCATAAAGCCTCCATAACAATTTAAACCGGTGTGTTGATCAAGGAGCTGCTTGGCTTTAATGACTGTATTGACCTATCTAAAGATAAGGAAAATTGACATTAAAGGTGTAAAAGAAATAGTCATTAAACTGATAATTTGCAAATTGAAGGGAGCGGAAATTAAAGTGTTCAGCTAAAAAATAAAGGGGTCGGAGTAAATTTTATCTGGGTTTAATCGCATCCAACTGATCGCCTTCCCCAACAATAAAACCGGCTATATGCCGGTTTTATTGTATGGATCTTAAAGAACCCATCTATCTCTTTCTTCTCTCTGTGACAGACTCGTAGCCTACACCCCAGTTATCTGTATTTACTTCGTCGATTACAACAAAGGTGGATTTGGGATCTTTGTTCAGGACTTCTTGTAATAGCTTTGTGGTGCCTGCGATCAGGGCCTTCTTTTCGGCTTGAGTTACGCCTTCATCGGTAATTTTGATATTCACGTATGGCATTTTAGGTACCCTTAGTGGTTTGTTGCTGGATTGGGTCAGTAAAAATCTGCGTGTAGGTGCTTTATACGGCAGCTACGTTGGTTGTTTGGGCAATGTCTGTATACATTTTGTTAACAATCAACCAGCGGCCTTGTTCTTTTAGTAAGCCTAAAAAATCGATATAGAAATAATCGAATAATGGGCATTCCAGTTTGACCATCGCTTGATCGTGGATGATCTCGATGGACAGGATCTTAAAGTTAAATGGTTGTCCAAGTGACTCAGGTGTTGCTCGGGTTTCGACATCTTCTAGCCAGCGTTCTAGGGAGCGGAAATTACCTGGGCTTTTTAGCATGGCCGTTGGGTGAAATATCGCTTTCAGTTGGTCGCTGTTGCCCTGATACAAACCGGTAAAGTAAGTGTTGATGATGGACTGAATCATCGTGAAGTCATCATCTATTGCAGGGTTAGTTGTCATTTTCGGCCTCCATCAGCAGGGCTTGCTTAAATGTCGGTCTTTCCATAACCCGGTTTAGCATGGCTGTTGTGCGTGAACCCAGTTTGATCTCAACAGGAAAATACTCACCCCAACGTGAATAAACGGCCAGCATAATATCAGCCGCAGAGGCGGAATCTCCGCCGAGGTAGCTACGGTTTTCTAGTTGAGCTTCTACTGATTCCCATAGGCTATTGATGGCGTTAGCGGCGGCGTTTAAGGCCTTATCCTTCTCAAGCCCTTCGGTCATATTTTGAGAGATAAAGAACAGTCTGCCGTAGGCGGGGTGCATTGTTGCATTGGCAAACATTATGTTCTGAATTGCTTTTTGCTGTTCAATTTCGTCCTGAGGAAACAGCTGATTGGCTTTGGAGCGTAATAGATAAAGCATGATGCCTGCACCTTCTGTCAGCGTTTTACCCTCATCGATGAGCACAGGGACGTTACCCACAGGGTTAATTGCTGAGAAGTCAGTAATCTTATTTTTGTTAATCAGGGTGACAGGCTCATCCATCTCTAACAAAACAGTCAGCGTTGCGAGTGAGCATGCGTTTGGCAGGTAATACAAGGTGTACATAAGGTTCTCCTGATTAGGTCAGATCGTAAAAGACAGAATCAGAATAAATGTCTTGCCAGGTTTCATATATATCTACAATATGAACGGACTGTTCACATATTGGAAACTGGTATGGATAAACTTAGGGCAATGTCGCTGTTCATTCGCTTAGCAGAGCGGGGGAGCTTTACTGAAGTCGCTGAAGAGCTTGGCTTGTCTAAGTCGATGGTGAGTAAAGAGATCAGTCGGCTAGAGACGGAAATCGGCGCGCGGTTAATTCATCGATCTACCCGATCGTTACAGCTAACCACTATAGGCGAGGGTTATCTGCGTCAATGTCATGAGATTTTAGAGCGCATTGATGACGCTGAAAGCTTTGTCCAAGGGGCGCAGGATTTGCCCCGTGGGAAGTTAAAGATTAATGCGCCCATGGCATTGGGTATCTCGCATCTGAGCCAAGTTTTTGCAGACTTTATGCGTGAGTATCCTGAAATCGAATTGGATATACATCTTGATGATGCCCCCGTCGATCTGATTGAAAATGGATTTGATCTTGGCTTTAGAGCAGCGAGTCGTCCGTTTGATTCCGGTTATGTCGGTAAGCCGTTAATGGAATTTAGCTATAAGGTGTGTGCATCTGAAGACTACTTGAAAGAACACAGCCCCATTACGACGGTTGAAGAGCTGGCGGAGCATAACTGTTTTATCTATAGCTATTTCAGAGGTCAGGATATTTGGCCGCTTGGTGAGGGTGTAAAGGTCGGTGGCAATCTACGCGTGAACAGCACGCCCTTTATGCTTGATGTTGTTAAAGAGGGCTTAGGTATTGGTTTTATACCTGACTTTATTGCGGGAAATGCAATTCAGCAAGGGCAGGTTGTAGAGCTGTTAAACAATGTAGAAAGACCACGTTTAACCCTATATGCCATGTATCCGGCTAGGCGACTGACGCCACCTAAAATTAAGCTGTGTATTAACTTTTTAGAGCGTTGGTTTGAGGAAAACTGGGCCGGATAGATGAGAACTGAGTAAGGGATAATGCCTGAAAGGCAGCTTATTGATTAGTTATGGCTTTTATCAAGTGGGACAAAAACTAACCCACCCCAAGTTATCGTCTATCCTGAAACTAAGTGTTTGTTGCTAAAGCGGATTCAATAGCTCTTAGAGAAGGGTCGCCAATAATCTACTGAATGTACTGCTTCGCGACATCACCAACCATACAGTTTATACCGCTAGTTTAGGGTTAGTTATGCTTTTAAAAAAATACTCAGTCTTATGTCTATTCTTACTTTTCTCGGCTAATGCCATCTCGGATAAGTTAACGATCAGTGTTCAGGATTTCCCACCATTTACCACGGTTGACCAAGGCAGAGTAACAGGAGCTTTTGCAGAAATTGTAGAGAAAATTTCACTTCATTCTGAGATTGAAATAGAGATCCTTCTACACCCAAATCGGCGATCGAAGGCCCTCTTAAAGGAGGGCTACGTTAATGCAAACTTTCCTCTTGGCTGGAACGAGGAAAGAGATAAATGGTTATATTGGTCGTTGCCATTGATGAGTACTGAATACGGGTTCTTTACCCGCATTAATGAGGGTGAAGAATACAATTCTATCGAGTCATTTTCGGGTCTTAAGGTGGGTGTTTTTGGGCCTTCGAATACCTCTTATTCATTGGATCGCTTAAGTGAAAAGCTAGAGGCACAAGGTCTGGAACCCATTAATGTGAAAATGCTGCCCAATAGTAACGGTCAGAATCTAAAGAAAATGGTGGCTAAAAGAATTGATGCTGTTTACTTAAATAGAGATTTGGGTGAGTACCAAATTAAAGCATTGGAAATTGATGGGGCTGAGTATTCATTAGGTGTTGAGCAGATCAATTATTACATCGGATTCTCAAAGGAGAATACGAGTAAAGACATAGTGGATAAGTTCAATGAGAGTATCCGCTACCTAAAAGATAAAGGCGAAATTAGCACTATTTTAAGTACCTATAACATTAGGGCTGCACATGAAAATTGATTCTAAGCTGACCCCTCTAATCCCAATTGTTGCAAAAGAAATCTGATCCCACTTTAAAAGATGACTAACTCGACAGATAAACCCCAATCAGAGATTTCTTCTCTTCAGTGACCGCTTCCTGCATCTCTAACAGAGCTTCTTCTGTAACCGGGTTTTCCACATACTGATTGCATAATTCTAGCGATGCTTTGATTTTTTCTTCGTCACCGTAGGCCATAGCATTAGCCATATAAACGCAGAGAACAGTCGGTTCTGGCGGATTAGTTTGATCCAGTTCGTGATGTTGTTTTACCGCGGTAGATAGAAGCTCGGGTAGGTTCCAGGAGCGGATCAGTTCGGCACCGGCTTCCGTATGGTCAAAACCGATTAGATCTTGTTCTTGTTGTGGTATTTGGTTTGGCCAGATCTTTTGGATCTCTTCTAACTGATCTTTACAGGCTTGGGCGATCACTAGTTTACCGACATCGTGCAGCAGGCCTGCAATAAATAGCTCTTCTTGTTCCTTTCGGTTAGCCCAGTATTTACCGAGTATTTTAGCAGCTATGGCAACATGTAGGCTGTAGTCCCAGAATTCGTTGATTGCAAAGCCGGTTTCCCGAACATCTTCAAACTGTTTAACCACGCTAGAACCTAAAACTAGGTTTTTAAAGTCCTTTAGGCCGACCAGTGATATCGCATGGGAGATGGTGGAAATCTGACTTGGGAAGCCATAGAAGGAGCTGTTCACAATCGCTAGCAGTTTGGTGGCGATACCCGCATCCAGTTTTATGATTTCTGCTAGCTCATTATTGGTTGTCGTTGGTTGATCGATCTTTACTGTGATCTTTTGATAGATCGCTGGTAGAGAGATTACTGATTTACAACGTAGAATCGCTTTATTCAGATCTTTGTTCATAGGTCGTATTCAGCCTGATTTAGTTAGCGCTCGAGCTGTTTCTGAATTAAGACAATAAATTCATCTTTCGGGATAGGTTTTGAGTAGTAATAACCTTGTCCAAAATCACAATTAAAGGCCTGTAGCATGGTTTGGTCTTTTTCCTCTTCAACCCCTTCTGCGATGGTGCTCATCTCCAAAGATTCAGCCAAAGTACAAAGCGTACGAACAATGGCTTTACTGGTTGGGTTTTCGGCCATAGTGGAGACAAACGAGCGGTCTATCTTGATGCTGTCGATTGGAAAGCGGTGAAGGTAGCTGAAACTGGAATAACCGGTGCCGAAGTCATCCAGTGCGATCTTACAGCCGAAACGTTTGAAATCTGTCAGTACCTGCGAGATGCGCAGTGGATCTGACATCAAAAGAGTTTCGGTAATCTCAATCTTAAAGTTAGCGAGTTCTATGTCGTTATCCAACAGATGATCGGTTAGTGCTTCAACTTGTGCATCGGTCTCTATTTGTCGACTAGAGAGGTTTACGCTGACAAAGAATGGATTAGCTTTATCAGCAAGCTGGTTAAATTCCTTAACTGCTTGGTGAGCTTCGGAAAAGATCCAGTGACCGATCGGTTCGATCAGGCCGGTTTCTTCGGCTAGGGCGATAAACTGTATAGGCGGTACTAGACCGCGTTCGGGATCTTGCCAGCGGATAAGTGCTTCACAGCCGAGTATTAAACCTGTTTGTAGATCGACAATGGGTTGGTAGAACAGGTGAAGCTCGTTGTTATCTAAGGCTTCACGTAAGCGTTGCTCTTCAGTAACGCGGCGAACGGCCATCTCGGTTTGTTCTTTGAGACGGTCGTTTTCTAATTTCGGTTTTACTTCGATGCTGTCAATTGAGCCGCCTGCAGAGACGGTATCAAAATGGCCTTTCATCTCTCGATAACGTTGCAGTACGATCTGCATCAGCAAGTTGACGGTTGGATCTGCAGTACCAATTAAGCGGTGAATGTACTCTTTTGGAATAACGATCAACTCAGCATCACTTAATACTGTGGCCGTTGCTGTGCGTACGCCATCATCGATCAGAGCCATCTCCCCTAGAATGTCGCCGTGTTGGGCGATGGCAAAACGAAGATCACGATCTTTAACTTTTGTAGAAACGCCAACTAAACCACTATCTACAATATAGGCGCGGTCACCGGCTTCGCCTTCCTGAAATATCACAGCGCCAGCGGGTAGCTGAATTCGATAACCTTCAGTTTCCACAACGGGTTCCTCTCTGGTCATGCATTTAAAGGCACAGTGCTTCTTAGAAGTTTAGCTATTTAATTGCCAAACAATAGAAATTTTAGAGCGTTAACGCTTAGTTCAGTGGGCAGCTAAGCCTTTTAGAAAGGATGAGGTTACGGGAGGCCTCCGTAATTTCTATCATGCAGTGCTGAGATGGATATTATTCATAGTACTTTTTCTCAAGCTGATCGATAAATCCTGAATCATCAAGGAATTTTAATGCTTCTTGTAGTTTATGGGGCAGACTATCAGGTATGAGTATGTCAGGATCGTTATTGATGGAGAGGGGTAAATTAGATTTATAGTTAGGGTTGTCGACGCGTTGATAATGTGGAGATAACTTAGAAAAACCTAAGTACATAGGTTCTTCTGCGGAACAGCAGGGATGTAATTTAATTTTAGTATTTGGATATTTTTTAAGGTAATAACGGATAGTATTACTTTGATAAAGGTAATAATCAGCTCTCTCTTGTTCAAGCATCTCTAGTGCACGTGGTAAATCTAGGTTTTCTATAACTCGTATTGTTATCTCATGAGATGCTGCTCCAAACGTGGGGTTACCGTTGGCTGCTAACATTGAGTGCCCTCGCATATCCTCTATATGGTTTACTTCAGGGCTTTTAATATGTGAGATAACTTTCAGACTTGTGGTCAGACCGTTCTGGATATAAAAAGTGTAAGGTTGGCGATCTAAGGAAAAGTTAAACCCGGGATAAAAGTCGATAATACCTTCCTGCATTGCATGAAGAATGCGTTTTTTTGGCAATCTTATTACTTCCAGCTTGCAACCAATGAGAGAGCTCGCCTTGGAATAGAGATCGTTATACAGGCCAGAATTATCAGGTGCTTTTTGGATAAGTGGCATTCTCTCGCTGGTGCGATAGCCCATCGTCAAAGTACATGCATTGGCGAGAATCGGAGTTAGCGCTATTAATAGAATACAAAAACGTTTGATCATACAGCCGATCTTTTCTTTTAAGTCTAGTTTCTTTAGACAAAATGAAAAACTAGTTACAAGGCGGTAGTAGTATAGATAGAGGATCCAGACCTACCTCTATCAGGTTTTCCTGATATCGTCCTTTATCTTTGGCAGAGTTTCTTGCCACTAATAGAGCCTTGTTTAATTCCTTAATTTTTTGACAGCCCAGCCTACACTCACAATACTTAACGTTGTAGATGGCCGTATAACTGATATGGGTAATTGTAAAGGACTCACAAAATAGAAAGGTATGAACTCTGCATTTCAATCTTGTCTATCTAGCTCCCAATTAAAGTCCATACGCCCTAAGGGCTTCCAACCCGAAAATCATTACTTTTTAGCTGGTTAGCCCTCACCATTTCACAGTGAAGTGATTCATTTTATATGAGGCACGACATGTTCCAGCTACTACATAAATTCAGCTTAATTTTCTTGCTCTTATCATTAATCACAGTAGCCCCAGCCACTTATGCTGAAACATTCAAAGTTGGATACTTTATCTCTCGAACGGCAGATGACATGTTTTACGGGCCTGTTGTTGGTTTTATGCAGGCTGCTGCAGATGATTTGGGTGTCGAATTACACATAATAGAAGCCAATGATGACCATTTATTAGGTCATGAGAAGGCGAGGGAGCTACTGTTTCCAACTCCTCAACTCGACGCAATTATCGCGATTAGCGTTAAAGAAAGCGGCGCAAGAATTCTTAAACTTTCTGAACAGACGGGCGTGCCTGTGCTCATCGAAAATTCAGCTATTTTGGATAAGGCCATAGGATCGCCTAGACAGTATTTTCGAAATTACATTGGTGAAATGCTTCCGGATGATGAAATGGCTGGCTACGAGTTAGCTAAATACCTGATACAACGTAGCAGTAAATCTTCTGAGGACGGTGCGGTGAATATGGTTGCGATTAGTGGTCCTTACGGTACCTCAGCCAGTATTCAACGAGAACGAGGCTTGCAACGAGCGATTGAAGAATATTCGAAAACAAATTTGCTCCAAATTGTGAGGGCTAACTGGGAAAGAGGCCGTGCACGTAGGACATTTAATAAGCTTATCCTGCGTTACCCCAATGTAGATGCAGTGTGGACAGCAAGTGACGGCATGGCGTTAGGGGTGTTTGATGCATTAACAACGCTCGCTCCAAAATATAGGCAAAATATTCTTGTGGGCGGTGTTGATTGGTCTAGAGAAGGTGTAGAGGGTGTTGACCTTAACCAGATTCAAGCGACTGCTGGAGGTCACTTTATGGAGGGTGCTTGGGCGTTGGTCGTTGTTTATGATTTTTTGAACGGCCATGACTTTATGGATAGTGAAGGGCTTAAGATGAAAACAAATATGAGTTTGATTACGAAAGAAAATTTTGAAGATTATGCTCCTCTGATTGAAAATAATAATTGGAAGAAAATTAACTTTAAGTCATTTTCTAAAACCCATAACCCTGAAATTACGCAATATAATTTCGAACTCAAGGCCGTATTAGATGCGCTTGATTTAGAACCGTAATATTCGATTTAAGGTAGCTCATTCCTCTTAATATCTAGTCTCAATGCTTATCTGCTTGAACTCATTGTTTGCAGTATTGAAGGCAGTAAAATTCAGTGTCTAGACTCTATTTCACTTCTATAGTGAAACTCCGTAAGATCCTGATTTTCAAAACTCTTCAATATTTGAGCTTTACCTATGACCGAACCTGATCCCAAGAAAGTTAAGTCCTTTGCTACCGCTGAAGAGTTGGGGCAATGGTTGCGAGATAACCATGCCTCTGAAACTGAGTTATGGGTAAATATCTATAAAAAGAAAAGCGCTATTCCGAGCGTGACTTGGGATGATGTAGTGATTGAGTCGCTGTGTTGGGGGTGGATCGACGGCATTAAAAAGTCGATTGATGAGCAGGCTTACCTGCAACGTATCACCCCTAGGAAAGCGAAAAGTGTTTGGTCGAAGCGAAACCGAGATCATGCCGAGCGTTTGATTAGTGAAGGTCGTATGACTGAATCGGGGATGGTCCAAGTCAATACGGCTAAAGCTGATGGTCGCTGGGAAAATGCTTATACCGCCAGCGAAATGGAAGTGCCTGAGGATTTCATTAAAGCGCTAGAAAGTAACCTAGAGGCGAAAGCGTTTTATGAAACGCTGACTAAATCTAGACGTTATGTCATCGCGCATGGTTTAGATAGCGCTAAGAAACCAGAGACTCGCCAACGTCGATTTGATAAGTATATGGATGCGCTTACTCGTGGTGAGTATCCATAATTATTATTGGCGAGAATATTCTGGAATTGTTGGGTTACGCTTCGCAAATTACGCCTACGTGGTAGATTTACTATTAAGTAGGGTGCAATAACGAAGTGTATTGCACCCTGTTGTGACCTAGGGGGATCGATTTTTTGGGTTACGCTTCGCTAACCCAACCTACAACCTGCCTAGCAACTAAATTAAGCCCTTAGTTCTGAGACCAAGTGGTTAAGCTGAAGTAACTCACTACTTACTTCTTTATTTATATTAGAGGTCTGGTTGGCGCTGTCATTGGTGCTGTTAGCATAAAGCGAAATGCTTGAAAGGCTGGCATGGATCTCTTTTACCACTGCCGACTGTTCTTCAGCTGCTGCGGCAATTTGCGTATTCATTGCAGCCATTCCTTCTACTGCTGCAGATGCCTCTTCTAGTTCAGCAGCGGTATGGTTGGCTTGTTGGATACAGTGGCCAGCATTCTCTTGTCCTTTTTGCATCACAGAGATCGCACCATTAGTTGCTGATTGTAGGTTCTCTAGCAGTTCTTGAATGTCCTCAGTGGATGATTGAGTACGTTGAGATAGAGTGCGTACTTCATCGGCTACTACCGCAAAGCCTCGGCCTGATTCGCCCGCACGTGCTGCTTCGATCGCGGCGTTAAGAGCTAGTAGATTGGTTTGTTCTGCGATGCCGCGGATATCGTCTAGCACTTCACTGATTCGGTTTGTTTCGGTAGCTAGAGAGTTAAGCTGAGTGGCAGCGCTTTCGACATTGATATTGAGCTGTTCGATCGCTTGCTGATTTTGCTTAGCGATTCCAGAACCAGATTGAACTTTTTCTAGCACACCTCGGCCAAGTTCTGCTGCATGATCGGTCGATTGCGCAATCTCAGTGATACTGCCTGACATCTGCTCGGCAGCAGTAGCAGTTTGTTCTGTTTCGCGCTTTTGTTGTTCAACTTGGTCGCGGGTAGCGTCCATCAAGACAATCGACTGTTCAGATCGTTGAACCAGTTGCGTTGATGTCGATCGGATAGTCGTCACCATCTTACCCAGCTTCTCCATCAAGCGGTTAAACGCTGCGGCCGCTTCAGCCGTTTCGTCTTGACCGCTTACGGGTAGGCGTACAGTCAAATCGCCATCACCATCGGAGATCTCTTTCAGACGATCACGCATATTGCTCACAGGGCCAGTAATTGCACGAGAGATCATCAAGGCTAAGGAAACACCCAAAATAAGTGCGACCACAAAGATAATCATAATCAGCTTTTGTGCTTTAAGCTCGTCGTGCTCGGCACGCTGTGTGGCTTCAAGCGTGAAGGCTTGAATCTGATCAAGCGCATCAATCAGTTCGTGATCGATTTTATCTTCGAGTTCAATAATATGGTCGGTTGAAGCAATAGCAGATGCCGCGTAACCATCTTTGACCTTTTGGAATAGCGATAGCGCTAACTCGTCGTATTCGGCGTGGTTTTTATCTATGCCCAAAATGGTTGTCAGTAAGGATTCAAATTGTTCTTTGGCTTCTGCGCTATGCGCTTTGGTAATCGCATGCTCAAGCAGCTCTTCTAGCTGCTTGAATTCCTGATCAACTTTGTCAGCCAAAGAGTGAAATGCTTTTGTTGTTGTCAGCATCTCTTGTGAACGATCGTCGCCGTACTTTATTGCGGTTGCGTAAGAGAGGCTACGCTCAAAAAGAATGGCTTGCTCTAGTTGATGCTGAGCCACTTTTGAAAGCATATTGGTGATAGGTAGGTCTTCTTCTGCTACTTCGATTAACTCGATACCGATCTTGTTCATCTGGTATGTAGCGACGCCACCAAGGGTGAGAATGAGTAATAAGTTTATCCCTGCTAACAGGGCTATCCGCGAAGATATTTTGAGTGAGCTAAGCAACATCTAAATGCGCTCCCATTCTTAATTATGCACTTGTGAATTTTTTGTAACTTTATAATTTATATAAACCTTGTTTTATGTATGGTTTAAGTGGTGTTAAATCATTATAAAACATAGGCTTATTTGCTTTTTTAGCTTTTCTGAATATAACAGATTAATTGTTTCAAAATGTGTAGATTTACAAAGAAATCTATATTTTTTGTTAGTTTTTTAACAATTAGTCAAGATGGCTATAGAGGTGCACAAATAAGGTGCGTTTTTCTGAGTTTGGGACGGGGTTGTTGCTCAAGTTTGGTGCTGTAAATTGCCATTGGTAGAGGAAATTTTTGGTGTTGCTCTATAACTCAAATAGGCTTGGATTATATGTCTGATGATCCTAGGTAAATTCCTGTTTCCGTTCTCAGCCTTTGTGTTCCTTTGGTTAGCTTATTGAAGATAAAGAATCGCTAAATATAAGATTTTTGTGCGACTGCATCATTGATCTTAGTGGTTGGTTGATGGAGCAAGGTGAATATATTGAATCTTATTACCCTTAGATGGTTTAAGATCGTTTATCCCAGTTGTTGTTAGCCAGAAAGCAAAGGATTTATGAAAGATATAAAGTTATCTCAAGATCAAACAGATCGCATGGTGGGTAAGATTAAGCGGTATTTTACTGATGAACTGGATCAGGATATTGGCGGTTTTGAAGCGGAGTTTTTGATCGAGTTCTTTGCTAAAGAGATTGGGCCTCATTTTTATAATCAAGCGCTAGCTGATGCAAACCGCGTATTTATGGAAAAAGTTGAAGATGCGAGTTACCTAGTTCAAGAGCTTGAGAAACCCACTATTTAATTAACATTTAGACGATTTCCGTACATTGTGTTGTTTGGATTAGGTCTAGAATAAAAGCATGAAATACCTATTCACTTTCTTATCTCTTTTATTATTCCTTCCGGGCGTCATTAGAGCTGAAAGCTCCTCAGTGGAGGAGCCATACAATCTCTCAAATGAGAGTAAAAAGTCAGTTGTCATCCGGACTATTGGCTTCCCCCCTTATGGTATTAAAGGCCGCTCTAGCACAGGCGGTATTTACTATGAAATGGCAAATAAGTTGATAGAAGAAGCGGGGTATCAGCCAGAGAACTCTATTGCTCCCTACAGCCGCATTATTAGGGAGTTAAAGTCGGGTAAGGCTGATATGACTATCATGTTCAAATATGAAGAGTTAAAAGAGCATGTCATCTATGTAGCCCCTTTACCTGCTTTGCCAACAGTAGTGATTGGATTGAAGGGCACTACATTTGAATCGGTAGAGAGTTTAAAAGGCAAGGAGCTTGCTTATTTGCGAGGGGCTAAGTTCAGTGAACAAATTGATAAGGACCCTGAGATTAGAAAGTACAGCACAGTTGATTTTGTACAAGGCGTTAAAATGCTCAAAAGGGGACGAGTGGATGGCATTATCGGACCGATCGATCCTATTTTAAGCGCAGCTAAACAACTCAATGATGACTTTAGTTTGTTTGGCGAACCGCTAGTGGTCAAAGAGAATACCCCTTGGGTGCAAATCTCGAAAAAGAGTAGAGATAAGCTTTCTATCGAAAAACTAAATGAGGCCTTTAAAAAGCTTCAATCGCAAAATACATTAGAAGCGCTTAGAGACAAATACTTATAAATTCAGATTGGCCCTTCTAACTGGCATTTGGTAAGTAGGGTGCAATAACGAAGTGTATTGCACCTTGTGTTGAACTTGTTCTTGTCGATTCTTTTACCCACCTACACTCTATTGGACTGACCCCGTTTCAGTGGACACCTTTTAACACGCTAGGGGTGTCTTATGTATTTCAAAAAACGTACAGCCTACAGTGACGAATTTAAAACACGTGTGGTTCTGGAATCACTTAAAACTGAGCTAACATTAACTGAGTTTGTAGAGGACCTTCCGATAGCGGTAGGGGCATTGCGTGCTTGGAGGCGTCAATATATGTCAGCTCAAGATCCCAAAGCGGTGAATGAAACCGCACCTCGTAAGAGTTACCGTCAGTTAGAACAAGAGTTGGATAAAGTTAAAAAGGAATTGGAACGCTCTCAACTGGAAGTCGATATCTTAAAAAAGACACGAGAGTACTTCAGCGAAGCAAAGTAGAACGCTTTGCATGTATAGAGAAGTACTCAAGTTGCTTACCCGTGTCGCGGTTATGCAGGCTCTATGGTGTTCAGCGCTCGGGTTATTATGCTTGGCTAAATCGTGCTCCATCCCTGCGGGAGCAGATGAATCAAAAGATCTTATCGCGTGCTTTAGAGTTGGCGGATCAATGTCGAGGTGTTTATGGCTACCGTAAATTATGGCAGGCGTTGTTATGTGAGGGCTTTTGTTGTGGGAAAAATCGCCTCTGCCGTTTATTGAAGCGCGTAGGGTATAAGGCACAACTTGCTGTAAGGAAGGCTCGTTACTGCTTGGAAGGAGGTCTGATGCCTCAGCCTAATCTGCTAGATAGGGAGTTTAATCCGAGTCAGATTAATCGTGTATGGGTCTCCGATATTACCCAAGTAGCTTGTTGCGAAGGTTGGTTATATGTATCGATCGTTATGGATTTACATAATCGGGAAATTGTAGGCTTTGAATGTTCAAGGCAAGTAACTGCGGATATCGTGCTGAAATGCTTACAAAAAGGTTGGAAGAAAGCTAAGCTGGATCTGACTCATAAATTGCTGTTTCACTCTGATCAAGGGAGTCAGTATCGCAGTGAGCGGGTAATGAGCTGGTTGACGAAAAGAGGCGTTACAATCAGTATGTCTCGTAAAGGTAACTGCTGGGATAATGCGTGTGCAGAGAGTTTTTTCTCGTTGTTGAAAAAGGAATGTACGCGTAAGTTAGGGTTGATTACCTGTTCTGAAATGGCGAGAGAAATAGGTCTATATATCTCTCGCTTTTATAATACGATCAGAAGCCACAGCGCACTAGGGTATGAATCCCCAGTTAGCTTCCGATCTTAAGCAACTGTCCACTTTATCGGGGGCGCTCCACTATCTAGCATCTAGCATCTAGCCCCCTATACCTATGGTTGATTGTTTTTTGTTCATAACCACGTGATATTGTGTTTATTCGATTTGCCTAAATGAGCGGAAGCTCACTTATTCAAAAAGATGGGACAACGATAAGCCGGTAGTTAATTTCTGCGAGAAGTTACGGGCGATATAACAATATGGGGAATGATCAATCATGACTAAAGAAGTTGTAGTTCTTAGTGCTGTACGTTCAGCAATCGGTGCATTCGGCGGAAGCCTAAGTACTATGGAGCCGGCTGAGCTGGCAGGTCAGGTAATGAAGGAAGCGGTTAATCGTTCAGGTGCTGATCCAGAGAAAATTAACTATGTAACTGTAGGTAACTGTATTCCTACGGAATCTCGCTACGCTTATGTTGCGCGTGTTGCTGCGATTCAGGCTGGCCTGCCGATGGAATCTGTAGCAATGTCGGTTAACCGTCTGTGTTCTTCTGGTTTGCAGGGTATTGTGACCACTGCTCAGCAGATCATGCTAGGTGATTGCGATTACGGTATCGGTGGCGGTGTTGAGGTGATGTCTCGCGGTGCTTACCTATCCACAGCTATGCGCTCTGGTGCTCGTATGGGTGAGACCACAATGCTGGATTCTATGGTATCTGTACTGACTGATCCATTTGGTGCTGGCCACATGGGTATTACTGCTGAGAACTTGGCAGAGAAGTGGGATATCAGCCGTGAAGATCAAGATGAACTAGCTGCTGAATCTCAACGTCGTGCGGCTGTTGCGATTGAAGAAGGTCGCTTTAAGTCTCAGATCGTACCGATCGTTCAGAAAACACGTAAAGGCGAAGTTGTATTCGATACCGATGAGCACTGCAAGCCAGGCACAACTGCAGAGAAACTAGCAGGTATGCGCCCAGCATTTAAGAAAGACGGTACAGTAACGGCGGGTAACGCATCGGGCATTAATGATGGTGCGGCCTTCTTCGTATTGGCGTCTGCTGAAGCCGCTGAAGCTGCCGGTCAAAAGCCGATCGCTAAGATTAAGTCTTACGCCGTTGCAGGTGTATCCAACGAGATTATGGGTGAAGGCCCAATTCCAGCAACTAAGCTCGCTTTGCAAAAAGCAGGTTTGAGCTTGGATGATATGGATGTGATCGAGTCTAACGAAGCGTTTGCAGCTCAAGCGATTGCGGTAGCTAAAGGTCTAGGTTTGGATATGCAGAAAACCAACCCTAACGGTGGTGCGATTGCTCTAGGTCACCCAGTAGGTTGTTCTGGTGCATTCATTGCGACTAAGGCTGTCTACGAGCTTGAACGTATCGAAGGTAAGTACGCACTGGTAACTATGTGTATCGGTGGCGGTCAGGGTATCGCGGTAATCTTTGAACGCGTTTAATCATCTTTGATTAAATAGTGCCCACCTTACATTCGGTGTTGTTACCGGATGTAAGGTATTTTTGCGTCTGCACGAAGTTATTATCCTCTCCAAATATCTCTTTCCTTATTTCTTCTCTACCCGTCACTATTCCTAACGTTATTGTTGTACTTTAACGACTTTAAATAGTATCCAGATCGCTATAGGGTGTGGCATCGCTGTAATCAGTTAAGGAGATTCGCATGAAGTGTTTGGTAGTTCTGACCCATCCGTTGAAGGATAGTTTGTGTCATCATTTCTGCGATGAAACGGTTAAACACTTAACTGCAAAGGGGTATGAGATCACGCTACTCAATCTTTACGAATCGGATTTTGAGCCCGCGCTTACAGAGACAGAGCGAAAGAGCTACTACGCTGATCAGTTTGATGATTCTCGATTAAAAACAGATATACAGCAACTGCAAGAAGCTGAATCCCTCGTACTGATCTTTCCTACTTGGTGGTTTGGTTTTCCGGCAATGTTAAAAGGCTGGTTTGATCGGGTTTGGGCACCGGGTTTCGCTTACGACCATGCCAAAGATCTTGGTGCTATTCAGCCGCGTTTAGATAATCTAAAAGAAGTGAAAGTGGTTACTACTCTGGGTTCGCCATGGTGGGTCGATCTGTTCATCTTGCGTCAGCCGGTTAAGAAAGTCCTCAAAATAGCTCTGTTAGGTGCGTGTACCAAAGGCTGTAAATTCCAGATGTTGTCGTTTTACAAAAGTGAAAAAGCTTCTCAAGCTCGTGTAGAAGCTTTTGTTAATAAGATTAAAGCTAAGTTTTAACATCTTTTCTAAGATGGAAATCGTTTGGTGGTAGGTGCTATATGGAGCATGTCTATACGATTCTGTGGTTAATATTCGGTTTAACGGGCGGTGGACTCTTAATTAAGTTCGCAAAGGGTAGAACAGAGCAAGAGCAGATCAATATCTTTGGTATAGCATTAGTCATTGCTGCGCTGATTTATATAGGTTTTGCTGTGCTCTATGGTGCGAGTACGACTTGGTTATTTATCGAAACTGTTGGCGTGTTGATATATGGCAGCTCCTACCTATTGGCTAAACACTTTGGGCTTCATTTCTTAGCGCTGGGTTGGTTGTTACATCCTGTTTGGGATGTTGGGTTGCATCTGGTTGGAGCAGGCGGGCACTTTGCACCTGAGTGGTATGCAGTTATGTGTATTTCGTTTGATTTAGTGGCGGCGGTGTATCTGTTCCGAAAAAGCGCCTTGTTTAAAGGCGCTGTTCAAAGTTAATTGAAACTATTCCGAAAAGCTCTAAGCCACAGCTGTTGCATAGGTTTCGGCTATGGATTGTGCAAGTTCAACTGCCTTGAGTTGTGCCGCTTCTAATGACGCTTTATGACGTTGATCCGAGAACTCCTGATATTCACTGCTGATTTCATAAAATTTATCTACGCCTAGATAAGGACTTAACTGCTCAATATGCGGTGAAAGGTGGTTCAAATGCGCTCGTTCTTTTCCTTTTGCAAAATCAAATTCGCCCCAGGATGTGCATAAGATTAACTGCTTACCACTGAGGATAGGTTCAAGTGGATAATCACCTCTAGCTAGATCGAATGAGAAAGTTTTATTTATGCGTATAACTTGATCAAACCATGCTTTTAATACCGCGGGCATACCGTAGTTATACATAGGTGATGAGAGTACAATGATATCTGCTTGTTCTATCTCAGCTATATATTGGTCGGATTGCGCAAGGGCTTTATTCTGTTCATCAGTAGGTGATTCCGAGAAACATGCCGCAATCCACTGTTCATTGATAAATTCTGGTGGTTTCTTAGCTAAATCACGATAAATAACCTCGCAATCAGGGATCATATTTTTAAAGGTGGTTACCGCAAGGTGGGCTATATGGCGTGAAATAGATTGATGTTTCTCGCCGTTTGGCTGCCAGCCACGTGCGCTGGCATCTATATGTAGAATGGTTGGCATCTGGAGCTCCGTGATCATTTTATTTAGGTTAATTTTCACGCTTAAATCAACGTTTTGACAAACGAGTAGTTGCTGCTTATAAATAAGTTTTATTCATCTATGGGTTTGGATTTAGATTATGTTGGGTCAGCTGCCACCGTTAAATGCCATCAAAACTTTTGCCATTGCTGCGCAATATTTGAGCTTTAAACAAGCGGCTAAGGTGCTGAATGTCACGCCCACTGCGGTGTCACATCAGATTCGAAGTTTAGAAGCACAGTTAAATGTAACGCTGTTTGAACGTAAGGTACGGAGCATCGAGCTTACGCCTGAGGGTGAGAAGTTAGCTGAGACCTCGCTCTCTGTACTCAATCAATTGCATATGTGTATAGAGGAGATAAAAACACCGACTAATAGGGTGACGATCTCTTGCTGTACCTCGTTTGCGAGTTTATGGTTGGCGCCACGCCTTACTGAATTTAATCTGAGATATCCTGATATCGAGATCGAAATCTGTGCAAGTAATACGCTGGTGGAGCTTGAGCATGATAGAAGGATTGATTTAGCGATACGCTATGGCTTGGAGAGTGATGATCCACAGGAAAAATTGTTAGCTCAAGAACAGTTAGCTTGCTATGCCAGGCAGGATTTTCTAGATCAGATTACGGACAATCCCAATCTATTTGTTACTGAGTGGGAAGATGATTTTCTGGCTAATATCGAATGGCGACCTTATTTCGATGATTTAACTTATACTGCTCGTAGCTTTAATCAGGAGCAGTTTGCATTACAAGCAGCGCTAGCTGGACAGGGGTATGCACTGATCAGTGATGTGCTGGCTGAAAGTACCTGTCAGCAAGGTTGGTTAGTTGAAGATAAAGGGATGCCACGGCTTACGGGTTATAACTATTCTTACCGGCTCTCGCCTTATACTGAAGATGCCCATCAAGTGAGAATCTTCGCTAAGTGGCTTGAAGAACAGTTTTAACTAATAAAGTCGGATGTTTACTTAGATCAATAACCCGGCTTATTCATCGGTGTTGTTAGTATTTCTTATATACAGTTAAGGCTGTTTCCTTTATGTTTGTCAGCCAATTTTAGTTCGGCGTGATATCTCTTATGAAAGATAGTGGTTTACTCGGGTTTAGGTATAAAGAAGACTGCTTGCCAGTGTTGATTATCTTGAGCCTGACTGTAATTGATTTTGTACTTTACTTTACAGTGAGTGACCCTGTTGCGCTGACGCTTTACTATCTATTGATGATCATTCCAAAAGGGGTGATCTGTGCGTGGAATCACCACCATCAACACCTTTTCACTTTTAGAAATAACGTTCTAAATCGCGTATTAGAGTTTGTTTATGCTTTGCATACAGGGGTAACGACGCATTTATGGCGTTTGCACCATGTATTAGGCCATCACCTTAACTTCCTCGATCAAGAGAAAGATGAGAGTCGTTGGAAGCGTAAAGATGGTAAGCAGATGGGAGCTATTGAGTACACATTGAATGTTGCTTTAACGGCCTATAGTCGCGGTTATCAAGTAGGTAAAAAGCATCCTAAGCAGTTGTCTACCTTTTTGACTTATACCGCAATTACCTTCGCTATTGTTGCGGCATTGGTTTGGTATAACCCTGTTGCGGGCTTGTTGTTGTTTGTTTTACCGATGATTACCAGCTTGCTGTTTACCTCCTATGTTACATATGAACATCACTCTGGTTTGGATACAGATAATGAGTTTGAAGCTTCCTACAATAATCTAAACCCACTTTTTAATCGCCTAACTGGAAACCTTGGTTACCATACAGCGCATCATCATAAGCAGGGTGTGCATTGGTCCAGATTGCCGGAACTACATGCGAAGATAGAACATCAAATTCCAGAAAACCTCTATCGCAAGTCCATCTTAACTCGCGTTCTTTTAAGAGGCTGAGGGTAGCTTGTAGTTTTGGCGCTGCAACTGTTGCTGTTATAGGCTGTAACCTCGGCTAATGGGACCGAGGTTACGGGGTATCATAGTGTTAAGAGCATGAACCGCAGCATACACCTGGTTGACCGTGTTTACCTTTCTTCTCATTCGATTCTTTACTGTTACCATCTCCTTTTGCTGCTACTTCTACAGCGGATGCTTCTTTTGTTGTTGCAGTTTCAGCAACGTCTTTATCTTTCTTGAACAAGCTTTTTAGTAGAGAAGACATAGGAATACCTTTATATAATATTAAATGTATTTATTTTACATGTTATGATTCCGTAGTATTCTAGTCAACTATCAAGATGCAGATGAGTGGTTTATCTTGTTTGAATCAGATATTAAGGGGAGGGGATTATGGAATTAGAACAGATCGATTCGGTAGAAAAACTTAGAGAGTTATATGGTCTTCCGATGGAGCTAGTGATTAAAAAGCAAAAGACTCAGCTCGATAAATTTAGTCAACAATTCATAGAGTTATCGCCTTTTATTTTGCTCGCTACATCGGATAATCAAGGCAATATGGATTGCTCGCCAAGGGGAGATCATGCTGGCTTTATTCAAATTTGGGATGACAGTACGATTATTCTTCCTGATCGCCCTGGGAACAATCGATTAGATAGCTTAAGTAATATTATTCAGAACCCACATGTTGGCCTTTTGGTGTTAGTGCCGGGGTTCAGTGAATGTCTTCGAGTTAATGGCACTGCCAAAATTGTTACGAATGCTTCTGTATTGGAGCGCTGTGAGCATCAAGGTAAGTTGCCGAAATCTGCCATCGTTATCTCTATCAAGGAGATCTACTTTCACTGTGCTAAAGCGATTACGCGTTCTAAGTTATGGGAGGCTGAATCGAGAGTTGATCGGAAAATCATGCCAAGCCTGGGTAAGATTCTAATGGCACAGATCGATCCGTCTAAATCAGCAGAAGAGGTGAAAAAGGTAGAGGTGATCATCGAAGATAGAGTTAAAAATACTTTGTACTAAACCAGATAATACCTACATGGACGCAGGATTTTACTTATCCGATTCAAGCCCTACTATCTCTAAGCGCCTTTAACATTACTATGCTTTGATTCAGCCTAATCGTCAGATCTGATATATTACCTGCTCGGTAAATATCTTGATGTTATGTAGGTTGATTTTTTATGAAGTTCTCTGCTTTTAAAACGTTATTTAGTTCTTTGTTAGTTGCTGTGATGTTCACAACAAGTGGGTATGTAAGTGCAGGTAACCCGCTAACTTTAAAACAGACCATGAAAGAGATGCGTCTGCAGTATAAAGAAGCGATGGTGAGTAGCTCGGCAGAGGGTTTTAACCAACGAATGGATATCTTTAAAGATCATCTAAAAAACGCGCAGGCTTATGACTTTTCGCCTGAGCGCAAAGTGATCTCTCTTGAAGGTTTGAAAAAAGTAGAACAGCTGGTAAATGGGATTCCAGTTGCGACGATGGATAACCTAAAGCAGGTTCAGAAGCAGCTTGAAGCAGTGGATGAACTACGTAAGGAATATCACAAGAAGGCGAAGCCAAGTAAGTGGGAGCTGTTCCTTAGCATCTTCGACTAAGGCTGATTTACTCCCCAATTTAATCTGACAGTCGCTCACTCCTATGTGCGCTGTCAGATTAAGTTATCTTCAATCTAAGCGATTTTTAGCTTAGATGACATCGTAGAACTCAGATCCACCATCGATGCCCCAAACGTAATGTTGGCTGCTGAGCCATCAATTGCTTTTTGTGCATCGCCTATTACCGCTTCAAATTGTTGAGAGATCTCTTGGAAGTTTTCTAGCTCTTCAGAGGTACGCTCATTGATTGCTTGAATATGGCTGAATAACGTATCTATTTTAGATAGCGTTTCATCGGTTAAAGAAGACATGCCATTCTCTGTGCCTTTACTCACGGTGTTTAGTGAGTTGTTCACTGTGCGCTCGATCAGTTCTAGTTGAGTTTTAAGACGGATCTCATGTTGTTTCAGGTTTTCTAGATTCTGATCGATATCCTGTGCATTTTCGCGCGAATGTTGTGCAAGCGCTTTTACTTCATCAGCCACTACCGCAAAGCCTTTACCTGCTTCTCCTGCTCGGGCTGCTTCAATAGCGGCATTTAGGGCAAGCAGGTTAGTTTGCTCTGAAGTGGTTGTAATTGCAGACGCTAACGAGGAGATACCTTCAAAGGACGCTAAAAATTGAGCGATCTCATGTTTAAGCGATTGCGAGGCATCGGAAAATTGATGGATTTCGTTACCTAGTAGAGAGGTTTGATCCATGAGTTTTCCGAAATTAGATTGAATCCCCCCAAGATCATTTTCACTCCCTTCTAGGGTTTGGCCTATACCGTTTAATTCTTTTATAGAGGAATTAATGCTGGTGGAGAGTGACTGTAAAAATGCCAGCCGCTCAGTGGAGGCTTTATTTACCTTGGTCGCGTTGCTTAGCACTTTTTGGGCAAAGTCGGTTAATGAGTTCAGTTCATTCCCAACTAAGCGTTGATGGTTTATTACCTCTGGGCAAGGTTTTGGTTCTGGCCGACTACGGATGATTAACCAGCTGCTAAATAGCGATACCGAGAAGGGAACGCAGTAGGTCAGGCTCACTTTGAGCCAATTAACATAGTATCCAGCAAAAAACTGATCGCCCTGATTAATTAGGTTGAGTAGCGTGCCTACAACAATGGCAATGATGGATGATCTTATAAGGGTGGGTTTAACCCAGTCGTCGTTATTCAAGAATCTATCCTCTTCTTCAATATGATGTTATTTCAAGCAAGAAATTTCTGCTCCATCCGTAGATCAATTAGTTCCTTTTTAGTCTTTTCCTTTAGGTTTTTAGGGCATTTGAACTATTAAAGTTAAAAAAAATAATCCAGTTAACTTTCTGATTTAAAAGATTTTTATCTATAAATACTGAAGTCTTCCTGAAATTCATAAAATGTATTGTATTTACATCTTAATGGTCCGTCTATAAGATGTATTAAAAATACATTTAAAGAGACGGCAAAGAGGTATTAGTTGTGAACCCAACATCAATAGCCATCGTGAAATCAACTGTTCCGCTTATTCAAGAAGTAGGTACTGATCTGACCAAGCACTTTTATGGTCTTTTATTTGAAGAGAACCCGGAACTTAAAAATGTCTTTAACATGGTGAGCCAAGCAAACGGTCGCCAGCAATCAACGCTAGCATCATCGATTCTTTCTTATGCAGCGCATATAGATAAATTGGAAGCCATTGGGCCAGAAGTTCACCGTATTGCGGCTAAGCACTTTAGTTTGGATGTGCAGCCAGAACATTATCCGATTGTAGGTCGAAATCTACTGAAGGCGATTCGAGAAGTGTTAGGTGAGGATATCGCCACTAATGAAGTGATCGACGCTTGGGCTGAGGCCTATGAGTTATTAGCCAGTATCTTAATCGGAGCGGAAGCTAATCTGTATGACAACTCGCAAGAGGGTCAAGGCTGGTTAGGGTTTAAAGACTTCAGTGTAGTGAAGAAGGTAAAAGAAAGTAGCGAAATTACCTCTTTCTATTTAGCGCCTCTAGATGAAAAACCGTTACCTAAATATAAAGCGGGTCAGTTTATCAGCGTGAGAATTAAGGATCCCGATCTAGAGTTTACCGAGATCCGTCAGTACAGCTTGTCTGATGCTCATAGTGAAGATGTCTATCGCATTTCGGTAAAAGCAGAAACCAGTGGTGATGAAAATACGCCGGATGGTTTGGTTTCTAATCATCTACATGGCAAGGTCGAAGAGGGTGATATCGTTCCTGTTCATATGCCTGGAGGTGAGTTCTTTGTAAAAGACAATGACAGGCCTGTTGTATTGATTAGCGGTGGTGTTGGTATCACGCCTGTATTGGGCATGCTTAATGAGCTTATTTTAAAACGAGATTCTCGAAAAATTAGCTGGTTACACGGTACCCGCTCTAAAGATGCGCATGCATTTGGTGGGCACATTAATATGCTGAAGAATGATCTATCTAATCTATCTACTGCAACTTTTTATGAAGATATTTACGGGGCAGAGAAGGGTAAAGATTATGACCACCATGGTTATATTACCGCTGACAAGATTAAGCAGTATTGCTCATTAGATGCTGATTTCTTCTTCTGTGGACCGCTGCCGTTTATGCATGCCATCCACCAACAGTTAACTGGCCTAAATGTTCCTGAAGAGCAGCTTCATTACGAAGTGTTTGGTCCAAGCTCGACTCTTTAATCGCTAGAAGTTCTGCTCGCCAGGGTTTTGCTGCCAGTCGGTTGTGTTGATGATGTCACATCGCTTTGCATTAGTATGATCGGTTAAAACTGAAACTCGCTCTATCTCCCTCAAGTAGAGCGGGTTAACTGGCGGGTATTTTTATTCATCCCCACCTCAGGCTAAGGTTCTTCTTAGCGTGTTTCGGGAGATCGCTGTGATCTCCCTTTTTTCGTTTTAGTAAAAAGGGTTATTTAAGTTTTACTACTTCGCAACTCAGTAGTTCTGATAATTGTTTAGACGCTTCTTCGATACTAGATCGACTTTGATTTTCTAACAGAAGTATTCTTTGACCATCATGTTTAATCGCATTTAATTGGTAATAAATTACTAAGCGGCTGTTTCTACAGGGGTGACAAATGACCTGAAGGCACTGAATTTCTAGATTAGAAGCTTGTAGCTTGTCAGGGAGTAAATTTGAATTGCTGGATTTATAAATTCCGGTGCTGTTGATATGAAACTGTTGCTTGGGACGTAGCTCAGCATAGGCTAGGTAGATAGCGATTCCAACGAGAGCAGCCAAACCCAAGATAGAAACGATCTCATTTGAACCTATAGTGCTGATGTTTGTTAAGGCAAAAGGAAGCATGATCGCGGTGGTGATAATTACTAAGCCTATGAGATTCAATGAATTTACCCGATCTGAAAATGCGCGCTTAGTGATAAAGCTGTTGTTGGCTGTAGAAAGAATTGTGAAATAGTTACTATCTGGCAAAGGCTTCCATTCAAAGCAGCGTAACGCGGAATTTTCAGGTTTTGTTAGTTGGACGGAGTAGTTACATACCTGAGAGGGAGCTTTAAAAGCCCGTATATATTCGCGGAATACCTCTTTAAATTTTACTGTAGTGAGATAGTAAATATTAGCTAGAGCTAACCCAACGCTAATTGCACTTAATATAAAGTTGGCAGGGAAGTTTAATAAATAGAAGTAGATAAATAGCAGAAATGCATTAACAAGAACTGATATTAAAGAGAGAAATGCATTGGTCATAGAAATTGTTAGTTAATGAGTTAATTGTTTGAAAAATATACTTATGCTCAAGAGCAAATAGGGTACTATCCCTGCTTCATCGATGATAACACCGTAAAGGATTTTTTATGCGTAATGTCTTTAAGCGACTACTTATTCTAATGTCTAGCGCATTAATGGCTATGCAGGTGCAGGCTGCTGGGGTATCAGAAGTAATCTATTTTATTCAAGAAAACGGCGAAGATTATGTTAGCTATACCACCACGCGAACGCGTTATAGTAGCTACAATCTGTGGTTAAAGAAGCAAGAGGATGATGACGGCACAGAAGCAAAGGCGTTAGCTGATTACCTTTATATTTTCCCTAAAGAGTACCGTTGGAATACTAATAAAAAACCTTCCCATAATATTATCACTTTCAGTGGTGGTGATTTTGCGCTCATGAAAATGGGTAACTTCCGGGATGAAAAACAGTTAACGCTGGATGCTAACGGAACTTTCCAAATCAGCAATTGGGATGGCAAAACCAAGAATAAGAAAGGCCGCTTCGGTAAATGGAATACCGGTGGTTTTGATAAGGTCGCTATGGTGTTTGTGATGCCGCAAAACTTGGAGGTTGTGAGCCACAAAGCCAACCGTGAGGGGCAGTGGGTACAACGTAATAACAGCCTCGCCTTCTACGCTGACTCTGTAAATGATCTTGTATTTGATCTGCAATATCGCCACAAAAACCAAAAGTCTTTCACTAACCTGAAACAGGAATTGGAAGGTGTCGAGGTCGCTCAAACAACTGCTGGTGTTAAGCTAACTTTGGGCTCTCAAGTGCTTTTCGCATCTGGCAGCAGCGAACTTTCCGCAAAAGGTGTCGGATTGATCGAAAAATTGGCAGCCGCGATTAAACAAGATCAAAATAAAATTGTTGTTGCCGGGCATACTGATAATGTTCAGGTGAAAGGGGCACTAACGGCTAAGTACCCAACAAATTGGGAGCTTTCTTCTGCAAGAGCGTTGAGTGTATTGCATAAGCTTGTAGAGCTCGGAGTTGCTCAAGAGCGTCTACAGGCTCGAGCGTTTGCGGATCAACAGCCTGTTGCTGATAACAGCACTGTTGAGGGCCGTGCTAAAAACCGCCGTATTGAAGTGTTGCTAGTTGAATAAACCAAGTTAAGTTTTTCAGGGCGCATTGCGAATTTTTGACTATGAAAAAAGCAGTCTTCAAATTTATATTTTTAGCTGGTTTTGGCTACCTACTGCTTTGCGCCTTTCTTTACTTTAATCAAGATAACCTCTTGTATTTTCCACAAGAACGCAAAGAAACTAGGGAAGAGCATACTTTGCTGATTCCTACGGAAGTGGGAAATACAGTCGTAACTATTCAAACTAGGAACACTGGTAAAGCTCTGATCTATTTCGGTGGAAATGCTGAAGATGTCTCGCAACGCTTAGCCAAGTTTAAGCAAACTTTTCCAGAACACTCATTATACCTAATGCATTATCGAGGCTATGGTAGTGATGGAACTCCGCGTGAAGAAGCAATCTATCAAGACGCACTGGCTTTGTACCAACAAGTGGCTAAAGATAACGCTGAAATTGTACTGATGGGGCGAAGTTTGGGAACGGGTATCGCTACTCGATTAGCAGCTGAAAAAAAAGTTCAGCAGTTAATTTTGATAACGCCTTATAGCAGTATTGAAGATGTAGCGAGTGAGCGTTATTGGGGCATTCCAGTATCGCTGTTATTAAAAGATAAATACTTATCTTGGCAATATGCACCTAGGGTAAAAGCGACTACAGCTATTCTCCTTGCAGGTAGAGATACAGTGATCTCTAAAACGAGTTCGATGAAATTATTTAATAGTTTCCGAAATGATTTAGCGACTATTTACAAGTTTGAAACTGCAGGGCATAACAGTATCTCTTCTGAGTCTAGCTACTACCCCTTGTTAAATAAGCTATGTCGTAGCCGCAGCGTTAATTGACGAAGTGGCCATTTAAAATTAATTATTGTTTCTCCTTGGGGCTTAGAATGACAGAGCACTACTTGCTGGATAGACTATAATGATCGTCTAAATAGCACATATTCAAGATCCCATTGTTGAGTATCTGTAGAGGGCACTTGTTAATGGAAAGTAATAGTTTTGTAGCGTCCCTGTTTGCGGCTTTGCAATCTAAACTTGCCAGAAAGATAGCCTTCTTTGTTTTCTTATCTCTTCTTGTTATAGAAATTCTTGTACTCGTCCCGTCCTACCTTAAACGTGAAAGTGAGCTGGTTTATAAACAAGAAAAACTAGCTGATCTTGTTGTCAAAAATATTTTCTCACATCGCTCTATCCCCTTTGAACTACAGTCCATTGAACAGCTTAATGCTTCACTTTCTATGGATAATATTCTGGGCTTTTTACTTAAGGAAAATAATCAGGTTATATCTCGCTTAGGTAAGGTCGAGGGGGAATGGAATGAAACTGATTCTAAAGCTGGCCTAGATAGGTTCTATCATAAAGAAGATGAAAGATTAGATCTTAAATGGGTATTAAGTGTTCCGGAGGTAGGTGATCGTCAGATCACGATGCAGTTAGATGTAAGTTTTATTGATACTGAGTTACAGATGTATGTGGTACGTATTGCGGGGCTAGTGTTGATTATTTCTGCTTTCGTCACCTTGAGTACGATGGCTGTTTTGTGGTGGCTTGTCTTGAACCCAATATTAAAACTGGAGGATCAACTTAAAATTTTTTCGAGTTTGGAAAAGCCTGTAGATGATGTTTCCCCTTTTTCTGTTAGGAATGATGAGATTGGGGGGCTATTTATTGAATTTGGAAAAATGCGACATCGGATATTGGAGGCAACCAATGAGATTAGTAAATTAGCGGTCACTGACCAATTGACGGGGTTGCACAATAGAAGAAAGTTGGATGATGCAATGCTTTTGGAGATAGAGCGTGTGAAGCGCTACCAAAAGCCATTATCTGTGATTATGTGTGATCTGGACCATTTCAAAATTATCAATGACACGTATGGGCATAAAACAGGAGATGATGTCATTGTTGCTACCGCTCATTTGATTAAAAAGGGAGTACGTGCGAGTGATATTGTGGGGCGTTGGGGTGGGGAGGAATTTCTTATTATCTGTCCTCATTCGGATCAAAAAGGGGCTACGGTTCTAGCAGAAAAGATCAGACTAGACATAGGATCATTTGAAGGTGAATCGAATTTAGTTATTACAGCAAGCTTTGGTGTTGCCGAATATATTTCCGGTGAGGATGCCGAAGCAATTTTATGCCGAGCGGATAAAGCCTTATATGTCGCCAAATCAGAAGGCCGAAATCAGGTTCGAGTAGATACATAGTTAGCTCTGACAAATTGAAATTACAGGTCTATTTGTAAACCTCGGCGAGAGTCGGTCTTTCATTCCTTGGGTATTCAAAAATAGAGAGTGAATTACCGTATTTTTCTTTTAGCTTTTCGACCAACTCTAGATCGGTCATTAAAGAACAGCTGCTCTTTACATCATCAGCGTTTCTAAAGTGGCGCCATCCATTTGTACTGAAAGAAGCGATGATCTCCAGACCATTTTTAATAACTAACTTTTGCCCAACATTTATTTGTAAATCCCGTAGCCTTTGCTGTTGATTTGGAGTCATTATAGCCAGCTTACTGCTGTCGAAAGGGGCTACACTTTTAAAGTTACTCCTACGGTCTATCGGCATAATTTTTTACCTGTCTAATGGGTTTGTTTTGGGTAGGGATATAAGAGGAAGCCTGAGAATAGGCTTCCTCTGAGCCTAGCCAGTTCTAAGTGAGTATTTTTTTATTTAGGTGCATTTTCGGGTTAATTCTTTGGGCCACATTATCGAGTGCAATAGGGCCGGAACCGTAAATGATGATGTGAGTTAGAAGAAGGCCCCAAATGTAGTGCAAATAAAGTGCTGCTGGTGCTATTTCGATAAGGCTAATGACAGCGACAAGGTTTACGATAAATAGCCCTATGGCTGCTAAGCGAGTTAATAATCCTGTAAATAAGAAGATGGGAAGGGTTAGCTCACTCATGGTTCCAAGTACAGCAGCTAGTTCAAATGACAGGAAGGGGACTTGATACTCCTCTTCAAAAAGAAATAGCGTAGTGTCCCAATCCTGTATTTTGGTTAAACCCGCATTGAAAAATACTTGGGCTATGTAAAACCTAGCCAATATAGATGCCACAATATGAGCTTTATTGAGTACTTTTTCGTGGTCTAAATAATTTTGGTATGTGCTTCTAATCCAGTGAATCATTATGAGCTCCTTATCTTATCGCTTGCAGAGTTTTTTTAGCCATTGTTGTTCAATGGCTTCAGATAACCATTGGCTAAAGTCAAACTGATGGAATTGCCCTAGAAGGTCAGAAAGGCTGTGGCCAGCTTGTATGGCTGAGAACCATCGATACTCTGCTTCAGAGATTGATTTGATGCAGGGAAGATGGTCTCTTTGGTAGATCACAAACCAGTACGGTTTATCTTGAGGTATGAGAACAGTTAATAGGTTTTCACTGTTAAGTAAGTCTTTATTTCTGCTTGGCTGATGCAGTCGCCAAAGCTCATCAACTCTAATGGCACTTGTTAGCAGGTTTATATGTTCTCCTAGTTGGATATAAACCGTGCCTAAATCAGTGTCGGAAAGGTGAGAAAGAGAAGCAATATCCAAATGTGTCGCTGTACTTCTTGCCGCTTGCTTTAAATGCCATTCAAGCTTTGCGGTTGCTTCCAAATAAGGATGGTCTTGTTGTAAAGGGCCTTTCTTTATTAGAGCTGGTAAGCTTTTACCATAGTCTGCCCAGTCACCGCTGTTAGGTAGCTCTATCTCTAGAAGCTGCTGAGTTAAAAGCCCCATGGTCTTAGGCCCCAGCATTTTCGCAATGACTGGATAGTTTAGAGACAGCGCTCTAGTTGCGGTAACTAACAAGTTGTTTCTATAGATTTTGATTCCTTGTTCCGCAGGGTGGAATAGATGTTCGGTAGAAGAGTGAATGCCACTGAATATCATATTCATAAGTGCTGCTTGGCGGTTATCTAAAGCAGTGCGTTCAGATGGCATGTGCCAACTCCTCTGTTGGAAGAGTTAAGTTTTGCATGACTGATTTTGCGTATTCTGCTTGTTGTAATAGTTTTTGCCAGGAGGGTAGATCGTTATCCCATTCAATAAGGGTCGTAACGGGACCAGTTAATTGTAATGTGCTGTGGTACAACGCCCAACATTCGTCTGATACAGGTTGGCTGTGATCATCAATAATCAATTCACCCTGCGTCACAGGCGCATAACCTGCTAGGTGTATTTCAGCTACGGCGTTTATGGGAATTTTATCTATCCAGTCTTTAGCATTGGTTAAAGCGGGCTGTTCACTGAAATTATGAGCATTAACAAGTAAGTTATTCAGGTCGAGTAACAACCCACAATCGGTCAAGTGTACTAATTGTGAGAGAAACTCCGTTTCGCTCATTTGTGAATGGGGAAAAGTAATATATGCGGACAAGTTCTCTACTAGAATTTGTCGACCGAGTAATTGTTGAACTTGGTCAATATTCTCCGCCATAACCTTTAGGCTTGCTTGCGTAAATTCAAGCGGTAAAAGATCTCCTGCGTGCACTGATTTCCCATTTAAATGGCTCCAAGTAAAGCAAGCGTGATCAGAGATTAAAATGGGGTGAATCTGCTGTGACAGGCGCTTTAAGCGCAGCAGATACTCTCTGTTTATCCCAATTGCTGAACCTAGACCCATCGATGTAGAGTGCAAACTAATTGGATACTGTTGAGCAATATCGTTTAATAGTTCAGGGATAATGCCGCCTTCGGCAAAGAAGTTTTCGGCATGCAGTTCTACAAAATCAATGGACGATGTTCCCAGTAATGCCTCCTTATAATGCTGGTGGCGTAAACCCACACCGATCATCGCTTTACAGGTTTTTTTGGTAAATTTATCCGTGTAGAGGCAGGACATCTTTGTTCTCCTAATGAGCGTATTTCATTACGATTTTTGCTGTTCGGCGTAACGTTTTTTAGCTTCAGCTTTCAGTAGGCCTCCCATCTCTTTACAAGTACCTTTTGCGACAAGTTTCCATTCGCCTGGGTCGTTATCGGTTTTGGACTGGCCTGCACATGAATGTGTGCCGGCTAAATTGCCACAATCATTTTGGCCCGCAAGTGCAACGCCGTAGCACTTTTCTTTACCTGCTGCGTGAGCAGAGGGAAGGGTTGCAATGGTTGAAAGAGCGACTGCTAGAGCGGTTGTTGCTACATGTTGTTTATTGTTCATTTTGGTTTTCTCCAGTTCCTTTGAACTCATGTAAATATGGGGGCACTGTTAATTATTCTTCTGCGTTTGCTTGAGCGATTGTTAGGTCTTCAATGCCACGCCAAATGCGATCTGCAGTTTTTAGATGACCTGGAATATCAGTCACCCATTTTTTCTGCACATCTTTATTTAAATTGAGGTAAAGCTTGTGGTCCTTGATATAGAAAGCACTTGGGTCTACGTCTAGCTTCTTGTTAAGTGCTACACCCATTGCACAGTAACCACCAAATTGTGGAGCGTATTTATCTGCATTGGCTTTAAATAGATCGCGGTTTGATGCATTACTGAAACGATAGATCGCCCCTTCATGCGTTGCGGTGAATTTAGCTGAGCCTTCAATCGCTTGGTTTTGTGTGAAATACGCAACTGGGTCGTAACCTTTGATCGCTAAATCGTTGGTTCCAATATTGATTGCTTGAGCAAAGCTCATACTGCTCATTAATAGTGCGCCCGCTGTAGCAGCCATTTTCAGTTTTTTTGTAAATTTCATTTGGTTTTCCTCTATCAGCATTAAATGAACCTCAACGAATTTTGGTTCTAACTGAATGATGGGTTTTGAGAGAAGGTTAGGACTGACAGGCAGACAGTAAGCCGCTAGCAGTCCTGTAAATGGAGTTGATGCTCCAAAACTTGGTTGGGGTACTGATTTACGAAATTCTGCTTTTGCAATAGGAGAGATTAAGGCACTGCATATCAAGCTGAAGGTCATTGCCTTGTTTAGCCGAGATTCAACAAATTTAGATAATGTGCTGACTGAAGATAAGTTAAATCCGCAGAATAGAGTTGAAACAACCTGATTCATAAATCCCTCCCTAAAGTGGTAGAATGGTTTGTCTACTCAATAAAATAGACAGGTCGGTCTACTTGTGTCAATCGTTTTTTATAAATTAATTTTCAAAAAGTAGAAGGAGCATTCAGCTAGACGCATAAACTCAGTTGGTTTTTTTATTAGAAGTAGACAAATCGTACTACTTTTGCCAAGATGGAATGGCTTTGATAGGAGATAACAATGAGTCAAAAGAGGCAGTTACTGATTGATACTGCGTTAAAGCTTTTTTACAGAAATGGCATTAATTCCATCGGTATAAATGAAATTTTAAAGTCGTCAGGGGTTGCTAAACGTACCCTTTATAATCATTTCGAAAGTAAAGATGCATTGGTGTTGGCAGCCTTGGAGCAGAGGCATGACAACTTTATGGCTTGGTTAGAGAAAAAGCTGGTTGGTACTCAATCTGAAACAGATGTAATTGAAGCTGTGTTTAATGCGTTAAATGGTTGGTTTAAGGGCTTGGAAGCAGAACTAGGAGATTTTCGAGGCTGCTTTTTTATTAATACTTCAGCCGAGTTTAGTGATGTTGAATGTGAAATATCTCAATACTGTGGCTACCACAAACAAGAGGTTAGAAATTTAATCCAGAAGTATTTAGGGAAGGGGAATCCTGATCTTTTGGATGCAATTTGTATTATGCAAGAAGGGGCTATTACGATGGCCTATATGACAGGTAATTGCGACGAAATTACTGATAAAAGCATCGAAATTCTTAAAAAGATCTAATGTCGAATTTTATTTTTAAGCAGTTGCTGTTGCATGTAAACCATTCTTAATTTGTAAACTAAAAATTATACATGGTCATCAATAAATCGTAGTTGATGGCCATGAACCCTTTCGAAAAGTTCTGCTTTTGTAGGGCCTGCACCTAGAGGGTAATTGGTAATGGAAAGCGCTTTTCCATACTTTTTTGTCAATTCCGCGATAATTTGGGTATCAGATAAATTTGAGTAGTTTTCATTGAAGTCACTACTCTTAGCAAAATACCGCCAACCGTTTTCGGCAAAAGAAGCAATGAGCTTTCCTTGATGTTCTATGACGGTTGATTGTGGGATCGTTGCTTGTTCATAAAGTATCTTTTGCTCCTCTTCCGTGCTCAAAATTTGTAGTTCTTTCGGATCAAATACTGAATGAATTTGGTTTAACTCAACTTTGTTTGAGTCTATTTTATAACTATTAGCTTGATTAATAGGGTAATTCGATGGGACTTTCATCTGCGCTTATCCTTGTTGCTGTATACCCAAGTGGGGCACGAGCCACATAGAGTAGCGTTGTTGCTAGAAGTTATTTACACCATAAGTCCATAAAAAAGCGACGTTACTCCAAAGTTAAAGTATGGAATCCACTGCGAGGTGTGGAGCTAATTAGAAAGTTCCCCTTTGGTTCGGGCTACTCAATCCTTCTTTGTAGCTTGCTTGAAATACTGGTCATAAAGCTTTTGTGTGTAACCCTCTTGTTTCAGTTGATCCAATGCTTGGTAAAACTGATAAGCGACTGAGTCTTTGTCCACTATGGTGTAAAAGTTCTTAATACTGATTTCGTCATCAGGTGAAAAGTTAGGGTTTGGATATTCAGAAAAGAGTTTGGACTTGCGGGAGAATCCCATATTCATCGGAATAAAAGCTTGGTTGATCGCATTGTGGTGGATCTTTATCCCGATATCTTCATATCTATCTAAGTAATTTACTTTCTTATAGTGATCTACGATCTCGATATCAGCAATGTAAAAGTCACCTCTACCTGTTTTGAGTGCTTCGATGACCTTTTCCATGGATAGCTTGCCCATCTGAGAAATGGTCAACTTAGGGTAGATTTGGTTCCATTCCAGCTTACTGCTTGAGAGTTCAACAATAAGCCGTCCTTCAATCCCATCCATGGATTTTATTTCAGGTCGATTATCTAGGGATATGAGTACCTCTTTTGTTTGCAGTCCATTTGGAAGATAGAAAATATAGCCTGTTCTCTTTTGTGAGAAAGAGGAACCGGGATAGAAATCGACTGTTCCCCTCGAGAGCTCAAAATGAAGCCGCTTTTTGGGGATTCTGACAACAACTAGCTCATAGCCGATACGTTCCGCTGCTTTTTCAAAGAGGTCTAAATAAAGCCCTGAATTATCCCCGTTGCTTCCAATTAAAGGAGGTTTAGCAATCGCTTTGTAGCCCATAATGATAGTTTTCTCATTAGCGTTAGCTATGGGTGACAGTGCGAATAACAGGAGAAACAGCGATAGAAAATACTTCATATTTTTCTCTGAGTTTAAGCCGAAGGTCAGCTTTCTGAAAAGCTGAAACTACTTCCAGTATAGCTAACATTATTTTTTGCGAAGCGTAAATGGGTCGTTCTCCCCCTTGGTTTATACCCTTGCATTTTGTCCGTTAATAATTGCGCCAAATTGGTGCAGTATACTTGCGTTATTAAGTGTAATTTTTTGTAGTTAATGACCTAAAAGGCAAGCCTTGAGATGAGTAAGACATCGTTCTTCGACGGTATGAATATTAGTAAAAAGCTGAGAATCAACTTTTTGTTAATTGGGTTGATTCCATTTGCCGTATTGGCTTTGATCGCTATCTATAAAGCGAGTAGCTCCTTATCGGAGCAAAGTTACCAACAGTTAGATGCCGTGCGCGGTATTAAAACTAAACAAATCGAAAATTTTTTTGAAGTGAGTAAGCGCGATGTCATTGGGCTCTCTAATGTTGTCGCTACCTTTATCAAAACTGATTCATTGTCCGACGTTCTTTTGGAGGTCAATGTTGAGGGTAAAAACTTATTTTCAAAATACTTAGATAGCTATGGTTACTATGACCTGTTCTTGATTGAGCCTGATGGCTTTATCTCTTATACCGTGGCTTTAGAAGCGGATTATCAAACCAACTTAATGTCTGGGCAGTACAAAGATTCCAACTTAGGCGATCTTTTTAGAAAGGTAGTTGAGACTGAATCATACGCGATAGTTGATTTTGAGCCTTATGCACCGAGTAATGGTGCGCCTGCTGGGTTTATTGGAGCGCCAGTGTTTAATGATGCTGGAGAGTTGATACAAGTTGTTGCTTTACAAATTCCTCTTGATCCTATCAATAAGATCATGGGAATCCGCGAAGGTATGGGTGAGAGTGGAGAGTCCTATCTGGTGGGATCTGACTACCTCATGCGTTCTGATTCCTACCTGGATCCGGTAAATCATTCAGTAGAAGCATCTTTTGCAAATCCTAAAAAAGGGAGCGTCAAAACGGAAGCGGTTAAGGATGCATTGAGTGGCCAAACAGGCAGTCGTTTAATCGTCGATTACAACGGTAACCCAGTATTGTCGTCATTCACACGTTTAGATCTTGATGGGGTTCATTGGGCTCTATTAGTTGAAATAGATGAAGCCGAAGCCTTTGCTGCAGTCTCAACGCTAAAACTCTGGATAGCGATCATTGGTGTTCTCGGCGCTACCGCGATTATCGTCCTTGCTTGGAAAATCTCTGCAGGTATTACACGACCAATCCAACTCTTATCGAAAACCATTTCGGATGTTGAAGAAAAAGGTGATTTTTCAGCTCGATTACCCGTGAATTCGCAAGATGAAATTGGTCAGGCAAGCCTTGCCGTAAATACTTTATTGGAGATGACTCAACAAGCGTTAGCAGATACTAAGCAAGTTATGAGTCAGATGGCTGAGGGTAACTTTTCAATGCGGGTTAAGCGTAATTTGAAAGGTGATCTAGCCGATCTCAAAACAGCGATTAATCAGAGTGCCGATCAAACTGAAGCAAGTATGCACGCGATTGGTCAGTTGATGGAGCAACTCTCTGCGGGTGAATTTGATAGCCAGATCGATACTAAACTACCGGGCCAATATCAGGTCATGTTGACTATTACTCAGGATGCTATGGCAAATATTGGTAGTGCGGTAGCGAGTGTGAATAACATCATGGCTGCGATGGCTAAGGGGAATTTCGATGGCCGTATTAATGATGTTCTTCCAGGGCAATTAAATACGCTTAAAGAAAATCTGAATGATTCTTTAGAAACGATCAGTGCTGCTACCGCTGAGGTGGTCCGAGTTTCAGATCTTCAAGCACAAGGTAATTTAGTTGCCAGGGTTCAAGGAAAGTACTCAGGCCGATTTGAAGAGTTGCAGGCGTCTATTAACTTCGGTCAGCAAAGTATGGGGACGCTCGTTAAAGAGGTAAGAAACGCTGTGCTCGATGTCTCTGGGGCTACTAAAGAAATTTCGCTAGGTAACCATGATCTTTCAGAGCGCACTCAGCAACAAGCTGCTGCTTTGGAAGAAAGTAGTGCATGTATGGAGAAGATCAGCATTGCAGGACGCAGTACAGCAGGTGATGCTCAAAAGGCCAAGCAAGTGACTGATCAAGCTCAGGATTTATCTCAGCAAGGTACTGAGGTGATGGCTCGTGCTATCGATGCAATGACAGAAATTAAAGACTCCAGCAAACGCATCAACGAGATTACCGGTTTAATTGATAGCATCGCTTTCCAAACCAACTTATTAGCGCTTAATGCAGCGGTAGAAGCTGCTAGGGCAGGTGAACAAGGTCGCGGCTTTGCGGTTGTAGCGAGCGAAGTTCGTCAACTATCGCAACGCTCAGCTCAAGCGGCCAATGATATTAAAAAGTTGATTGCTGACACCGAGGAAAGGATTGAAGAGGGATCTGATCAAGTACAACTTTCTTCTGAATCTTTACAAGGTATTACCGAGAGTATTCAGCAAATGTCACAATTGGTAGGTCAGATCTCAGCCACCAGTAAAAATCAGGCCGACAGTATCGATTCAGTTAGTGGTTCTATCATCTCTATCGACAATTCAACTCAGCAAAATGCGGCATTGGTTGAAGAGGTTTCTGCTGCTGCCGAATCGATGCATGATCAAGCAAATCGTTTAAATGAATTGATGACACGTTTTACCACGGAAGATTAAGGCTGTTTTCAGAAAAATCATGCAAACTTAGCGGGCGTAAATTTATTTAGGGATGAAAATGAAAAAACTATTATTGGTTGCAGCGCTGTTAGGTTTGTCTGCTTGTAGTGATGAGCAGGAAGTTGGGGATGTATCGCTTGGAGTTTTAACTACTAAGGATATTAAGATCAGTGTATTGGTTGACCCAATAGTAACAGGCGTTACTTGTCATGTGGCAAGTATCGAAGCAGACTTGGACTTTGCTGATCCAAGTGATTCGTCCATTGCCTGCCGTCGCACAGGGATTATTAATAAAGCGATGCTTGAGAAGATCGATAAATCTAAATCAGGTGAAGTGGTTTTTAAACAGTCGAAAAGTATCTTCTTTAAATCGATGAAAATCCGCCGTATCTACGACCCTAAATCGCAAACCTTAATGTATGTCTCCTACTCCACCAAGGAAACATCGGGTAGTTATAAGCACAGCTTGTCTACTGTACCTCTTTGGGGAACAGAGGCGTATCAGAAAACCAAGTAAATTAGCTGTTTTGGTACTCTGTAAACCATTGTTCTAGGTCGCTAATCGGCATTGGTTTTGCGATGTAATAGCCTTGCTGGAAGTCACAGCCTGCTTCAATAAGTAGGTTGTGCTGTTCTTCTGTCTCGACCCCTTCTGCAACTACCGTAATCTCTTGGAAGTGGCATAGGTCTACCAAGCCTTTTGCCAGTGTTTGTTTCTCGGGTAGGGTGATTCTATTTACCAGCTCGCGGTCAAATTTGATGATATCCACTGGATAATCAACCATCTGCATCAGGCTGGTATAGCCCGTACCGAAATCATCGATGGCGATTTGGAAGCCTAATTTTTGTAGCTCACTCAACCAACCTAAGGCATTCTGTTCTTGGTTTAAGGCGAAAGTTTCTGTGATCTCTAAAATAATTTTATTCAGCGGGATCTGCGTATTTGTACTCAGCTTTTTTAGTGTTTTTATAAAACGTTCCGACCCTATTTCCGCGGAAGATATATTTATAGAAAGCTCAAACTGTTCTCCGAACAGTTCACCTAATTCGGGAAGGTCATTGAGGGCTTTACAGGCTACCCAGAGATCAATCTTTTCAAAAATACCTGTACTTTCCGCAATTGGAATAAATAGGTCAGGTGGGACAAAACCGAGTTCTTTTGAGTGCCAACGTAATAGGGCTTCACATCCTTTGATCGAGCCATCTTGGTTGATGATTGGCATATAGTTGAGAGTAAACTCTTTGTCGGGATTTAAGTTCTTTAACTTAGTTTCAATCTCTTTTCTTTGACGGTCACGTTTAGCCAGCTCTTTTGAATAGACCGCTTGTTTGTTTTTACCGGATTTCTTGGCTTGATACATAGCTAAATCAGCATTGGAGATTAGCTGGGATAATGTATGGCCGTCCTGTGGGTAAGTTGCTAAGCCGATGCTGGCAGTAACTGGAAAGTGCCCTAATTCAAAGTGATAACCGTCGGCGAATAGGTGCAGGATCTTCTCGCATAGTTTCAGTGCTTGTTCGGTTGATACATTTGGCAGCAGAACTATAAATTCATCGCCAGATAGGCGAAATGCTTGAGGAAGCTCCGCGTCGAATTTTTTTGCGGTAATGTTGATAATGTTATTTAAACGCAGGGCTACGGCTTGGAGTAATTTATCCCCCACCTCATGGCCGTACTTATCATTTACAAATTTAAAGTTATCTAAGTCTAGATAGATCAAGCTTATAACACTTTCGCTTTTTTCGGCTTCCGCTATTTGATGAGATGCTGTCTCGTAAAAAGCTGCGCGGTTGGGTAGCTGAGTCAGTGCATCTGTTCGAGATTGCTGGTGGCTTTTTTGATAAGACTGATGCAGTTGTTCATAGAGATTGTGGAACTTTCGGCCGAGTCGACCGATTTCATCATCAGATTGTGGGGCATCAATATTTTGTCTTTCATGCGTCGTGATCTCCGTGAGCTGTTGATCCAGTTGAGATATTGGCGCAGTGATAAATTTACGGATCAACAGTTGCAACAGAGTGAAGGTAATTAGTGATCCTAAAATTACAATAAATAGTAAGCGTTGTTTAAGGTTGGCTAGTAGATTACCCAAATAAGAAGGTGAGGGTGTTATACCTAAATAATAATTCGATTTGAGCTGAATATTTGCATACAGCTTATTGGCTTGAGGTTGATTGTACTTATCGGTAAATACAACGATCGCTTGGAACTCTTGTTGTACTTCTTTTAATAAAGTATCAAAGGCGCTGGGCTTTGCAGCAATGATGACTTTATATGTGTCTTCCAGTTGCACGATCAACGGGGTAGTGAGAGTGCGTGAATCGATCGCAATTCCCTGTTGCATAATGGTGCCATGCGATTGAAAGTGGTGTTCCCAAATATTTAGTTTCTTTTCTTCTTGAATATTTTCGGCTAAACGAAGTTGTTCATCTCGAATGGTAGAAAAAGGATCAGTGCTGTTTTCTATGTAAAAAAGAACATCATCATTTTCATCTAAAACAGCTAGGGAAATGAATTCGGTTAAATTATTGAAATAGCGCTCGATCGCTGATTCTAAGTTATTCGTTAGCATTCGATCCCGGTAAATATTGCTGGTGTCTCGAATAAAGTTTTCTAGGGTTTCCCCTTCAAGTAAAGAAACAAGATAAGCATCTAGAAAACGATCATAGGTCGAGAATTCAGAGTGCAGCGCGCTTAAGCGAAGATTGAGTTTGTGTTGCTCTAATTTTTGAATAGATTGGCTTTGTTGTTCGTACGCAACCAAGGCGGCTAGCGCATAGCTGACAAAAATAATCGGAAGTATGAGAAAGCTAGCGCGTTTGTTTAGATTCATGAATATTAACTATAGCATTCGTGATTCGTAGACGTTGTTTGATGTTCTCATTACTTAGCTTTTTGTAGAGTTCACTTTTGTTTTGGATCGCTTGGCTAGGGAAAACTTCAGGGTTATTTCTAAACTCTTCTGATAATTCTTTCAGTGCTGCCTCATTCGGGGTTGCGTAGTGAAGACGTTCAGCATTTTTGGCAGCAACTTTAGGTTGGTTTAAATACTCGATGAAATTTAGTGCTGTTTCGACATTTGTAGAGTTAGAAGGTATCGCCAAACAGTCGACCCACAACACTGTACCTTCTTCAGGGACAACGTATTTCCAAAGCCCCTCTTGACCAACTTTTTCATTCATTGCTAATTGATCACCGCCATATCCCACAGCCATATATAGTTGATCCGCTTTAGGTGAAGATTCTATAAATGTAATGGGATAGTCGTATGTCAAAACATAATCAACTTGCTGTTTTAAGCTGTTAAATGTTTTCTTTAATGTTTCTAAATTGTCAGTATTAAGAGGATCACCATTCATGAAGAGGACTGGAGCTAAGAGATCGGTATAGTCATTAAGCATACCTATATGACCTTTGAGGTCCTCTGAAGGCTGAATTATCTCTTTCCACGAGCGTGGTGGAGTTACCTTATCTGAACGGTAAATAATGCCGAATGTTCCCCAAAAGTAGGGGACTGCATATTTTCCACAACGTTCTCGCCAAAAACTCCCCATCAGCTCAATACTAGGTAAATTTTGTTCGTTAATTTCTACAAATCGTCCTTCTTCTCCAAAGCGCTCTGCAACGATTTCATCAACAACTGCTATATCAATATTGTGCTGATTTGCTTCTAGTAGGAGTGCATCACGTTTTTCATCGCTATCAAACTTGATTACCTCAACAGTATGACCCGTGCTGCTTTCCCACTCTTGTTCTACTTGGGGGTCGAGATAAGCATCCCAGTTGAGCATTTGAATAGTTTCAGCTTTGAGCTGAAGAGGGAGGAGTAATAGTAAAAAATACCAATAACGTCGCATACCAGACTCTCATTATTATTATTTTTGATCGGGCTCAATTAGCATTATCTTTTTTATAGCAGCCTTCGAGCGCTATTGATAGAGGCTTATTCGGAGTTTGGAATATTAAGAATTAGAGATAAGGGAATGGAGTGCGAAGAGTGGTAATGGCCTGAGGCCATTACCACTTTGTCGAGATTACACTTGGAAATGCTGTACCTGTTGGCGAAGCTCTCTTGCCAAAGATGCCAGTTGTTCACTGTTATTTGCTGTAAGTGTTGCACCGCCTTGAGTTTGTTCTGCAATCATCGAGATATTGTTGAGGTTGTTACTCATCTCTTCCGCTACTTGGCTTTGTTGCTGAACCACTTCGGCTACAGCGCTGTTCATCTCCATTATTTGCTGAACATTAAGAACGATATCATTAAGGTGTTCACCTGCAGAAGCAGCACGATCTATACAGTTTTGTGCTTCTGAGTGACTACTGCTCATCATGCTAACGGCACCCTGGCAAGCTGTTTTTAAACGGTCATTTAGCGATTGAATCTGATCTGTTGATTCAGAGGTGCGCTTAGCCAGAACGCGTACCTCATCTGCAACAACGGCAAATCCTCGGCCTTGCTCACCTGCTCTGGCCGCTTCAATTGCGGCATTCAAAGCAAGTAGATTGGTCTGATCGGATATATCTCGGATAACGCTCAGAATGCTCTCTACTTGCAGCGTGTCTTGCTCGAGTTTTGTAATTACATCGGCTTGGGACTGGACTTGCGCGGCTAAATCATTAATTGCAGAAATGGTAGTTTTTACTATTTCATCACCTAAGCGTGCGGTGCTTTCTGCTTGAACGGTGATTTCTGCCGTTTGTTGAGCATTGTTAGCTACATCTTGAGCTGTGGCTGACATCTCTTGCATAGCTGTGGCTAACAACTGAGTCTCCCCATGTTGCTGTTTAACTCCCGCAGAAGTTTGTTCTGTTGTTGAAGCCATCTGTTCAGCCGAACTCAAAATGTGGTGGCTGGAGTTTGTTAACTTTTGAATCAACTGTTGTTGGATATCTAAGGTATGATTAATTGCTTTACTGACATCGCCAAGCTCATCTTGGTTTTGAATATCAATGCGAGCCATCAGTTTACCTTTAGCTACATTTTCCATCACTTCAGTCATGTGACTCAGTGGCTTAGTTATAGAACGGGAAATGATACTTGATAGCCAAACTACGAATGGGATTACAATAGCCAGAAATACTAAAGCCTCTGTAAGTCTTGAATAGAAACTAGCATCTAAATCATCAACATAGACGCCGGTACCGATCACCCAACCCCAAGGTTCAAAAAGCTTAAAGTAGGATATTTTTTCTACTGCGATACTCTTGCCAGGGCGAGGCCAAAGATAGTCTTCATAGCCTTCGTTGTTTTGACGGGCTGTATTGGCGATATTCGTAAACAGGGCTTTACCTTGGCCGTCTTTAAAACTACTCATATCTTTGCCATCAAGTTCAGGCTTGATGGGATGCATTATCATCCGAGCGTCAAGGTCATTGATCCATACATAGTTATCATTGTCATAACGCATAGCTTGCAGGGCTGATAGCGCATGTTTTTGAGCTGCGGTTTGGTTCAGAACACCAGAAGCCTGTTGCTGCTGGTAATGCTCAATAATGCTATATGCCATGGAGACAGCATGATTAGATTGTAGTTTACGTTCGTGTAATAAATCTGATCTGTATTCCCAGAGGTCGTATGCTTTCATCGCGATACTAACACTCAGTAATAACAGGATGATTGCTGTTAACTTGTGCGTAACAGACATCTTAGTGACAACCATCGTACTTAGACCCTTTGATAATTAGGTTATATCGAATTTCTGCTCTTTAGTGGTTAATCGATAATCACTTTATATTAGGGATCTTATAAGTAATCGAAGGTATTGTTTTTATGATGCTTTCTGGGGGATTTTTAGGCGTAAATAACCTTTTCAAATTAAAGGTTAATATGCGGTTTTGTAAACAGTTGTTTGAATGTGTGTAAAGCAGGCTTATAGAATTGGGATAAGCCTGCATAACACGTGTTTATTTAACTTATTAAGCAATAAATTCGAGTGAGTAACTCTGATGGAGGTGTATTTTTAGGGTCGTTGAGATACTCCTCGAATGGTGGGAAGTTTGCTGCTTCCATACCGCTTTGTGGTAGCCACTCCCCAAAAAGCCAATCATATGGTTTCTCTAGCTCTGAATAGGGGCCTTTAAATACAATCGTTACACATTTGCCAGAAGGTATTTCTAAATATTCAGGTTGATCTTCAATGTTGGCTTTTATGGGAGCTTCAACGGTCAAGCAGGCATGTGATCGTAGCTCGGATTTGTCAACGCTACCCGGGTCGTTGTAGTAAATACCAAACGAACGGGTTTCGTCTGTGACAAGATTGTGGGTGCCGGCAAACATAAATAGTTTTTCAAATGCCTGCCCAATCTCCATGTAGTCACCCCGATGTTCATATCCGATCAGACCTTGCTTTTCTATATCAATAAATTCGACATCAAACATATTCCTTCGCTCCTGCGCTATGTGAGGGATCTTAGCCTGAAAACTATCTTCGATTACTGATGGCTGTTTATAGCGAGCTCGATATTGACTGGGTGTTTCTTCGTACTGTTTATGAAACGCACGGCTAAATGCTTCCAAGCTGGTATAGGAAACTGATTGTGCAATGGTCAGTATCGAGTTATCAGTCCGAATAAGTTCTGAAGCTGCTTTTTGTAGGCGAAGACGTCGCACCGTAGCATTGATGTTTTCATCAGCGACTTTTCGATAGATTCGATGGAAGTGGTAGGGAGACATAGCGGCAATATCTGCTAGCTTGTTTACATCCAAATCCTTCTCTAAGTTATCGTAGATATAGTCGATCACTTTACATAAGCGTCGTCTGTAGCTGTTTCCGGTACTTCGTTTCATGATGTCTCCTCCTATCTCCATGCTATAGGAGCTCTATCTGATAATGTTTGCGCAATTTAGATTAGTATTGATTGGAGTAAAGGTTAAGATTTTAACTTATTGAAATATTGAGGGTTTATTCTTGAGGGTGAGTTAATAATCCTAGGATTGATAAGGATATTGTGTTACCAATGTACGTTACGAGGTTTTAATTATTAATTGAGAATAATAGTGAATAGACAGAAGCGTATTAGTTTCTATAGTTAACTTAGCACCCAATTGTAGTTGTGAAGTTATAGTCTGTCTGGAGTAGATTATGTTTCATCAGGTCTTAAAGTTCTTTCTCGTTTCGTTTTCTTCTATCTTATTCGTGCTGGGACTTACTGGCTGTACTGAGAAAGAAGCAAAAGTGTATACCTGGCAGCTGCAGTCTCAAGCGACTGAAACCAGTATCGATTTTAAAGAGCTAAAGCGCTTTGCTGCTAATGTTAAAGCGATGAGCGGCGGCCGATTTATTATTAAGCCTCATCCAGGTGGCGTAATTACCGGTGGGCCAGATATCTACAATGCGGTCAAAGAGCGCCGTGTCGAAATGGGTAATGGCTGGCCGAACTGGTGGTCGGGGCAGCACCCTGCTTGGGCACTTATGAATGCAGGGCCCTTTGATTTTATGAATCTTGATGGCTCAATGATGTTCTTCTATGCGGGAGAAGGTCAGCGATTAGCTAATGAACTTTCTGGCCCCGATGGCTTGATGTGGCGCCCTGCGTGGTGGGCAGGGATGGAGTTCGGATTGTTGTCAAAAACAGAGATCAAAGGCTTAGATGATCTGCATGCAAAAAAGATTCGCATCGGACCTGGTTTGCCTGGTGAAGTTTTAGCGGCAGCTGCAGGTGCTTATACGCTGCCAACTGTACCTCAAGAGATACGTCCTGCTTTGGAAAACGGAGACTTAGATGCAGTAGAATGGACCACAGCAGGTGGGGCCTGGAACCTTGGTTTACATGACATTAGTAAGCACGCCATTGTTCCTGCAATATGGCAGCCATCTGTTCTAGCAGATTTTCTAATTAACAAAGAAGCATTTGATGAATTACCTCCAGATCTGCAAGCCATTCTCGAAACAGCAATTAAATCCTATACTTTAACCACCACATTAAAGGCTAAAACGGAAGATTTTGAGGCCTTTAATCTATTCTTAGCGAATGATTTTAATATCAATAAATGGAGTCCAGCGGATATCGAGCGTTGGAGAATCGTCTCAGATAGTATTTTGGATGACTACGCTTCTCGCGATCCATTAAGTAAGAAAATCATTGAGAAAAAACAAGAGTTCAAGGAAGCATACAACAACTATTATCAGTGGTTTGGACCATACGATAAATAATGTTTAGTAGACTGACCGTTCGTCTCCTTGTCATTCTGAGTTTAATCACTTTCTTAGTAATGACTGTATTTGTGATCGTGCGATTTAGCGTAGCTTCCGAATTGATGCAGAGTAATCTGCAAGAAAGGGGCCTCTCTGTTGCTGAGCGAGTCGCCAACTCGGTTAGGCCTACTATCTGGAACGTCTATAAAAAAGCTTATGACCGCACCTATTCGGTAGAGCTGGCCTCTGCCATCCTTGATTCTGAAATGGCATCGCCCTTTGTTGAGGGCATTAAGGTCTACGGTAATTTCGGCCATCTTTATATGGGGCGAATCAAAATTGATGGAGAGATTCGTCAGTTTGAGGATAAGAAACACGCAGTGGCATGGGGCGGTTTTGATAATCGAATTCGATACCCTATAAAAACCGGTGAGGTTAGTATCGGCAATGTTGAGGTGAGCTACAGCGATAAGGCCCTTTCTGAAAGCCTTTATCAAAATCTTATTGTAGAAATCACACAAGTGGCGGTTGTAAGTCTACTTTTTGTAGGCTCTCTCTATATCATTCTGAGATTTGCTCTAGTTTCCCCTATGCGTTCACTACAGGTAGCGCAACAAGCTTTAGATGCATTAGATGAAGCCGTGTTGGTGACTAATGAGCATGGCCGTTTAGTAGATATCAATCCTGCTTATAGCAAGATCACTTTTTTCGAGGAGAAGGAAATCTTAGGGTTGCTTCCCGATATTCAGCCTTTCGATGAGAAAGGTGTGGATTTCAGAGCAATGATAGATGATAAATTCCTTGTTGATGGTAGTTGGTCAGGTGAAGTGATCGGCCGGAAAAAAGATGGTAGCACGTTCCCTGGTTGGCTTAACCTTAACAGGGTAGAGAGACAAGATGATAAGGTCACTTATGTAGGTGTATTGTCCGATATTGCGGATAAAAAAGAAGCAGAAGCAAAACTGCATGCTTTGGCTTATTACGACTCGCTAACCGAGATGCCCAATCGTCACTCTTTCTTAATGCGTTTAGACGAAGAGATTAAACGTGCTCGCCGGGAGAAATCCAAAGTTGGTTTACTCTATTTAGATCTAGATAATTTTAAATGGGCCAATGACCAGTTTGGTCATGCAGTTGGCGATAAGCTCCTGATCAGCGCTGCAGAAAAGTTTAAAAAACGCCTGCGCGATTCGGATATTTTGTATCGTATAGGTGGTGATGAGTTCACCGTGATTGTTACTCACTTTGATGATGCGACCGATCTTATTGGTCTTGCTGATGATCTTGTCGCTCAGGCTGGTGAAAACTTTGTTATTGATGGCCATGTGATGAAACCGGGGGCCAGCGTCGGTATCTCTACGTTCCCTAATGATTCTGACAATGGCAAAGACCTGATTATTCAGGCGGATACAGCGATGTATCAGGCGAAAGAGGCAGGCCGAGGACAGGTTCGGTTTTTCTCCTCGGATTTGGAGCTTCAACGGCAAGCCCAGCAAAGGATTGAGCAGGAACTAAAACAAGCGCTAAGTAAAAATGAGCTGCAGCTATTCTATCAGCCTAAAGTGCGAATCCAAGATGGCGAGTATGTATACAACAGCGCCGAAGCCCTAATTCGTTGGTTGGATGACGGCGAGGTGGTTTACTATCCTGATCAATTCATCGAGATAGCAGAAAAAAGCGATCTGATTTGCGATCTAGGTTATTGGGTCATTTTCCAAGTCTGCAAGCAGTTAGCCAAATGGAAAGAGGAGGGCATTGTTGGACATAAAATCGCGATTAACCTTTCTCCTCGTCAGCTTAAAGACACCAACCTTTTTGACTACCTTTTAGAGCGAATGACACGCTTTGACATCGACCCTGGTCAACTTGAGTTAGAAATTACTGAATACGCAGTTATAGAGAATATTGAGCATTCAGTGAGTACTCTGAAGAAGCTAAAAACTTTAGGGGTATCCATTGCGATGGATGACTTTGGGACTGGTTACTCTTCTTTGAGTTATCTGAAACAGTTGCCTGTTGATGTTTTGAAAATTGACCGATCTTTTATTCATACGTTGCCATTTGAACAAGGTGATATAGCGATTGTTAATGCGATTTTTTCAATGGCTGAAGCATTAAATATAGAAGTGGTAGCAGAAGGTGTTGAAACTTCAGATCAGTTGGAATTTTTGATCCGACATCGATGCCATATGGCGCAGGGGTACTATTTCTCACCTCCGATAGCACCAGAGAAATATGCCGTTTGGCTAACTGAGCACACTAAGGCTAATGAAAACGATGCATAGATGATCTTATCGGTAGAGCTCTTCTTCAGAATATAAACGCTCTAGTTGTTGGCGTTCTACTTTCTTTAGACTTTTCACTACTAAGCCATAAGAACGATCAATAAGGCGTTCGATCTCTTTTGTCGGCATAGAAGCTTTTAAAACAACGCTGATCCAGTGTTTCTTAGACATGTGGTAAGCACTTCGTACTTCTGGGAAAACATCCCTAAGCATCATCGCTTCTTCAGGATCGCATTTCAGATTAATGAAATGACAATCCGCGAATTCAGGCCCAAGCTCTTTACCTTTTGACCCACACTGACCTAACAGAGCAAACATTTTACCTTTAACCTTAAAGACCGGTACATCGGGCATAAAGGGGAATTCTAGTTGTGATTCCGGACGGGATAGACAGTATTCTTGAGCGCTTTTCGCATCCATGTGTTTTGCCAATGATCTGAATGGTGATGAAAAATAAAACCCTGCTTCAGACATAATGCCTGATTTAAGCAGGGTTTAGCTATACCAGACAGATTACTTCATCGCTTGTTCTGTCAGGATATGTTCGTAAGAGAACAAGTGATGGCTGTCTTTATAAGGTGCATGGCAAGCTGCACAAGCAGTTAGATCTTTGTTGGCGCGTTTGCCATCAGGCTTAAATGCAGCAAAATCCCAGTCATCATTGCCCATGCCTTTAGGGTATTCAGCTGCAGCACCTTCACGGCGTTCCATTACCGCTACCAGTGCGAATTTATCTTTAAGGCGCTGACCGAGTTTAGAGGTAAGCACATTACCTTCGGCATCTTTTTTCGCTTTATACACTTCTGCCACAATGACTGAACCGTATGGCAATTGCCCATTTTCCTGCGTACCGCTCAGACCTTTATCGTTTATATATAAACGAATGTATTGGTCGTGATTTTGAGTACGGTTAAGAGATAAATAAGGGGTGAAATTGGTTTTGTAGTCTGCAGGGAAGTCAACCTGATCGCCTGGACCTGCCCAGCATAGAGTAGTCGTTAACATGCCTGCTGCCATAGCGGATAAGAGTTTCATATTACATCCTCACTGTATTTATTTTTGTTGTAAAAGAATCTATAAAATGCATTTATAGTACATGTTTTATATTTGATCAATGACTCCTTAGTAGGTTGGCCAAAGGTAGTTTTAGATCCCTAACTTTTAAGCTAGCTAATCCTATCTATACTTAAAAATGCTAGTGAGCCTTATGTTGTATGGAATTTTATAAATTCCTTTTATTACTTAGGGTTACTTTGTTTAAGCGTCTAAGGTTAATTTAAAGGTTAGTGCTTTAGTTTGGTTTTGCTCCTGCTTAAGTAGTGTTTTTACTGGATGCGGTTGTTCACAAGGGGCAGGAGTCGCTTTAATGCGTTAAATAGCAGATTGTTCTGTAAAGTTTTGTAGTCATACGTTGCTTTAGCACTCCTATACTTCATAAGAAAAATAACAGTGCTTTTGTCACATAAGGTGGAAGTAGCATGTCTTGGTTTGGTCGTAGTAAATCCTCTAAAAAATCAGTTGTAGATAACGATGTTATTAAGGTCCAGTCGTTAAGTAGTAGAGAAATTTCTGCTGATAATCTTGAATCCCTCAAGTTTGAGGGAGTGCCTACTGCACTGGTTTTGGCATTTATATCACCCCACTTAGACTTTGAAGGTACGGTACGTCAGTTAAAATCAGCGCTACCTGATGTTTCTAAAGTGGTTGGTATTATGACCGCTGGGGAATTAAGTTCTTGTGGCGCTAGCCTTTACCACGAAGCTGATAGTCATTGGGATCACATTGTCGTGCAGAGCTATAGCCAAGCTGTGTTTGCAGATGTTCATATCAGTTCTATCCCTCTTCATTGTGAAGATATCCGGTCTGGCAATGTCACCATGACACGTAAAGAGCGTGTTAATAAACTTGCTGCTGAGTTCAGTCGCGTTAACGTGCCTTTCGATATTAATTATCAAGATACGCTGGCGCTGACCTTTTTTGATGGCTTATCCGCGAGCGAAAACTTTTTCATGCAAGGTTTGTATGAAAGTGGTGAATTCCCTTGTTATTTCGTCGGTGGTTCGGCTGGTGGTAAGTTAGATTTCCAACAAGCGTTGGTTTATGACGGTGATCGTGTTGCGCATAACCAGGCTGTAGTGATCTTTGTTAAGTTAGCTGAAAATACCCGTTACGGTGTATTTAAGTCGCATAACTTTGAAAAAACGCCGACTTCCTTTGTTATTGCCGAATCCGATGTACATTCTCGTACTGTTAAATCTGTTATCAAAGATGGCAATTACCAATTAACCAGTATTGTCGATTTGTTATGTGAGCACTTTAACTGTTCAGCTTCTGGTTTAGGCGATGCATTGAATGGTTATTCCTTTGCGGTAGAGATCGGTGGAGAGCTATTCGTTCGTTCTATTGCCGGTATCAATGAAGCCGATGGCAGTATCGCGTTCTTTTGCGACTTAGATTTTGGTGACCGCCTATTCTTGGTCAAGGCGAAAGATTTTGCGCAAAGTACCAGTCAATCTTTCCGCAACTTTATGCATGGTAAACCAGGTAAGCCTGTAGCTATGCTGGCGAATGATTGTGTTTTACGTCGTTTAAACAATGCGATGAACTTATCTCAAGTTCATGACTTCGATGATATCAAAGTAGCTGGTTTCTCTACCTTTGGTGAGCTGCTAGGCGTACACATGAACCAAACCCTAACGGCGTTGTTCTTCTTTAAAGTACAACCGGGTGAGCAGTTTAAAGATGAGTACGCGGATAAGTTCCCGTTCCACTACAGTAACTTCCGCCAGTACTTCTTGAATTCTCGTATCAATAGTCTGGAACAGATTAACCAACTACAAAGCAACCTTGTTGAGTGCATGGGTGAGTACCGTCCGTTGCTGCGTAAGATGGTCGACAGCTTCGGTCAAGTTGCGGGTTATGCACAAAGCACTGGTAGTGTGTTGAATGACATCCAACGCAGATTCTTAGGCTTCTCCCAAGATATTGAAACACAGAGTAGTGACCGACAGGCGTTACACACTAAGGTTGAAGATCTCAAACATAATTCGGAAGAAGTGCTATCTATCTTGAGTGTTATCTCAGGTATTGCTGATCAAACTAACCTATTGGCTTTGAATGCTGCGATTGAGGCGGCACGCGCAGGCGAGGCGGGTCGAGGTTTTGCGGTAGTAGCAGATGAAGTCCGTCAGCTATCTCATAATACTCAGCAAAGTTTGGATCAGACAGGTAAAACAGTTGATGCGGTAACAAGCTCGATCAACTCTATCCGAGAAACTATTACTGATACAGAAGAGTTTATGGTGCAGATCTCTGACAGCTCAAAGAACTTGAGTTCGGAGATGCAGAGTTTGGTTGAGTCTTCTACACAAGCTGATCAGCAGGTTCGCGATAGTATTGATTATATCTCTGATGTCGAATCTGAGATGGATCACATCGACCGTGAAGTAGAAGCGATTGATCGCTTAAGGCAGTTAGATATTCAACGGTAGCTCAATTTATTGGTGAATTGAATTTTAGGGAAAGCCACACTTTTTAGTGTGGCTTTTTTATTCCTTACTATTTAGATAAAACAAACCAAGTTACGTTAGTTAAGTACTTTACATATTAAGTTTAACCATAGTAAGTTGTACCTCCTCATATTAGAAGCTCTTGATTTAAAAGAAGGGCTTTGAGTTAACAATAACTAAAATTATGTGATTTCTGATCTAAGGATAGATGCAATGGAATGGATTCTGGCGTTGTTTATCGTCGTCATTGTCGGCTTGTATTTAAACAAGCAATACAAAACTAAACGCGAACTCAAGAGTAAGGCAGATAAGCGCTATAGGGCGGTATCTATAGAGTCAGGTCTATATCCTTGTGCAGCTGTCGATCAATTAGGTGATCGGCGCTTCTTCCCAGATAAAGCCCCTATGATTCCACTGCCGGGGTGTAGTGCTTCAAAAAACTGTGAATGTCGCTATCGTCACCATGCTGACCGCCGTGATCCTGAAAACGAAAGACGGATTGATAACATCATTACGGCACAAAAGATTGGTGATCAGTTAGGCGGAAAGTTTTCAGGGCGAGAGCGCCGCAAATTTCATAAAGGCCGTCGTTGGCAAGAACGCCAAGCCACTCAAATCTGATAGGACTTTTCTATATTTACCAATTATCCAGCTTTGTTAAATAACGCTATGAAAGGCTATGATATCCCTCGTATTTGATAGGGGGTGAATGAGGTCGGATGAACAAGGTGTATATAAGCGCTCAACAATTACTGGAAGATTCTTCCCAGATGGCGCTGCAGATTTTTGAAAGTGGTTTCCGCCCAGATTACATTGCCGGTGTTTGGCGAGGAGGGGCACCCGTCGGGATCTCTGTACAGGAGGTGCTAGCATGTCTTGGAGTTCAGTCTGACCATATAGCGATACGCACCTCATCTTACACCGGCATAGGTGAGCGCAGCCGACAGATCAAAGTACATGGTTTAACCTACTTGATTAAGCGCTTAGAGTCTGAGGATTCCCTCCTTATCGTAGATGATGTGCATGATTCGGGGTTAAGCATTGCGCAAACGATTAAAGAGATTAAAGCGGCGTGTAAGAAGAACACGCCAGAGATCAAAATAGCGACTCCTTATTACAAGCCAGAAAATAATCAAACAGACTCAGAGCCTGATTTTTATGTGCATAAAAGTCAGGATTGGTTAGTGTTCCCCCACGAGCTTGAAGGTTTGACTCAAACTGAAATTTTGCAGAATAAGCCAGAATTTGCGGCTGTCGCAGCCAAGATGGCTGAATTAGGTCGTTTTTAAGCGTCTGGACGTTAGTAAGGAACCCTTATGAAAGTATCGGAAAGAGATGGCAAGAAGCGTTGTTTTGGCAATAAACCAGGGCAAGAGTTTTATGCCGATTATCATGATAATGAGTGGGGTATTCCAGAATATGATGATCAAAAACTCTTCGAAATGTTGATGCTTGAAGGTGCTCAGGCAGGCCTAAGTTGGGAAACTGTTTTGCGCAAAAGAGAAGGCTATCGCAAAGCCTTTTATAACTTTGATGTCGAAAAAGTTATGAACATGACTGACGCTGAGTTGGAAGCGCTGCGCGAAAACCCGGAGATCATCCGCAATAAACTTAAGATCTATTCCGCACGTAAAAATGCGCTAGCCTTCCGCGCAATACAGAAAGAATTTGGCTCGTTTTCAAGTTATCTGTGGGCTTATGTTGATAACAAGCAGATTGTGAATCACTGGCAGAAATTTGAAGAGGTGCCTGTGACCACTGAGATCAGTGATGCGCTTTCCAAAGATCTTAAAAAGCGTGGCATGTCGTTTGTCGGATCAACAATCATCTATGCATACATGCAAGCTGTCGGCTTAGTTGATGATCATCTTGCTGAGTGTTGGTGCCGAACAGATCGATAAAAATTTAGCTGATAGGCAAGTGAAGGGGTACAATGCTGCGCTTCTCTGCTTATGGACGTTCAAATGTCGGATCTTACTTCCCGGTTAAAGCATGCTGATTTAGCCCGTGCTGAATTGTTACCTGCGTTACATGCTGAAAATACCAACTGTTACCGCCTATTTCATGGTACGAATGAGGGAGTATCCGGTTTAACCATCGATCGTTACGGTCCGCAGCTTTTAATCCAAACTTTTCATGAAGCTTTATCTGCTGCTCAAGTTGATCTGATTCTTGAGCATTATGCGTGTCTATTTGAAATAGAAGAGGTCGTGTATAACGATCGCAGCGCACGAAACTCTCGCCGTGAAGATGAGCATAATAAACGTGGATTAGAACTCGTTGGTCAGGAGCTGGATATTAATTACCGTGTGAGGGGCAAGCATGCGGGACAAGATCCGCTACTGTTTCTAGACATGCGTGTTGGTCGTCGTTATGTTCAAGAGCATGCAAAAGATAAGTCGGTCTTGAACTTGTTTTCCTATACCTGCGGTGTGGGTGTTTGTGCAGCGTCTGCGGGCGCAGCTAACGTTGTGAATGTCGACTTTGCCGAGCGAAACCTCGATGTAGGCAGAGAGAATGCTGAGCTTAATCAGCTATCTGGAGATCGAATTGAGTTTATTCAAAGTGACTTCTTTACCGCAGCAAAACAGTTTGCAGGCATGCCAATCAAGCAGCGTGTGAAGAGAGGTCAGAAACCTCGTCAGTATCTTAAGCTTGATGAACAACAATTTGATCTGGTTTATCTAGATCCACCGCGTTGGGCGAAAAGCCCTTTTGGTACGGTCGATCTGATTCGTGATTATCAAAGCGTTTTAAAACCATCCATCTTATCGACGAAAGCAGGTGGAACCTTGGTGTGTACTAACAACGTTGCCAAAGTAGAGATGGATGAGTGGCTAGATCTGGTTAAGCGCTGTGCTAATAAAGCAGGGCAGCCTGTGGTGGATTACGAACAACTTCAACCTGAAATTGATTTCCCTTCTGTTGATGGGCAGCATCCACTAAAAATAGCAGTGCTACATTTCTAAGGTTGCCAGCGATAAACCTTCAGCCTGATCTTACCGTTGATCAGGCTAATTCCTTCATTTTCTAATCGCTCTTTTTGACGGCTGTAAGCTTCACTATCTTGCGGGAAAGATATTTTTCCTTGGGCATTAATCACTCGATGCCAAGGCAACTGCGTATCTTTAGGCAATTGACTCAGTGTTCTACCTACTGCACGAGCCATATTTGATAACCCCGCCAGTTCTGCAACCTGACCGTAGGTAGCTACTTTTCCTTCTGGGATCATGGCAACGATCTGCCAGATCTTCTCTTGGTAACTCGGGTTGTTTGAGGTGTTAGTCATAGCAATGAAAATAACCTTATAAGAGAGGGGATGATAGTACCTGAGTAAAATGCTAGGGTAATAGTAAGTCTACACCAAGAGTTAAGGGATACTATCATTATGGCTTCGCTTGAAAACCTCAACTTTGATAACAGCTACTTGCGGTTGCCAAATCTGTTTTATCAACAGATAGAGCCCACTCCCTTACGTGATCCCTTTTTAATTGCATTTAACCCTGATGTTGCAACTTTACTGGATCTAGATGCTAAGAGTGTCCAGTCTGCCGATATGACTAAATATTTCAGCGGTCAAGCGCTATTAGCAGGCAGTCAGCCCCTCGCTATGAAATATACAGGTCATCAGTTTGGGGTTTATAACCCTGAATTGGGCGATGGTCGTGGTCTATTACTAGGAGAGGTTGTAAACAGTAAAGAGGAACGATGGGATCTTCATCTTAAAGGCTCTGGTAAAACAGCGTTCTCTCGTTTTGGTGATGGTCGAGCTGTACTTCGCTCCAGCATCCGCGAGTATCTGATCAGCGAAGCTATGTCTGGTCTTGGGATTCCAACAACTCGCGCGTTGGCGTTGGTTGGCAGTAAAGAGCAAGCGATGCGTGATGGCATGATGGAACCCTGCGCAGCTCTTTTGCGTGTGACTCAATGTCATGTCCGCTTTGGCCACTTTGAATATCTTTATTACTCCCGCCAGCATGATGAGTTAAAAGTTTTAGCTGATTACTGTTTAGATCGTTTTTATCCGCAGTTTAAAGAGGCTGATAACCCTTATCAGGCGATGTACGAAGAGGTGATTCAGCGCAGCGCTGAATTGGTCGCTAAATGGCAAGCTTATGGTTTTGTTCATGCTGTCTTAAATACTGACAATATGTCGATGCTAGGCGAAACTTTCGATTATGGCCCGTTCAGCTTCTTGGATACTTATAAACCGAAGCTTGTGAGTAATCATAATGATCATAAAGGTCGTTATGCTTTTGAGCGCCAGCCTGAAATTGTGCAGTGGAATTTGTCCTGTCTCGGTCAGGCCTTATTAACATTGATTGATAAGGATGATGTGATCGCACTATTAGATAGCTATCCCGAGCGGTATAAAAAAGCAGAGCTATCTGAATTTAGACGTCGTTTAGGTTTACAGACAGAAGAGCAATGCGACGATGAGCTTGTGCGTGAGTTACTGCAGCTATTTGTGCAGCAAAATGTCGATATGAATCGATTCTTCCGCACCCTCTCTAATTTTGATGGTAGTGATGAATCGATCGGTAATTTGATGAAGCTGATCAGCTACCCATCAGCTTTAACGCCTTGGTTATTGAAATACGAACAGCGTTTGGAACATGAGCCTGCGAGCCAACCGATTCGAAAAGCGCAAATGCGCTCGGTAAATCCTCAATTTATTCTACGTAACTATATGGCAGAAGAGGCGATTCGATCTGCAGCTGATGGTGACTTTACTTTAGTTAATGATCTAATGGCCTTACTGAAAAATCCGATGCAGGATAATTTAGCTTTTGAGCGTTATGCTGAATCTCCTCCAGAATGGGCGGGTGGGATCTGCCTGACTTGCTCCTCTTAAAACTATTTTTGTAATAGAGGTTGATTATCATGTATATGCATATATAATTGATTTCATGGATACTCAAGACAACATAAAGCAGCTAGAACAGCTCCCGTGCATTAATTTCAGTTTGAGGAAGGCTGTCAGGGTTCTAAACCGAATCTATGATCAGTATTTAGCTGAGGCAGGTTTAACGGGTGGGCAATTCAGTATCTTATATGTTGTTCATGAACTAGATGTAGCTACAAATAAAAAGCTACAGAGTATTTTGGTTTTGGACCAGACAACCTTGACAAGAAATTTGAAGCCATTGCTTAGAGAAGGTTACCTCTCATCAGTACCTAGTGTGACGGATAGACGTCAGAAAAATCTGAGTCTAACACCAGAAGGAAGAGTTAAGTTCCTTGAGGCAAAAGAGCAATGGTTTAAAGCACAGCAGAAAATCTATAAGGAATTAGGGCCAGAGTTAAGTGAGCAGCTTATTTCTTTAAGTGATAGCGTTGTGAAATTGGATTAATTTTTACGTATAAATACATGTATATGCATGGTGATGATTGTGGAGCTTTTTACTTACTCTTTAACTTGTAACGCAATCAAGGTCAGCTTGATTTTGGCTGAATTACAGATTGAACCTGAGCTAAAACTGATCAGCTTGAATAAAGGTGAACAAAAGAGGATAGAGTTTTTAAGTTTAAACCCGAATGGCACGATTCCAGTTTTAAAGGATAAGGACAAAGTGTTGTGGGAATCTAACGCAATTTTGTTCTATTTAGCTAAGGCATATAACTCGTCACTGTCGGCGAGAAACTTCCAGGAGGAGGTTGAGGTGATGCGCTGGCTGAATTGGCAAGCTTCTGAATGGAGTCCTGCCAGTAGCGGTTTTGCCCATCATCGTGTGATGCGGCCTTTTTGGGGCTTAGCGTCAGATGAAGAGAGGTTAGCTACACTGGATAACTCTTTTAAGAGATATGCAGAAATTTTAGATCAGCAATTATCTTGGCAGGATTTTCTGATTTCAGATGATATTAGCATCGTTGACATTTCTGTTGCCTCTACATTGATGTTCTGGCGAGAGGCTGAGATCCCTATTGAGGGCTACAGCAATCTAAATGAGTGGCTGCAGCGTTTAGAAAATCAGCTTTGGTGGATGGAAACAAAGCAAAATTTAAAGAATTTTATGATCTAAAAGCATGTATATGCATTTAGATTGTGTAAATAAAACCAAATGAAAAAGGTGTGTTATGAAAACGTTAAATAAAAGTATGTTATTGGCTGTACTTCTAATTCCTGCAACACAGGGTTTTGCAGATCAACAAGAGGAGATGATCAATTATCTTCACAGTCCTGCAACGCGCACTGCTGATGTCCAGCATCAGGCTAATGCCGAAGGAAGTTCGGTAGCTGATCAATCTAAAGTAATGATCGCAGATTTAAATACGCCGTATTTGAAAAGTGACGTAGCTAAAGCTGATAAAACTGTAGTTGGAAGCCGGCAGAAAAGAGGGGAAAGCGATGCACAATTCGCAATGATTCAGAACTTGTTAACAACCCGTCTTTAACAATTAGTTCGGTCACCATAATTTACCCCTCTTAGCTAAGCAAAGAGGGGTAAAAACGGCTCAAATATTACGATTCATTCATCTCTCTACAATTAGATTGAAATGATTGAATTTAAGGGAAAAAAATCGTTGACCTTTCCATAGATAGCTCTATAGAATGAAGATCGCTTGAAAGTAAGCCGTATATTTATGTACACCATTTCGAAGTTCTATCAGTACCTCGTCCTGTTTTTCATAAGTAATCACAGCACTTCCAGCACAATCCGCCTGTAAAAAGGCAAAAATTACTCTGAAAGATATAGGACTATAGATATGTCTACTACTGGTACAGTTAAATGGTTTAACGAAGAAAAAGGTTTTGGTTTCATCGAGCAGGAAAACGGCCCAGATGTTTTCGCTCACTTCTCTGCGATCCAAGGCGACGGCTTCAAAACTTTGACTGAAGGTCAGAAAGTTGAGTTCACTGTAACTCAAGGCCAGAAAGGTCCACAAGCTGAGAACATCGTTAAGGTTTAATCCTTACTGATATTCAGTTTGAAAAAGAAGCAAGGCTAAGGCCTTGCTTTTTTTATGCCTGAAATTTGGCATCTTGGCTAACCATTCAGTCTGTATTACTGCATACGATGGGGATCAAGCTGAAAATCGGAGATCGCTTTGCCCAGAATAACGACCCTTCCGCTATAACGCTCATCGCCTGTAGATGAGAATTCGAAATTATATGAACGCCAGATCCTGATCTGCCCCTTAGTATCACGTTTAAGCCAAAAACCTCTCAAGTTAATATTGTCATCAAGAAGCTGTAACTCAAGTTCCTTACACTGCCTGCGGGTGTATCTTAGTGCCACTTCTTTTATCTTTTGCGATTGCCACCAGTGATACATTGCAAAGATGATTAAGGTAATCCAGAAGAGGGCTTCAATATCTATATACATCGATTTCTTGTTTCCAAGGATTTATGGGTTCCTTTGATTGTGACTTGTTTTACAATGAGTTGTTTCAGATTGCACGATTAATTTTCTACTCAGGATCGAATAGATGTCATCTATCTCCCAGTTTGTAATGGATAACTGGCTTAATCTTCTGGCATTAATATGGTTTTTGATCTGCTTCAAAGGCTATATGTATTACGCACGTAAACGCAGTTATGAAACGCCTTGCCTTGCCAGTGTTTTACATATGTATCGAAAAGAGTGGATGACACGCATGCTCACCCGAGATGTGCGAATTGCCGATACAACGGCGATTGCCAATCTGGAGCGTAGCGTATCCTTCTTTGCATCCACCACCATGCTGATACTTGCCGGTCTGATGACCATACTAGGCTCTACTCAACAAGCGATTGATGTTGTCGCGGATATCCCGTTTACCTTCCACGCGACCCGTGCAGAATGGGAATTAAAGATCCTTCTTTTGATCACGTTGTTTGTTTACGCCTTCTTCAAATTTACCTGGAGTCTGCGTCAGTATGGATTTGTTTCAATCATGATTGGCGGTGCGCCGGGACCTGATGAGCACATCTCTCAGCAGCAGGCGGATGCGCACTCTAATCGTATCGCTAAAATGACCTCAATGGCCGCGAACAGTTTTAACCTTGGTCTGCGTACCTACTATTTCTGTTTGGCGATCTTGGGCTGGTTTATCAACCCATGGATCTTCATGGGTCTGACGGCCGGCGTTGTGTTCGTCCTCTATCGACGTGAATTTAAATCTTCTACCCTCAAAACGTTGATGATGAGTGCTGGCGAATAAAAGTTAAAAACCTCTCCCTTTGCGCTTGAAAAGGTCTAGCACGTCCCAATATTCCAGTTATTGGCGGAGAGCTTGCTAAGGTTCAGCAAGTTCTCCACTACAGTTTTGTTGCATTAGGGCAGCGCTGTAGTTTTAGAAATAACAGACATATTGGATAAGTGTTGATGACTACTGAAACGCGTACAGAAACTCACGGTTTCCAGACTGAAGTGAAGCAACTGCTTCATTTGATGATTCACTCCTTGTATTCAAATAAAGATATTTTTCTGCGTGAGCTAATCTCTAACGCCTCTGACGCTGCAGAAAAATTGCGTTTCGAAGCGCTTTCAAATGGCGCGCTTTATGAAAACGATGGTGATCTAAAGATCAACATCAGCTTTGATAAAGAAGCTAAGACCCTAACTATCGCGGACAATGGTATTGGTATGAGCCGCGATGATGTGATCGAACACCTAGGTACGATCGCTAAATCGGGTACTGCACAATTCCTATCTCAGTTAACCGGCGATCAGAACAAAGATAGCCAGTTGATCGGTCAGTTCGGTGTTGGTTTCTACTCCTCTTTCATCGTTGCTGACAAAGTAGAAGTTTTCACTCGTAAAGCTGGCTTGCCTACAGAGCAGGGCGTTCACTGGGTCTCTGAAGGTGAAGGCGAATTCACTATTGGTGAAGTCGAAAAAGCGGGCCGTGGTACTAGCATCGTACTTCATCTGAAAGAAGGCGAGGAAAGCTTTGCAGATGGTTTTGCACTTCGCGGTTTAGTACGTAAGTACTCTGATCATATCTCTATCCCTGTAATCATGCAGAAAGAGGCGATGCCTAACTTCGGTGAAGAGGGTGAAGAGAAAGAAGCCGCTGCTGAAGAGCCAGAAGATGAAACAGTAAACAGTGCAACAGCGCTGTGGACACGCAACAAATCAGAGATCTCTGAAGAAGAGTATCAAGAGTTCTACAAGCACATCTCTCACGATTTTGGTAATCCATTAACTTGGGCGCACAACCGCGTTGAAGGTAACATGGAATACACCAGCCTGTTGTTCGTACCAGAGCGTGCACCATACGATCTTTGGAACCGTGAAGCGCCAAAAGGCCTTAAGCTTTACGTGCAACGTGTATTTATTATGGATCAGGCGGATGAGTTCTTGCCTCTATACCTACGATTCATGAAAGGTGTTATCGACACTAAAGATCTATCCCTAAACGTATCTCGTGAGATTCTTCAGAAAGATGCCAATGTGGATAAGCTGCGCAGTGCACTAACTAAACGTGTACTGGATATGCTAATCAAACTGGGTAAGAACGATGAAGAAAAATACGCAGCGTTCTGGAAAGAGTTTGGTCAGGTTCTAAAAGAAGGGCCAGCGGAAGACTACGGTAACCGTGAGAAGATCCTTAAGCTGATGCGTTTCTCTTCTACTCATGCTGACAGCGAAGAGCAGAATGTATCTCTGGATCAATACATCGAGCGTATGCAGGAAGGTCAGGACAAGATCTATTACGTTGTAGCAGATAACTACAATACTGCGAAAAACAGCCCGCACTTGGAGATCTTCCGTAAGAAAGGTATCGAAGTACTGCTAATGACTGATCGTATCGATGACTGGATGATGAGCCAGCTTCAGAACTACGATGAGAAGGCCTTCCAAGATGTCACTAAAGGTCAGCTAGATCTAGAAGACACTGCGACTGAAGAAGAGAAGAAAGAACAGGAAGAAGCAGCTAAAGAGCTAGAAGGCCTAGTTGAGCGTTTGAAATCTAGTCTAGGGGAAAAGGTTGCTGATGTTCGCATCACTAACCGTCTAACTGATTCTCCTGCATGTCTTGTTCTGGGTGAGCAGGATATGGGTCTTCAGATGCGCCAGATTATGGAGGCAGCAGGTCAGGCAGTGCCAGACACTAAGCCTACATTTGAGGTAAACCCTGAGCACCCACTGATTGAAAAACTAGATAAAGAAGCAGACGAAGATCGCTTTGGTGATCTAGCTTCTGTTCTATTCGATCAAGCAGGCCTAGCCGCTGGTGCACAACTAGATGACCCAGCAAGTTATGTTGCGCGTTTGAATAAACTACTACTTGAGCTAAGTGCTTAATCAAGTAGTTAGGTTCTAAACAAGCGGCTCTATATGAGCCGCTTTTTTGTGGGCGCAATACACTAGATTATCGGCCTGTTTGACATGTCAGATCTGTAAGGATTGATCTCTTTTACAAATAGCGTTGATCGTTGGGTTACTTGAGCTGCTTCTGCGCGTTATTCCGTAGAGGTCATCAGTTACCTCGGAAATTTCAGCAATGCACTCAACGCCGTATTGGCGGCAGACTTCTTCAGCTATGACTGTTGGTGCAGCAAAGACCCCATGCCCTTTAGATCCGAAGACTTTAATTAACGCACTGTCATCAATTTGAGCTTTTACATAAGGCCTTATTTGGTGTTCCTCAAACCACTGTATCAGTTGGGCAAACCAAGGGGCATTAATTGCATTGGATAAGAAGGTTTCTTTATCCATACTGATGGGGAAGTTCTCGCGTAGCTCGGCTGCTTTTTTAGGCTCTGCAAACAAGGAGACGGTCGACGAATCGAGTTTATAGATGAATAGATTGGAATCTGAATTGTATTCAGGGAGTTCGTCAGTCAGTAGTAGATCGATCTTTTTCTGGCTTAACAGTGTTAGCAGTTGAGCGGGGATTCCGGTTGTACTGTTTAGTGTCACTTCCTGATCAATCTCAAATACAGGTTCGATAAGGTGATAGGCGATGAGTTTATGGATCGAAGATGAAATGCCAACGTTTAAGTTTGTAGGTCGGTTTTGTGGCTTTTCCTCCAGAAAACGATCTAGTTCCTCTGCAATGCTGAACATTTGATCGGCGTATCGAGCGACTTGCTTACCTAAAGGGGTAATAAGTAAGTTACGGCCTTTTCGAGTGAACAGAAGACCACCAATGGATTCTTCTAGAGAGGATATTTGGCTGCTGATCGTTTGCGGCGTTAAATCTGCAATCTCACTGGCTTTTGCAATCGAACCTTCCTTAGCGACCAGCCAAAAGAAATAAAGATGACGAAGGTTATACTTACTCATAAATCGGTTTCACCCTTAGTCGTGAACTCAGAAACGATAAGTAAGTATAACCCTCATCAAAAGGGGAAGTGCTTAAGAGGCAATTGAATGTTGAACTGTGCTTAACACAGGCGGTTTATGCCTAGCTTCAGTTGCCTTGTCTTCTTCTACCATGAAGAGGTGGTAAGCCTCTGGACCAAAAGAATCCAGAGCGGTTAATAGATAAGAGAACTGATCATTTACCGGCTCGCCTGTTCTTTTTACTTTGAAATTATAACGTTGAGACGGAATGGAGCTGAGTAGTGGTTCTTCGACCCATAAGTAAAGTGATTGATCCGAAATAACATACTCAAATCTAACGGGTTTAAAACCTTCTCTTAGGGTCAGAGTTTGGGTTTTGTCAGAGAGTTCTAATGGGTATTTCAAAATGGCTTTCATGACTACACTCCAATGTTCTGATGTTGTTTGGAGTATATTTGCTTAGAATAAACTTCTTTTGAACAGTTTTTATAAGTGCTCTACTTCGAATAATTCGATGAAACAGGTTTTAAATGAGCCTAAATGCTCTGTTTTTTGGATGCTTGGTAAAAAGTTCAAGGCCTTTAAGTTAGCTAAGAATCTCTAGGCAAAATTTTCTCTAGACGAAGAATGCTATAGCGACTGTCCTAATAGTGCAGCCGGTCTCTCGCCTTTAAGCGCTAAACAACGTCCTAGTCTTTCAACAAGACACCGTACTTGCCTCTGTGAGGTTCTCTTCACTTCCTTTTACTCGTTGCTTAGCTATCTCAATAGATTTAATAAGCTCATTAGCAGGCACTGCTCTGCTGTAGTGCCAGCCTTGGTGGATCTCAATGCCGAGTTGATCTAAGTGTGTAGCTTGCTGCGGTGTCTCTACGCCTTCTGCGATGGTAATGAGGTTAAGCTTTTTGGATAAACCAACAATCATCTCTAGTACATGGCTGTTGATTGAATCTGTGCCTATAGATGCGACAAAGCATTTATCTGCTTTAAGGTATTTAACCGGTAGTTGGCCAAGGTAATGTAGGCCACAGTATCCTGTGCCAAAATCATCTATGGCGATATCGATACCTGCTGCCGTAAGCTTAATAAAGGCTTGTTGAATTCGACCGTCGTTGCTATCCACTAATACGTCTTCTGTGACTTCTAACACTAAATTTGGAATAAGGCCTTTGTAGTGAATTAGTTCGCGTACTGACTTAGCGTCTAGTAAATGGTTGGACGATATATTGATAGTGACGATGAAATCCGGGTTTTGTATCAGGATAGGGCGTATTTCGTCGTAACAGTTTTTCAGCTGCTGCGATGTCATCTTGTTGATAAAACCTTTCTCTTCAGCTTCGGGGATAAAGGTAATTGGGTTCTTTAAACCTTCGGCAGGATGCTGCCAACGCATCAATACCTCTGCGCCTATGATCTGTTTATCCGAAGCATTGATCAGTGGCTGATAGAGATTGAAAAACTCCCCATGCTTGATCGCTTTTTTGAGTAGATGGGCGCTGTCAGATAAGTAGATGATGAGATATTGAAAAAGCAGGGTAAGAAGCAGCCATACGCTTAAACATAGCGCAGCACCTTGGATACTAAAATTACTGTGATCACCAAAGATGATTTTTTTCTCATCACTAATAACCACGCTCAATTCAGGGAAGGTGATAAGCGGGCTATAGGCAGCGACTTGGTTTAGGCCATTGTCGAATTCGCCTTTGACCACTCTGGATTGATCTATAGGTAGATCCAATCCTGATTTTGGACTGGCGTAAGGGCCATTCATAATAATTGGTTGTCCGGTATCACTATGGATCAGACCGGTAAAACCTAGTTCACTGGAGCGATTTTGTAACTGGTTCTTCAGCCAGCTTATTCTTACGAGTGCGTTAACTTCACCGCCGAGCTTTAGGCTTCTCGCCAGTACAAAAGCAGGCTGTTGCATATATTCGACATTAACTGGTCCTATAAAGCGTAAACCGGGTTCGGTGGGTGGCGGTGTAACATAGATAGGTTGGTCGTGTTTTTTCCAGCTGGTACACACTAACTGTCCGTTGGCATCAACTATACCCATCTCTACTACAGGGGCGACGTTAAACATAATGCTGCGCATATCGAAGAGGATCTCTTCGCTGCATTGTTTGCTGAGTTGCTCCATATCGATCAGCACATTATTAATGATGCTGTAGTTGATATCGAGCCATTCGGATAGTTGTTGGGCTTTGATTTTAAGGTCGCGCTGTTGAAGCTGTTTATGCTGCTCTACTTGCTCGTAGCTTATGAATAGAGTGATTAACAGCGTAATGACTGCGCTCATCAACGCAGGTGCGAGGTATTGTCTGTTCCATAAGCGAAAAGTTTGCGTGTTCACAATTAGCCCACCTAATCCCTGTAGTGCATCAACGCTACCATAAATTGTTGTATCACCAAAATTCACCTACAGGATGAAAGTTATGCAGAAATTGAACAGACCTTTTAGTCTTTATGCGCTAGATCAAGGATTTTTAGGCTATTTTGCTGTTGAATTAAAATTAAAAATTCAGTGAGGTGGATTTATGGGTAAGTTAGTTCAGGGTATCGTTTGTGGCTTGTTAGTTGCTGCTTCTTTCAGCGCACAGGCAGATGGCCAAGCTGTGTATGATAAGCATTGTAAAGGCTGTCATGTTGCTGGAGTAGGTAACGCACCAAAACCTGGTGATAAAGCTGAGTGGGATAAGCGCAGCGCTGCAGGTATTGATGCAATGGTTCAGACCGTTATTCAGGGTAAAGGTGCTATGCCAAAAGGTGGCACATGTACTGATTGCGATGAAGCGACTATTAAAGAAGCGGTTGAAGTACTTCTAGCTCAGTAATTCATTTGAGCTGCTTCTATCGGAATATGGCAGAGCCCTCTGCTGTATTTCGATAGTTATCACGTAATTTTCCTTTCCTCTTTTCTTCCCTAGCTATTTTCAGAGTTGTTCACGCTTAGTGATAATTCAGTCTTTTTTCTATGATTTATTTATGCCACGCTGTACTGAGCTAACAATGTAAGTAAAACCTCTATTCTTGCTGAGACCTTAAACTGTATATTAGGCTTATTACAGCTAAATTCATATGAGGCGTATATGGCTGATTTTATTGATGAAACCCAAGTGGAGACGTTGCTTAAAAAACTTCATCAGTTGCGCGATGAATTGGGTGAGGAGGCCTCTGCGCTGAAACATACGGCAGAACCTGTGAATCTCGATCAGCAAGCATTCGGACGAGTCTCACGCGGGGATGCTTTACAGCAGCAAAGCATGGCGAAAGCGAATCTGCGCCAATGCCAAGAACGCATTCAACTGATTGAAGACGCATTACAAAAAATAGATAACGAAGAATATGGGTTTTGTGAGGGTTGTGGTGAGCTTATCTCATTTGCGAGATTAAGTGCTCGGCCGGAATCTTTATATTGCCTTAAATGCCAGCAGGAACAAGAATCCTAAAGGTATCGTTTGTTTCAAGGTAAAGAGTGTTTTAGTTAAAGAGCCACTATGTCAGATAAGAATAATAATGCGCCGCAGCTTGATCCGGGTGTCGATGACGCTTGGGTGAGTGTTATCCGGAAAATGGATGAGGCGTATGCTGATCTTGTGCATTCTCAAGTAGAAGTAGAAGAGAAGAATGCCGAACTGCAGGAGAATAAGCAGTTTCTGGATAGTGTTCAGAGCTCTATGAGTGATGTATTGATTGTCTGCGATCACTTAGGTCAGATTCAGCAGGTTAATCGAGCCTTAGAGATGTTAACCGGTAAGTTGGGCGATCAACTTGTCGGTAGCCATTTCACAGATCTTGTAGATCCTCGCTTTTTACAAAAGGTTAATGGCTTGATTAATCAGGTGCGGGTCCAGCCTGTACGTGATTGTGAGATAGAACTGCAGGGTGTAGATGGTTCTGTTCCGCTTTCTATGAACTGTTCACCGCGTAAAAATCATCGTGGTCGCTTAGTGGGTATGGTGTTAATCGGTAGGCCTTTAGGTGAACTGCAAAAAGCCTATATCGAACTCAATAGTGCCCATGCTGAGCTTAAGTTGGCTCAAGAGCGTTTGGTGCAATCAGAGAAGATGGCTTCTCTAGGTCGTTTGGTAGCCGGCGTAGCCCATGAGCTGAATAACCCAATCAGTTTTGTATATGGCAACATGCACGCTTTGCAGCGCTATACCGATCGATTAAGTCAGTACTTCGATGCGATCAACGAAGGGCAGCCTCGTGACAAACTCAAAGAGATGCGCGAAGAGTTACGTTTAGATAAGTTAATCCGCGACCTTAACTCGTTGGTGGCTGGCACTATGGAGGGAGCGGATCGAGTTAAAGAGATCGTGAATGATCTTAAACAGTTTTCTTCTACTCAAGAATCTGAGAAAACTGTGTTCGATCTAACCCATGTGATCAGAACGGCGCTGCACTGGATAATTAAAGAGAGTAAACAGCCGGTAGAGGTTATTGATCTTATCCCTTCAGAGTTAAAAGCGGTTGGGCATTCTGGGCAAATCCATCAAGTGGTTGTGAACCTCGTCCAAAACGCCGTTGATGCGATGCAAGGATGTGAGCAGCAATGCCTAACTTTAGAGGCGAAGTCATTTAACGACAGAATCGAATTTAAGGTCAGTGATACAGGGCCTGGTGTTTGTGAGGCGGATCTTTCTCGGCTATTTGATCCATTCTTTACTACTAAGCCTGTTGGTCAGGGCACTGGCTTAGGTCTGTCGATAAGTTATGGCATTGTCTCTGAGCACGGTGGAGAACTTCGTATATTAAACCGTGATGAGGGTGGGGCGATGGCGATCTTAGTATTACCGACAGAGGAGGTTGGCGATGTTTAATCTTCTTTGGCTTCAGTCAGCTGGTTGTGGTGGCTGTTCGATGTCTCTGTTGAACGCTGAATCCCCTGATCTAATCTCCACCTTCAAAGCCGCCAATATAAATCTATTATGGCACCCTTCACTCAGTGAAGAGACGGGTTCTGAAGTGACTGAACTTTTAGACAAGATCCTCGCAGACGAACTCAAGCTAGATGCGTTATGTATCGAAGGAGCTGTCCCCAGAGGTCCTGAAGGTACAGGCCGATTCCACATTTTAGGTGGTACCAATACGCCTATGATGACTTGGGTCCAGCAGTTAGCGCAGAAAGCTAAATATACCATCGCGATTGGTTCATGTGCGGCCTATGGAGGCATATCTGCAGCTGGCGAGAATATTACAGACGCTGCAGGTCTTCAATTTGAAGGGGAGGTGCCCGGGGGAATCTTAGGGGCTGAATATCGCTCTGCCTCAGGTTTTAATACGGTTAATATATCCGGCTGTCCTGTTCACCCTAATTGGGTAACAGAAACCTTGATCAGTTTGGCTTTAGGTGAACATTCTGAAGAGGCTGTAGATCAATTTGGTCGGCCGCGTATGTATGCTGATCACCTCGTACATCATGGTTGCAGCCGTAATGAATTTTATGAGTATAAAGCCAGCGCGGAAAATCCTGGCGACCTTGGTTGCATGATGGAAAATATGGGTTGCCTTGGTACCCAAGCGCATGCGGATTGTAATACCCGCCCTTGGAATGGTGAGGGGTCATGTACCAAAGGTGGCTATGCCTGCATTAATTGCACAGCGCCAGAGTTTGAAGAGCCTATGCATAGCTTTATGCAAACCCCTAAAGTTGCAGGCATTCCGGTCGGGCTGCCTACAGATATGCCCAAAGCTTGGTTTGTCGCTTTAGCTTCCCTTTCGAAAGCAGCTACGCCGGAACGTTTGCGTAAAAACGCGACCTCAGAAACGCTGATCTATCCACCCACAGTCCACAAGAGAAAAAGTTAGATATGAGTCGAATTGTCGTGGGACCTTTCAATCGTGTGGAAGGGGATCTGGAAGTTAGCTTAGATATTACTGATGGGCAGGTTAGTGGGGCGCGGGTCAACTCTCCTATGTTTAGAGGGTTTGAGCGAATTATGCACGGGCAAAATCCGATGGATGCGTTGGTATATACCCCACGTATCTGCGGCATCTGCTCGGTAAGTCAATCAGTCGCTTGTGCCAGAGCGCTAGCAGATATGATGCAGCTGGATATGCCTGAAAATGGCGAGCTAGCGACCAACCTCGTGTTAGCTAACGAAAATATGACGGATCTGCTGACCCACTTTTACTTGTTCTTTATGCCTGATTTTAGTCGCGATATTTATGCAGGTGAAGATTGGTTTTCGACTGTGAGTAAGCGATTTAAAGCTAAAACGGGTACAGCAACACGCGCGATGCTTCCGGCTCGAGCTGAGTTTCTGCATCTGATGGGTCTGATGGCGGGTAAGTGGCCACATACCTTAAGCCTTCAGCCAGGTGGGACAACGAAGCCAATCGAATCTCAAGAAAGGATTAGGCTGCTAACTATTTTGTCTGCGTTTAGAGGGTTTCTTGAAGAGCAGCTCTTTGGTGCAGATCTTGAAGAGATCGGTGAGTTAGATTCTCTATCAGCGCTGGAACAATGGTCTTCAAAAGACCATTGGAGTCAGAGCGATTTCCGAACATTCTTGCATTTAAGCTCCGACTTAGAGCTGAAAAATTTAGGGCGAAGTACTAACCAGTTTTTAAGTTATGGAAATTACCCGCTACAGGGCGAGCCGATGTTTAAATCGGGGGTGAATTTTCATGGAGAGACTGGCGTATTAGCGACAGGCTCTATCACTGAAGACCTTGCATACTCTTGGATGGAATCTGAGCCCGAACCATTACCGCCTCAAGAGGGTAAAACTAACCCGTCGCTTGCTAATGAAGACGCTTACACTTGGTGTAAGGCACCAAGATTTAATCGCCAAGTCATGGAGGTCGGCGCACTTTCCCGGCAGCTCATTAATGGTCATCCGCTTATCACCGATCTGGTAAACCGTTCTGGTGGTAATGTTGAAAATCGTATTATTGCCAGATTGCTGGAGCTTGCACTAGTGATTCCTCAAATGCAGAAATGGGCAACGCAACTTAATCCGCAGGCTGAATTCTGCCACCATGGGCAAATGCCAAAAGAGGGTTCAGGCGTAGGTATGATTGAGGCGGCAAGGGGAAGCTTGGGTCATTGGATCAATGTTGAAAAAGGCAAAATTAGTAATTACCAAATCATTGCGCCGACAACATGGAATTTCTCACCGAGAGATGGGCAATCTGTCCCAGGGGCTTTAGAGCAAGCTTTAGTAGGAGCACCTGTTCACGAAGGAGAAAAGGAACCAGTGTCTGTACAGCATATAGTTCGTTCTTTCGATCCTTGTATGGTCTGTACGGTTCATTAAAACTGTTTCATTGTGAATAGATCATAGTGTTTTTCGGAATAATATCGAAGTAAGGAATGCTTAGTTTATGAAAGATCAGTCAATTTCCTTAGTACTGGGTAGCGGTGGTGCTAGAGGTCTAGCTCATATAGGTATTATTCATGAGCTGGAACAAGCTGGATATAAGATTGAATCGATCTCCGGTTGTTCTATTGGCGCTTTGATTGGTGGGGTATACGCTGCTGGAAAATTAGCTGAATTTGAGGCTTGGGTCCGGGCGATTGATAAGACGGATATCCTAAGTTTGCTCGATTTGACGTGGCGATCTGATGGCCTTGTGAAGGGCGATAAGATAATGGACACCTTAGTCCAGTTAGTCGGCGATTGGAAAATTGAAGATCTGCCTATTCGATTTACTGCAATCGCTGCTGATATCGACGATGAAAAAGAGGTTTGGATGAGTTCTGGATCTCTTTTTGATGCGATCCGGGCGTCTATTTCGTTACCGATGTTCTTCTCTCCCGTACCGTATCGAGACTCTTTCCTTGTTGACGGCGGGATTCTAAATCCGGTTCCTATCGCGCCTTGCTTTAATGATCAAACCGATCAGATCTTTGCAGTAAATTTAGGCGGCGCTGTTGAACATGGACTCTTTATTGAAGAGAGACATGAAGAGGAAACGGATCTTAGTTTCAAAGAGCGGGTGCATAGCTTTGTCGAAAAATTATATAAGTCAGATGAAGAGGAAGGTCGCTCATTGAGTATGTACGATGTTGCTCATCAGGCTTTCGATACCATGCAGGGAACTATTGCTCGGCAGAAGTTAGCGGCTTATCCGCCAAATGGCGTCATTGAAATCCCTCGAAATGCCTGCGGTATCTTGGAATTCCATAAAGCTGAGCCACTTATCGAGCTTGGCAAGCAGCGTGCGCGCGCTTTTATTGCAACGCTGGATTAGATTGTTTCTGTCGTTTAATAAAGATAGATAGATCTATTTCGTAAGATTTTCCTAACCACATGACGTAATCACGGTGATCTTTAAGGTCATCCCCAGTCACTGGGTGAATAAGGACATCGAGATTGTCTCTATGGTAATTCAGCCATTGGACAACTTCCGCGAACTGGTTGCCACTAAAACTCAGTTGGCAGCTGCCTGTTGGGTGAGGGCCTACAGGCTTTTGATGAAGCCTACCTGCTTTTACCTCTAACGCTTCGCTCGCTTTTTGCACAAGTGTTTCGGCATCGGTGTATGTAGATTCATCGAAATATATGTGGGCGTGATAGGCGTTAAATAGTTGCATAGATTAATCCCTACAAATAAAAAAGCGCCCTGATTATAGGGCGCTTTCAGTAGCTGAGTCAGAAATATTAAATCTTGAACTGACTCACTTTTCCATTCAGATCGACAGATAGGCGAGATAATTGCTCGCTGGCTGCTGAGATCTGAGTTGCACCGTCTGCTGATTCTTGCGAAGCGTCATTGATAGCAACGAGCGATCGGTTTATCTCTTCGGCTACGCTGGTTTGCTCTTCACTGGCAGAGGCGATATGAGTATTCATATCAGTAATCATACCCACGGCTTCAGAGATGCCTTGCAGTGCATCACCGGCTTCAGATGCTTTGCTACCCGCTTGTTCTGCTTCGCGCTGGCTCTGTTCCATTGCGGATACAGCAGTTCGTGTACCGGATTGTAAGCGCTCAATGGCGTTTTCAATCTCGGTAGTAGATTGCTGAGTACGCTGCGCCAAAGTTCTAACTTCATCTGCTACTACGGCGAAGCCTCGACCTTGATCACCCGCACGTGCTGCCTCAATTGCAGCGTTAAGTGCCAGAAGGTTAGTCTGTTCCGCAATATCGTTGATTACGCCAATGATCGAGCCAATGCTTTCACTGTCGTTTTCAACTGCGGTAATACGTTCAGACACTTGAGCTACATTACCTACTAAAGAGTTGGTAGAAGAAACAGCCGCAGATACGATTTCGTTACCTTGAGACGCTTGCTCAAGCATCATGCGAGCTTGGCTATCGGCATGTTCAGCATTGGTTGCCACGTCTTGAGAGGTAGATACCATCTCGTTCATAGCGCTCGCTACTTGCTCAATTTCAAGGCGCTGGTTATTGATGCTTTGGTTCGCTTGGGAGCTAATTGAAGACATCTGTTCCGCTGCAGAAGCTAGTTGATGAGTTGCATTACCTATATCACCAATCAGCTTGCGCTGGTGGCCTAACATCTTGTTAAAGTTCGAGCTGATCTCAGTGAGTTCATCGTTACCTTGCACTGGTACGTCAGCGGTTAGGTCTGATTGGCTAGCCACTTTATCCATTGATTGACTTAATGCATCAAGAGGAGTGCGGATCGAATGATAAACAAGCTTACTTAGGATAGTTAAGAGCGCTACGACAACAACACCTAAACCAATAATAATGATAATTGCGTTATCGTAAGCAGTGCTAATTGTTTCGCGCTCTTCAGAGGCTACGCGTAGCTGAAGGCTAATAAGTTCGGCAATCTTTTCGCTGATTGGATCGATCGTGTCGTATAGCGGGCCATCGAAATCTTGTAGCTGACCGGCAATGTTACCGCTGCTCATTGAGCTCATAGCGCTTTCAAGTCTATCCAAAGATTGGTTTGCCGCTATAAATAGGGCTTCAGCTTCTTTAGCTAATTGTGCTTCTTCAGCAGTAAGTGTAGTGGCCATATACTTTTGCCACTTTTCGGAAATCTCGGCACGTGCATCTTTGACACCTTTCAAAGCTTCTGCACCTGTCATGATTCCGGCGTTAGCTTTGTTTACGGCGTCTATAACATACACGGCATAGTCATCCGCGATGAGTTTTAGATCTTCAAGAGGTACTACACGGTCTTCATAGATGCGCGCAACACCATCATCAGCCTGCTTTAATTCGTTAAGAGAGGTGGCGATAATGATGGCTACAGCAATAACCGGGAGTATGGAAGTAAGTACGAGCTTAGTGCGAATGCTCAAACCGCTTAATAACATTATATGTCCCCACGACGTTCGGAGAAAAAATCAATAATGCCATGAACAATCAAGTTCGATCCCTGGCTGGTCCCCCACAGACCAAACAGTAATCTAACTACTGCCTACATCCATTGTTATTATAGTTATAGCTGTTAGATCTTTTATTACAACAATTAATTAACCTTATTCAGAGATATTTAATATATTGATCAAATTTTGTGTTGTTTTTTATAGTAACTGATTGTTTTTTATGCAGTTAGTTAATATTTAATAAAGAATGTAGAGCGTGTTTTAAGTTGATTGGAATGACTGTAATACCCTGATCTGATCTAGGTGATAAATTACAAAGAAATTAAACTTGCTAAGTTCTATTTGCATTTCTCTGTTCTACAATAGGAAAAGCGCATTACTGTTGTTTAAGGAATACTCAATGGGCATTTTTGTTCGAGTGATCTTATTTTACTTTGTCGTTACCTCTGTACACGCCCAAGAACAAATAAGTTTGCAGTTGTTATGGAAGCATCAATTTCAATTCGCCGGTTATTACATGGCGATCGAAAAAGGTTTTTATGCAGAAGAAGGTCTAGATGTCTCACTGAAAGAGTTTGATTTCGGTATCGATCTGGTGGGAGAAGTTACATCAGGTAATAGCCAGTTTGGGGTGGGACGCACCTCGTTATTGATCGATAAAAATGCGGGTGCTGACGTGGTTGCAATGTTTGCAGCCTATCAGCAGTCGCCGTTGATGCTTTTAAGCAGGAAAGATTCAGGCATATTGCTGTCGTCCGATCTTAAAGATCGGAAGATCATGATTACCAATGACGCAAAAAAAGTTGGTGAAATCATAGCTATGTTGTTACAAGCGGGTATTACCATTTCCGATTTTGAACAGCAGCTGCATAGTTACAATGTACAGGATCTTATTGACGGCAAAACAGATGCTATGGCGTCTTATATCTCTAACGAACCCTACCTGATGGACCAGCAGGGGGTGGAGTACAACATAATTCATCCGAAAGATTATGGCTTTGATATGTACTCTGACATTTTGTTTACCTCTCGAGACTACATTAAACAGAAGCCTGAAATTGTTGATAAGTTCTATCGGGCATCTATCAAAGGCTGGATGTATGCCTTTGATAATATTCAAGAAACTGCCCAAGTTATTTTTGATAGTTATAACTCTCAAGGAAAAAGTATCGATGCCTTGGTCTTTGAGGGGCAAGAACTTAAGAAAGTTGCCTTTGATAAGGATGGTAACTTTGGCACATTATCGGTGAATAAATTCAACGAGATGGCTCAGGTCTATCTCATTACTGGTAGTATTTTCCTTGGCTATGACTTCTCTGATTTTGTCTACCGCCCACCTAGTAATCTTTTTCGTCTAAGCCAAGCTGAATTGGCCTATATTCAAAATCGCGGCAAAGTTAAGGTCTGTGTTAATCCAAATTGGTATCCGTACGAGTCATTCCAGAATGGCGGACATGTAGGAATGGCGGCTGATTATCTCAGGTTGATCTTGGGTAACTTGAATATTCCCTTTGAGGTTATACCCACAAAAACTTGGAGTGAGACTATTCAGTATGCGAAAACAGATAAATGCGAAGTGATTGCTGGGGCGATGCAGACGATCAATCGCAGTAGTTATCTAGAATTTTCTCATCCCTATTTGAGCGTTCCTGCTGTTGTTGCTTTAAAGGCTGATAGTGATGCTCAGTCATTGCCTAATATGACCATAGGTGTGGTCGATAAATCTGCGTTTCATGATATTTTGCGTGACCGTTATCCGGGTATGACAATCGTACCGGTCAGAGAAAATCGAGAGGGTATTCGCATGTTACTCTCCGGTGAAATCGATGGTTTTGTTGGAGGGCACACCAGCATTACCCATGTTCTGCGTTCACAACAGATAGATAATATAGTGTTGAGTGATCAATTACGCGATAACTGGGATATCAGTGTTGCAGTTGGTCAAGATAGCTCTCCTTATTTAATGAATGCGATAAATAAATCGATTGCGTCTATTTCTGCTGAAGAGCATAAAAACATCTATCGACGATGGGCTCAGATCGAACATAAGCATTCTGTTGATTACCGTTTGTTGTGGGGAATTTCAGCGGTCGTTGCTGTATTGACAGGTATTGGGTTATACCGCTACCTGCATATGCTCTCTTACAATAAAATGCTAAAGACTATTGCTGAAAAGGATGCGTTAACAGGGATTTTGAGCCGAGGTAAACTGCGTACTGAGCTCGAAGAGTTTACTTCGTTGGCGAAACGCCATGACTGGAAGTTATCGTTGATCTTTTTTGATGTTGATGATTTCAAAGGTATTAATGACACCTATGGTCACGTTAAAGGCGATAAAGTCTTAATAGAACTCACTAAGTTGGTAGGGGATATGTCGCGTAAGACTGACCGCTTTGGTCGTTGGGGTGGAGAAGAGTTTCTTTTTTTGATGCTGGAAACAGGTCTGCAAGATGCAGAAGCTATAGCAGAGAAGTTTAGAGGGGCGATAGAAAAATGTGACTTTGGCCTGCCTGAAGCTGTGACCAGTAGCTTTGGGGTGGCTCAATATTCTAAAGGTGAGAGTATTGAAAGTTGGGTAGGGCGAGCCGATAGCGCTTTATATCGAGCCAAAGGTGATGGTAAAAACTGTGTCCGAATAAATTAGAATGGAATAAGAAAGGCCGCTTAAAGTAAGCGGCCTTTTTTTGAGCTGGCATTGTAACAAATGATCAATCGATCAATTGGTACTCATCGCGCAGAATCTCAATAATCTCCGCTTTAGGGTTATCAGATTGTTGTAGCTTTTTACCGATAATCTTTTCAGCAATACCTACATAAGTGTCAGAAACTTTTTGGATCAAAGCAGCTGGCAGCTCATTGTCGCGTGCAAGGGCATAGCGCTCTTCCATGCGGTCTTTGTTTACTAGAATGTCGGAGTCAGGGAAATGGTTTAGAAGCTCCTGGCGGAAAACCTCTTTTGAGTTCTCAATCACTTCGCCTTCGCGATAAGCTGCTCCATCCCAGATACGCGAAGAATCAGGCGTTCCAACTTCATCCATGTAGATAAGCTTTTCATTGCCTTCAGCATCAGTGACATAACCAAACTCAAATTTGGTATCTACAAAGATCTGATCGAGCTTGCTTAGCTCACTGCTGATTACTTCAAAGCCTTCTTTCAGAAGCTTTTCATATTGTTCAACATCATCTGCTTGCAGGAACTTGAATGCTTCGAAATTATTGACGATGTCATTACGGGTAATGTTTACATCATCTACCTCAGGAACACCCGGAACACCTTTCAGAATACCTTTGGTTGATGGTGTGATAAGCAGCTCAGGTAGCTTTTGATCTCTTTCTAGGTCTTCAGCAATTTGAATGCCACAGAACTCACGTTCGCCTTTTGCGTATGCGCGCCACATTGAACCTGTAATGTATTGACGGCAGATCGCTTCGATCATAATAGGTTTTGCTTTCTGAACAATCCAAACCAGTGGGTGAGGGATATCTAGAATATGGCTGTCAGCAAGACCGTTTTCTCGGAACAGTTTAAACCAGTGATTAGAGATTGCATTTAGCGCAGCGCCTTTACCTGGTACGCCTTGCATGCCGCCTTCACCTGTCCAAATGCATTCAAAGGCAGAAATGCGGTCACTAATTACCATAACTGCAAGTTCAGCACCTTCATGAACGTTGTAACCTTTCTCTTTGATCAGGCGTTGGCTGTCTTCTTTTGTTAACCAATAAACAGAGCGAACTTTGCCGCTATGAACTGGTAGATCAGTACGAATAGGGAGATCGTTATTAACAGCCAATACTTTATCAGCAAGACCCATGGAAAATGTCCTGTATCTAGAAATAAATCGTGTAAATGCTTTATGCGCGATAAAGCGTGAAAATTGTTTTGCTACAAACTATCACGTTACGTTCATTAGATGCCATTTTAGGAATAGCGTTTGGCATCGCGAAGCAGTGAGCTTAAATCTAAACCTTGTATCTCAGCGAGTGCTTCCAAGTCGTTGGAGTTTCGCGGGGGTAGTTTTTTAAGTCGCTCTCGTTCAGCTTTCTTTTGTTCTACTTTCTGTAACAGCTTGTTATGAATGGCGTCCAATTGCTCTGATGAAAGTGAAGCGAGCCGACTGAATAACTCATCTTCAGTCATGTGGGAATTGATCACTCCGAAACAGCAAAAAAATAGAACGACAGTATAGCAGAACTGGATGTTATACGACCAATAACTTATGTGAAATCCCATGAGTGATAAGTAGGTTTTCATTTTTACTATAAATTGAAATGCTTTGTTTCATTTGTCTTTTGGGTTTTGTTTGCCTGTTTGCTTGAAAGTTAGGCGTCACGGGCGTTTGAGTCATTATTAATGACTTGGCACATTCTTTGTAAATTGTTTCTGCAATAACAAAAATAATTTCAAGACAGAGTTGGGTGTGCTGTAAATGATAGAAGATACGCTCTATCAAGATAAAAATGTGCTTATCTTAGGAATAGGCAATATCCTCTGGGCGGATGAAGGCTTTGGTGTACGTTGTGTCGAGACGCTAAACCAACACTACCGCTTTTCAAACAAAACCAAATTAATGGATGGTGGGACACAAGGGATATACCTTGTGCAACATGTGCAGGCTGCTGATGTGCTTGTCGTGTTTGATGCCATCGACTACGGTTTGGAACCGGGTACGTTAAAAGTCATACATGATGATGATGTGCCTAAGTTTATGGGGGCTAAACAGATGAGCCTTCATCAAACTGGTTTTCAAGAAGTGTTGGCTATGGCTGAGTTTACAGGCAGCTATCCAAAGCACTTGCTCCTCATCGGTTGCCAGCCAGTTGAATTAGAAGACTTTGGCGGCAGCCTGCGTGAATCTGTTCGCGTTCAAATCGAGCCTGCCATTCAGATCGCTCTAGCTTACCTTAAAAAATTAGGGGTTGAGCCAATGGGCGATAATTGCACTCCTGAAGAGTTAGCCCCAGGTGAGTTGGGATTAAATTCATATGAGGGTGGTCGACCATCTGAATATGAAGCTTTTCGACAGGGTGATCCACGATTTATTAAGTCGACCGAAGGTACCAGTTAATGTGTCTTGGCATACCAATGAGAATTGTATGCTGTGATGGATTATCGGCGGAGTGTGAAAATGGAGACCAGATTGAGCGTATCGATCTGTCCCTGTTAGGTGACCAACCTGCAGGCACTTGGGTTCTCGTCTTTCTGGGGGCTGCTCGTGAGGTATTGACCGAACAAAGGGCTGCAGAAATTCGCAACGCACTCACTGCTGTTCAAGCCATTATGCAAGGGGATACCGCTGATGTTGATCGGTTGTTTTCCGATTTAATCGAGCAGCCCCCGCAATTGCCACCCCATCTACAGAATAATAATTAAGAGAGCTGGATATGACTTCTCCACTGATAGAACAGTTGATTGTTGAAAGGGGCTATCCGCTCCTTAATGAAGAGAACTTTGATAGTTTCATTAAAGATCAAGAATTCACAGTTTTGTTCTGTACCGAACAGGCTCATCGTTTCCCAGAAAGTAATGATGTCGCAGTGATTCTTCCTGAGTTGGTAAAGCGTTTTCCTGAATTAACGCCAGCGATTGTCGCGCCTGAGTATGAAAAGAAGGTTCAAGGGCGATACAACTTTACCGTTTGGCCCTCGTTAGTGTTTTTAAAAGAGGGGCGTTATTTAGGAACCATCAGCAAGGTTCAAGATTGGGATATCTATCTTGCCGAAATCCCAAGCATTCTTGCATTAGAACCCCGTCGTGATCCAGGTATTGGCATACCTGTGGTGGTTAACCCTGTTCAATCTGCTTGTGGTCAGTAAAAGGTGAGTAATATGGAAAACAATGGTATCCCTCTAGTTAATGTTCCAATGGGGCCGGGTAGCCAAGAAGAAGGTGATATGGTTTTAGACTATATGAAGATGCCTTCAGAAATGGATAGCTATGATATTCCAATCTTGCCGGAACCTGAGCAGGCAGCAGAGTGTCCGCAAGCACTTGCTGTGATGGAGCAGTTACAACATCACCTTAAAACCTATCGCATTGGTGATGAACCTCCTGTTATGTTGCTATCAGCAATGCCAGAACCTGATCTGGATCTGATTAACCAGATTTTGGGTGAAGGCGAAGTCAGTTTGACTCTGTCGGGTGAGACAGAGATCAAAGCACAAGAGACGGTGTTAGCGGGTGTATGGCGCTTAAGAGAGTTTGATAAAAACGGCGATGTTATTCGTGAATCGATCGAAGTTGCGGATGTACCCAGTGTTAGCCGAGAGCAAGCTTTTCAATCATCTCAGCCTTTGAATGCCGAGCAGTTGCAGATTCCGGAAGGCGTATTGAATGCTCCGTCCGTATTGATTGAGATCGCTGAGGCTTCAACGGTCTACAGTACACAAGCTGAAAAGCCTGAAGCACCACATGTGATTAATCTATCGCTTCTGCCATTCTCCCCACAAGATCACAGCTATCTCGACCACGTTGTAGGACAAGGTCCAGTGACAATCTTATCGCGTGGTTATGGTAATTGCCGTATCACCTCAACCTGTGTTGATGGCTTATGGCGAGTTCAGTATTTCAACAGTACCGATCAATTGATTCTAGATACCTTAGAAATCACCGATATTCCTCTAGTTGCTTGCGCGGCCCCAGAAGATCTAAGTGACTCGTATGAACGCTTGATTGAGATCCGTGAGGTTCTGGTATGACAAACTATCAAGGATTCGAAGGTAGTTACTTAGGAGACAGTGATCGTATAGCTGATAATGCACGCCTAGAGTGCAAAATTTGTTGGCATGTTTATGACCCAGAAGCAGGGGATGATATTTGGCAGATCCCGGCTGGTACACCTTTTAGTCAGCTTCCTGACCATTGGCGCTGCCCTGAATGCGATGGTGAAAAAGACCAATTTATGGTGATGGACGATTAGCGGTGGATCTATTTCAACAACTGAAAGCTAGTTATCAAGAGGCGGCTGTCACTATGGCTGAGCTGGAGTTTTATAACTCCGCTTTGCAAGTAGATGTTGTTGAAGGCTCTGTTCTTGAAGGAAGTTGTTTAGCTGTACTGATTACCCCTTGGTGTATGAACCTGATTCTGATAGCCGAGGAAAAACCTGAATATGATCAGGCTCAAGTGGGGAGCAAAAAGATTGTGTCGCTGCCTTCTGGAAGCTATGAATTTTTGTATGCTGGAAGTGAGGCCTTAGGGGCGTACGGCAGTTGTTCTCTGTTTTCTCCAATGCTTGAATTTGCTGATCAAGAGGCCGCGGTTCTTACAGCAGAAGAGGTGCTGAAAGCAGTATTGAATACTGAAAATTGTGGTAAGACTGATCTGCAATTAGCTAAAGAAGCGCAAAAAAGAGAACAGGAAGAGAGAGCTGAAAACCAGAGTGTAGTTCGCGCCAGAACCAAAGAAGGTTTAAGTCGACGTAAATTTATGACTGCAGCCTTTGCAGACGAGCCTTAGGTGATTCTATGGACGGTAGTTTTAATCTTGCAGGTAAAATCAATGTGGGGGTGGACTATCTCGACGGGTGTATTCGCAACGTAAATGTTAAGTCCTCGCGGCCAACTGAATTAACGCGTCTATTAGAAGGTAAAAGCCCAAAAGAAGTAGTGCAGCGAGTTCCTTTACTTTTCAGTCTCTGCAGTTGTGCTCAAACCATTGCAGCATTAACTGCGATTGAATCGGCACAAGGGAAAACATGTGATGCCGATGTATTGCAGGCTCGAAAATTATTACTGCTTGCGGAAACGACAAAAGAGCTAGGTCTGCGTTTAGGGCGTGATTGGTTGGGCAGCGAAAAGCTATTAAATTTGCCTGAGCTTTTAAATTGGTTTGCTGACTTTCGAACACGGCTGTCTTGGTGTTTGCGATTAAATCCTTTTATGCCGGAAAAGCGTTTCCCGCTACCGCGTTTTATTAGTGAGCTCGAGGGTATGTTGAAAAGCTTTACAGGGCCTGATGAACTGCAGTTTAAAGAAGCGGTATATGCGCAAAGCCAGACACACCCTATTGGAAAAGCGGTTGCAGATCTGAGTGATAAATATGATGGCATTAGCCTAGGACCGTCTTGTCCAGAAATGGACTTGTCGAGTGATTACTTGGATTGGCAGCTAAAGCAGAAAGGGCAAAGCTTCTGTGCCTTGCCTCAAGGTGAAGGTGGTTGTTTTGAAACAAGTATCTGGACACGTAATTGTAAGCGTTCAATGATTAAAGAATCGGGGCTACTTACGATCAATCCCATTGCTCAGAGATTTTTGGCATTGTTGTTAGAGTTAAAGGCGATGCCTCATCGGCTTTTACAGGTCGATGATGAACTGCTTATCAGATCCGATAAACCCGGTTTTGCTTGGGTTGAGGCTGCAAGAGGCGCTTTAATCCATCGAGTGAGCATCAGCCGTCATAACGAAGGTGAGCAAATCGATCAGTATCGTATTATTGCGCCGACAGAGTGGAATTTTCATCCGCAAGGAACACTGGTCAGTATGCTTGAAGGCGTTAGGGTTCCGGAAGATAAAGCAGCGGATCTGGTGGGTAAACTAATATTATCAGTAGATCCATGTGTAGCTTATGAAGTTGAGGTCAATTAATCGTGCATGAGATGTCGATTGCGGAAGGCATTGTCCAAGTGCTGGAAGATCAAGCCAAAGAGCAGCAGTACGATCGAGTAAAAACTGTTTGGCTAGAACTTGGCCCTTTATCAATGATAGAAACAGAAGCGTTAACGTTTTGTTTTGAAGCGGTAACGCGTAGTACCCTCGCTGAGGGTGCTGAACTAAAAATAATAAATATACCTGGTGAGGCATTCTGTATGCAGTGCTTGAAAAACGTTCCAATTAGCCAACGCTACGATAGTTGCCCTGAGTGCGGCAGTTATCAACTTCAAGTCGTCCAAGGGGACGAGATGCGAATTAAAGAGCTGGAGGTGGAATAATGTGTACTGTTTGCGGTTGCGCTGAAGGCAATGTAAAGATCGACGGTCAGCATACTCATGAGCATTCTCATCATGAGGGGACTCATCATGATCATTCTCATAGTGAGCATAAGCATCATCAGGGGCATGACGATAATGTGATCGAGAAGCAAGGTGAAGATCTGCATTTTGGAAAAGGCCCAGCTCATGCCCATGTGGCGGGAATGAGTCAAAGCCGTATGGTGCAGATTGAACAGGATATTTTAGGTAAGAACGATCGTTATGCGCAGATCAACCGGGCGCGTTTTGAAGCGCAAAGCTTGTTTGTTCTCAACCTAGTCTCTAGTCCGGGTTCGGGTAAAACAACGCTACTGACAGAGACTATCAATCGCTTAAAAGAATCGAGCAAAGTTGCGGTGATTGAAGGTGATCAGCAAACCGCTAATGATGCTGACCGCATTCGAGAAACCGGTGTGCCTGCAGTACAGGTTAATACGGGTAAGGGGTGCCATCTAGATGCTCACATGGTAGGTCATGCGTTAGATAACTTAGATGATCTGCAAGGTGGTTTCTTGTTTATTGAGAATGTCGGCAACCTTGTTTGTCCAGCTGCCTTCGATCTTGGTGAGGCGCATAAGGTAGCCATTTTGTCTGTGACTGAGGGTGAAGATAAACCGCTCAAGTATCCAGATATGTTCCATGCTGCTGATCTTATGATTCTGAATAAGACGGATCTGCTTCCACATTTAGATTTTGATGTAGATAAATGCATTGAGTTTGCGCGCCAAGTAAACCCTGATATTAAAGTACTAAAACTGTCTGCGAAGTCTGGCGAGGGTATGCAGGAGTGGCAGGAATGGTTAGAGCAAAATCGAAAAGGGATGATTCAGACACGGATTGATCAGCTGAAGTCTGAAATCCATCAGTTTGAGGCCCTTCTCTAATGCCTACTCGAAAACGACCTTTAGTACTTTGTGTAGACGATGAGGTGCGTTCTTTAGAAACGCTAGAGCGTACCTTAGATGAAGAGTTTGATGTGCTAACGGCGACAGATGCGGATCAAGCATTTAGCCTATTAGAGCAAAACACCTTTCACGCGATTCTGTGTGATCAGCGTATGCCGGGCAAAACAGGGGTAGAGTTCTTAACTGAGGTTCGTGAGCGTTGGCCGCAAACGGCACGACTAATCCTATCCGGTTACACCGATTCTGAAGACATTATTAAAGGCTTAAATGAAGCCGGAATCTTGCAGTACATCACTAAACCTTGGCACCCAGACAACCTTCTGCTTATTCTTCGTGGAGCTTGTCGTCTGTATGAATTACAGAATGAAAATGAACTACTATCGATGGAGATGCGGCACTCCGCTTCTCAAGTAGAGCAAAATGTTAAAGAGAAAAAACAGCATCTCAAACAGACTTACCAATTGGATGAAATTCGCAGACACTCGACGAGTCCATTAAACGACCTGTGTGAACAGGCCGCGAAAATCGCTCCTTATGATGTCTCGGTATTGGTCACAGGCCCTTCTGGTGCAGGTAAAGAGCTGTTTGCTCGTGCACTTCATTACAACAGCTTACGAGCAGAGCGTCCTTTTGTGGTTGAAAACTGCGGTGCTATGCCGGATGAGTTGTTAGCTTCAGAGTTATTTGGGCATAAGAAGGGCTCGTTTACTGGCGCAATTACTGACCATGTCGGTCTGTTTGAGCGTGCAGATGGCGGCACGATTTTTCTAGATGAGATCGGTGAAATTAGCCCCGCTTTCCAAGTGAAGTTACTACGTGTTTTGCAGGAGCGTGAAGTACGTCGTTTGGGCGAACATCAGCGCAGAAAGGTAAATGTTCGCGTGGTGGCCTCTACCAACCGTGATCTAGAAGAAGAGGTCAGGGCAGGCCGATTCCGTCAGGACCTATACTTCCGATTGGCCGAAGTGACCCTTGAGCTGCCAGCATTAGAACGTCGTGCTATGGATATCCCCGTATTAGCTGAAGACTTCTTGGCTAAATCGGTTCAAGAGTTTGATAAGCCAGCAAAAGGTTTTACAGAAGAAGCGTTAGATTGCATGCGCCGTTATTGCTGGCCGGGTAACGTTAGGGAACTGCAGAACGAGATTCGCCGCATGTTGGTGTTAGCGGAGGATGAGTGGTTATCCGCGGATTTGCTGAGTCCTCGTGTGTTACGTGCAGCTCCGGTTGAAGAGACTGCCGAGACAGAAGTGCTGGCTTGCTTGGATGGCACATTAAAAGAGCGTATCGAAACCTTGGAAAAGCGTATTTTAAGGGAAACACTCATTCGTCATCGTTGGAATAAAAGCCAAGCATCTCGCGAGCTTGGGTTATCCAGAGTTGGACTTCGCTCCAAGCTGGAACGATATGGCCTGAATAAAGATTTCCATTAAAAGATCAGAGCATGAGTATGGCAGTTTCAGCGTTGCAGATAGAGATTCGAGGTCAAGTACAGGGGGTTGGTTTTCGTCCCTTTGTGTATAACCTCGCGCAACGATTTGGGGTGATCGGATCTGTGGCGAATGGTCCAAAAGGGGTGACGATCTTTGCTCAAGCCGACAAGGCTCAACTTGATCAGTTTGTTGCTCAACTGACGTCTGAACAACCTTCGATGTCAGAGATAGAATCTCTAGATGTTACCTCTATTGCAGTAGAACCAGGTCTGGCCCAGTTTAAAATCATTCAGAGTGAGCAGGGAGATCTCGATCTTTCTGTTACACCGGACGCTGCGGTATGTCAGGACTGTTTAAGTGAGCTGTTCGATCCAAACAATCGCCGCTATCTATACCCGTTTATTAATTGTACTCACTGCGGCCCCCGCTACAGTCTAATCACAGCTTTGCCTTACGATCGCCCCAATACCACCATGGCAAAGTTTCAGCTGTGTCATCGTTGTGATTCGGAATATACCGATCCTGTGGATAGACGATTCCATGCCCAGCCTACTGCATGCAGTGAATGTGGACCGCAACTCAGTTTTTATTGTGAAGATGGGCAGCAATTGCAGTGTAATGATCCTGTTGCGCAAACGATTGAATTGATCCAACAGGGCAATATAGTTGCGATAAAAGGTGTGGGAGGTTTCCATCTGGCTTGCGATGCTCGAAACCCAGAAGCAGTTAGACGGTTACGAGAGCGTAAACATCGCGATGAAAAGCCTTTAGCGGTCATGGCGGCTAACCCTGAATCTTTGCAATCCTATGTTGAGCTAACGGATCAACGGGTACAAAGGCTTAAAGCGATGGATGCGCCTATCTGCCTTGTGCCAAAGCGCGAAAACTCCACTTTAGTTTCTAAAGAGCCATTACCTGAAGAGTTAGCACCTGATCAAGCATGGCTAGGTGTGATGCTACCTCATTCGCCTCTACATTATTTGCTGTTTCACAAAGATGCAGGCAGTCCAGACGGAATTCAGTGGCTCGCGGAAAAGCAAGATCTCCTCTTGGTGATGACCAGTGCAAACCGCAGTGGCAACCCTCAAGTAATCAACAACGCAGAAGCGCTAATTCAACTGCAGGGGATAGCTGATGGCTACCTGATGCATGATCGTGATATTCACACCCGTTGCGATGATTCTGTAGTGTCGATGGTTTCTGAACAAGGTAGTGAGCTGGTTAGACGTGGCCGTGGATTGTCGCCGCAATATATTAAGTTACCTTTTGAAACCGATGCGCAGTTACCTTCTGTTTTGGCGGTTGGAGCATACTTTAAAAATACGGTCTGCCTGACCAAAGGTAATCGTGCATACGTATCGCAGTATATAGGTGATCTTGATAACCCTGAGTGTTGCCGTCAGCTCAATCATACCGTCGAGCAATTAAGCGCTATGTTGGACATCAAACCTGAACTCGTGGTTGCCGACCTGCATCCTGAGTTTTACAGCACCGGATTTGCACAACGGTTTAGCCAGGCAAATAAGGTCCCTATGTTGCAGGTTCAGCATCATCATGCCCATATCGCTGCAGTTATAGCTGAGCGTGGTGTTCAAGAGCCTGTGCTTGGTCTAGCCCTAGATGGCTTGGGTCTGGGTGATGATGGCGCGCTTTGGGGGGGCGAACTGTTCAAGGTTCATCAGGGCGATTATCAACGTCTATCCAGTTTAAGCCCAATTCCTTTACCCGGAGGCGACAGTGCTGCAAAAGAACCATGGCGGGTAGCTTCAGGTGTATTGTTTCAGTTAGATCGAACAGAGCAGATTGAAGCCCGCTTTGGTGATCAGAAAGCAGCTCCTATGATCAGCCAGTTGTTACAAAAAAATATCAATACACCGATGATGAGCAGTGCAGGGCGGGTATTTGATGCGGTGGCTGCCTTACTAGGATTGAAAGAGATAAATGCTTATGAGGCGCAAGCAGCCATGGCGCTTGAATCGGCAGCTTATCGTTACCTTAAATCACACCCATGGCCGAACGAATCATTACTGATTGATACGAAGCAGTCACCTTTAAATTTAGAGCCATTATTTGCCCGTCTGCTTGATTGTGATGATCAAGGGTATGGTGCAGCCTTGTTTCATCAGCAGCTAATCACAGCGTTATCGCGTTGGGTGGCTGATAGCGCAGTAAAAGAAGGGATCAATAAAGTTGTCTTAGCGGGAGGCTGTTTTTTAAATCAGCTCCTGCTTCAAGGAATTACCGAGCAGTTAGAGGCTCAAAATTTACAAGTCTTTACGGCTCGAAAACTGCCATGTAATGACGGTTCTATATCGCTAGGACAGGCGCAGATCGCCTTAGAACGAGCTAACTTGGCTCGTCAAAACAAGAATAAGAACGACAATGACAAGAACAATGAGAGAGAGTCGCTATGTGTTTAGCCATCCCTGTTCGTATTGAAGAAATTATTGATACCGAGTCTGCAATTGCAGATATAGGTGGGGTGAGAAAAGAGATCAATATAGCGCTGATTGCCGATCTGAACGTAGGGGACTACGTCATTATGCACGTAGGCTATGCACTGAATAAGATTGATTCAGAGGAAGCTGCTCGAACCTTAGCGTTGTTTGCAGAGTTAGACGAACTTGAGCAGCAACAAGCGATTGAGGCATCACAATGAAGTATGTTGATGAATATCGCGATGGCGCTCTAGCTCAAGAGATTGCCACAAAGATTGCTAAGGAGGTCGATCCCAATCGGGATTATCACTTCATGGAGTTTTGTGGCGGTCATACCCATGCGATCTTCCGCTATGGGATTCCTGATCTGCTACCTAGCAACCTGAAAATGATCCACGGCCCTGGTTGCCCAGTGTGCGTTTTGCCGATTAATCGTTTGGATGCAGCTATCGAATTGGCGGTTACTCATAAAGTTATTCTCTGTTCTTACGGCGATATGTTGCGTGTGCCGGGCTCGCGTAAACGTAGCTTGCTAAAAGCTAAAGCGGAGGGGGCGGATGTACGGATGGTGTATTCCTGTATGGATGCACTGCGTATTGCGCAAGATAACCCAGACCGAGAGGTCGTGTTTTTTGCCATAGGTTTCGAAACGACAACCCCGCCGACCGCTCTAGTGATTCGACAGGCGCAAAAACTAGGTTTGAAGAACTTTACCGTCTTTTGCAATCACGTTCTGACCCCAGCTGCTATCAGTAATATATTGGAATCTCCAGAGGTTAGAGAACTGGGTATTCTGCGCTTAGATGGTTTTGTCGGACCGGCTCATGTAAGTACCGTGATTGGTTCACAGCCTTATTACTATTTCGCCGAAGAGTATCAAAAGCCTGTGGTCATCGCGGGGTTTGAACCTCTGGATGTGTTGCAGGCGATCTTAATGTTAGTGCGGCAGGTTAACGATGGTCGTGCGGAGATTGAGAATGAATTTTCCCGCGCGGTGACTTATGAGGGCAATGTCCAAGCGAAATCCATCGTGGCAGATACCTTCGAACTGCGCCGCTCATTTGAATGGCGAGGCCTAGGTGTTGTGCCTTACAGCGCTTTGCGTATTAAAGATGCCTTTGCCGAATTTGATGCAGAAAAGCGTTTTACGGTTGAGTATCGCAGCACCCGAGAGAACAAAGCTTGTGAGTGCGGCGCGATCTTACGCGGCGTGAAATCTCCACGGGATTGCACCTTGTTTGGCGATCCTTGTACACCTGAGAACCCTTTGGGGTCTTGTATGGTATCCAGTGAGGGTGCTTGTGCGGCTTACTACAGCTACGGTCGCTACCAAGACAATACCTTTGCATCTGATAAAACCCACCCCGCAGCCTGATTTAGAGAGCTTTTTCATGAGTACACAAACGATTTATACATCAGAGCTCGATCTGGTTAAGGGCAAAGTAGAAATGGCCCACGGCAGCGGTGGCAAGGCGATGGCTCAGTTGATCGATCAGCTGTTCCTACAAGCGTTTTCAAACCCTTGGCTAGAGCAGATGAATGATCAGGCGAGTTTTGGCTTGCCTGCCGGTAAAGTGGTGATGGCGACGGATAGTCATGTGATCTCACCGCTATTCTTCCCCGGTGGCGATATAGGCTCATTATCTGTTCATGGCACGGTTAACGATGTCGCTATGTCCGGCGCAACGCCTAAATATCTTTCAGCAGGTTTTATCTTGGAAGAGGGCTTCCCATTGGCGGATCTGAAGACCATCGTAGATTCGATGGCTAAGGCTTCTGAAGAGGTCGGGGTTGCTATAGTGACCGGTGATACCAAGGTGGTTGAGCGGGGTAAAGGAGATGGCTGTTTTATCAATACAACCGGTATTGGCGTAATTGAGGGTGGATTGGATTTTGGCGCTAACCAAGTGAAACCGGGAGATAAAATCTTAGTGTCCGGTACCATGGGAGATCATGGGGTTGCCATTATGTCTTTGCGTGAAAATCTAACATTTGAGACGACGATTGAATCGGATTCTCAAGCGCTGCATGACCTTGTTGCAGATATGGTCTCAGCTGTCCCTGAGATCCACTGCCTTCGAGATCCTACGCGTGGAGGTTTGTCTGCCACGCTGAACGAGATCGCTCAGCAGGCCCGAGTGGGTATGCAGATCTTCGAAGCGCAGCTGCCGGTAAAAGCACAAGTTCAAGCTGCCTGCGAATTCCTTGGGCTAGATCCGTTGTTTGTTGCGAATGAGGGTAAGCTGGTGGCTTTCTGCCCTGCAGATAAGGCAGAGCAGCTATTAGAGGTGATGAAGGCGCACCCTAAAGGGCAAGAGGCTGCGATTGTTGGTGAAGTGACCGACGATCCTTTGAGCTTTGTGCAGATGCAGACGGCCTTTGGTGGTAACCGAATGGTTGATTGGATCAACGGTGAACAGCTACCGAGGATCTGTTAATGCGTATCTTATTTTTAACCCACAGTTTCAATAGCCTGACCCAACGTTTGTTTGTTGAGTTACGCAAAGACGGCCACGATGTCTCTATCGAATTTGATATCAACGATGCAATAGCAGAACAGGCGGTGGAATTGTTCAAGCCTGAGCTCATTATTGCGCCGTTTTTGAAACGAGCGATTCCCGAATCTATCTGGTCTAAGCATCGCTGTATTATTGTTCATCCGGGCATCAAAGGTGATCGAGGTCCGTCCTCTGTTGACTGGGCCATATTGAATCAAGAGGCCTCTTGGGGTGTGACCTGCCTAGAAGCTAATGCAGAGATGGATGCAGGCGATATCTGGGCGTCAGTCGATTTTTCAATGCGAGAGGCGAGTAAAAGCAGCCTTTATCGTAATGAGATCAGTGATGCTGCAGTGACTGCAGTAAAGCAAACGCTAGAACGTCTTCTATCGGGTGAATTTAAACCGCAAAAACTGGATTACGATCAGCCAGATATCTTGGGGCAGTGGAACTGTTTGATGGCGCAAAGCGATCGTAAGATCGACTGGCAAAACGATTCCACTCAAGAGATCTTAACAAAGATAAGAGCAGCGGATTCAGCGCCCGGTGTGCAGGATCGAATCGGGGGACAGGATTATTACCTTTATAACGCTTTTGCGGAACAAGCGTTAGGGCAAGAACAGGCTGATGTGGGCTCTATTCTCGCTACTCGAGACGGTGCGATCTGTCTTAAAACTCGCGATGCTGCAGTGTGGGTGACTCATCTAAAACGCGTTAACCCAGAAGACGGCGAATTCAACTTTAAATTGCCTGCGACTCACTTTTTAGCGAAGCAGCTTGCTTCAGCACCTCATGAGCAACGCGTGCCAGAATTGCCATTAGCACCTGAAACTATGCCTAATGGTGCAACGTGGCAGGAGATTCGTTACCGCCAAGAAGGCGATGTAGGCTATCTCTATTTTGATTTCTACAATGGCGCTATGGATAGCGATCAATGTCAGCGCTTACAACAAGCGGTGGCCCACGCAAAAGCCCAACCAATCAAAGTGCTGGTACTCATGGGAGGGGAGGAGTTCTGGTCGAATGGTATTCACCTAAATCAAATCGAAGCAGCTGAGAGTCCTGCAGAAGAGTCGTGGTGTAATATCAATGCGATGAACGACCTCTGTTTAGAGATCATTAACTCACCTAACCAATTAACCATGGTGGCTATGCAAGGCAATGCTGGAGCCGGTGGTGTCTTTTTGGCTTTAGCCGCTGACCAAGTAGTGGCGCGGAGCAATATCGTGCTTAACCCCCATTACAAATCCATGGGTAATTTGTATGGCTCTGAGTATTGGACCTATCTATTACCTAAAAGGGTTGGTGATGAACAAGCGCAGCAATTGATGCAAAATCGCTTACCTGTGTCGGCTACAGAAGCTGAACAGAGTGGGCTAATCGATGCTTGTATCAATGAGAGCCGGGAAGGCTTTCTTAATCGAATCAAGGCCGATGCAACGCATCTGGCTACATCCGTTGAATATGCGCAGCGTCTGGCGCTCAAGAACTTGCAGCGTCAACAAGATGAGCTGCAAAAGCCATTACAGCAATACCGTGACGAAGAGCTAAACCAGATGAAGCTTAACTTCTTCGGTTTCGATCCGAGTTACCATGTCGCTCGCTACCACTTTGTGGAAAAGCTACCCAAGGCTCGCACACCGGCTTATCTTGCGAGCCACAGGGTGGTTAATAAATCGATGTGAAAAATCGAGTTTGAATTTGCATGTGTTAGTCGTTGTGCATAGGTTAGACGTACCTCTTCGAGGTACGTCTATCTGCTATTGGTAATCTGTTATCTAGTTTCTATTCGATAGGTTGGAGTGTCGCTTCGGGTTTTAGCTCTACTTCATTTAATAGCTCTAGAATAGGCCCTATGTTTAAATTGTCTTTCATTGTTTTACTAAATACCGCATAAACGGAGCGTTTCACAGGTTTGACACCTTGGACTAAGTGCAACTGACCTTCTTGTAAGTAGCTTTCTATTTGGCTGACAGGTAAGAAAGCTGCTCCCCCGTTTGTTAATAAAAATTCTAATGCTATTTGGCTTTGCTCTGTGTGGAGCACAGGCGCTACCGGTTTCTTAAATAACTTAGCGTGTTTTAAGTTGAAAGCGGTTCCCCAATCTACAAAAACATAGCCTAAGTCATAGATATCACTGAATTTTGCAGCGTTTTTATTAGTCACTAAAGCCAATTCAATTTGACCAATTTTATTAGTCTTAAGTTCAGCCATGTTAGGGGGATCTAATACAACGGCCATATCTAGCCTTCCAGCGATGAGTGCTCTGGTAAGCTCTAAGTGCGAGTTGATTTCCGTTCTAATCGATATTTGGGGAAAGGCCTCAGCTAATTTAGGCAATGTGGATTGTAAGAAAGTACCCCACAAATTCGAGATCCCCCCAAGGGATAAATGCATCTCTTGTTGCTCTGGTAGCCCTACGTCCTGAAGTGCGATCTGCCACGAAGCGAGAATGTTCTCTGCATGAGGAATTAGACGCTCCCCAGCATTTGTCAGCATAATGTTATTTCTTTGCCTAGAAAATAAAGGCAGTCCAACTAACTCTTCTAACTGACGTATTCGAAAACTAACGGCCGATTGTGTCAGGTATAAATTTTCAGCTGCTTTACCGAAATGCCTAGTTTTTGATACTTCTAGGAATGTTCTGAGCAGGCCTATATCCATAATTTTTCCATAAAAAAAATCGATTGAAATGATAAAAAAACATCGTTTTACAGTTAATAACACTGCATTAATAATTGCAACTGAAGGTAATTAAGCCGTTTGGCACCTTTAAATAAATGTTTAGGCCTAACAATGTTTCAAGTAGCTTTTTTGACTGAAAGTAGTTTCAGTGATCATGAAAATTATCCAGATGGGTTCTGTAAAGGCGATGCTTTTACCGCAGAAGAGGCGGCATTGCTAGAAAAACATGGTCATGCATATTGCGCTTTCGCTACAGGTATCAGGCAGTCTGTAGTCCTTCTAGAAAGGGAATTTGTGGCTTTTTGTAAGGGGGATAAACAACCTTCAAATATCCATGAGCGAACGTGGTTGCGTTATGTCTCAAAGGCTGCTTTTTTATAGTTAGACCTCAATATCTGAAATACGAAAGCAGCCTATGGACGAGAGTTCTCTTTTACATAGGCTGCTTTTTTTTTGTCTTTTTCTTTTGATTAAAAATATAAATCGATATTTGGTGTGGAAATGAAAATTTGCTTTTTGATGTACCCATGGGAACGTATTTCACCTGAAAGTGATACTACTTTAAGGATGATCCATGAGGCTGCGTCCAGAGGTCATACCGTTGCGCTTACTACACCAAATAGTTTGACTGTCAGAGATAGCATTGCTCACGCTTTTTGTAATGTATTGAAGCGTGATGCGAAGCTAACTAGCAATATTCCATCTTTTTATCGTAAGGCTGAATTTAAACGGTGCAAACTGCCCCTAGCCGGTTTTGACGTGATTATTATGCGTGCGAATCCACCTCTGGATACAGTCGCACTGAACTTTTTAGACTCGGTTCGAAATGATGTGTTCATTATGAATGACATTGATGGTCTGCGCGTCGCGAACAATAAACTTTATCCGGCTTCATTTAGTGGTGATGCCAGTCGCTTTGTGCCTGCGACTCATGTTTCAAAAAATCGTGAATACCTAGAGCAGGTTCTGAAGGACTCACCGACTGAAAAAATGATCATGAAACCGCTAAATGGTTTTGGTGGTCAGGGCGTTATCGTTATTGAGAAAAATGCGAGACAGAATTTCAGGTCATTACTGGATTTCTATATCGGATCGGGAGATTCGAGCAACTACGTTATTTTACAAGAGTATGTCACTGGAGCAGATCAAGGAGATGTGCGTATTCTAATGCTCAATGGTGAGCCTATAGGCGCAATGCGTCGAGTGCCTGCTGGAGATGATGTCCGCTCAAATATTCATGCTGGTGGTAAAGAAGTTAAACATCACCTTACTAAAGAAGAAAAAGAGCTTTGTCGCGCTATAGGGCCGCAATTGGTTCGTGATGGGCTCTATTTTGTTGGGCTTGATGTAATCAATGGGAAGTTGATAGAGGTCAACGTACTTAGCCCAGGCGGTATCACCCGTATCAATCGTCTTAATAGAGTGAAACTACAGAGTAAAGTTGTCGACTTTATTGAGAATGTTGTCTCAGCTAAAGAGCTGGTTTTGGAGCGTAAGAGCGCTTTCAGAAAGGTAATTGAAGATGCAGAAACTGTCTGAAAAAGAGATTTTAAAATTAATCTCTGAAGGTGCTTTCTTTGAATGTGAGCATCTAGATGGAGCCTTTGCGTTGAAAGTTGAGGCATACACTCCGGCTGTTTGTGCTGCTGTTCACGATGGGCATAATTTCAGTAAAGAGTTGGTGCCTTTTTGTGCGTTATCTGAAGCTGAAAGGCTTTATGAAGAAGACCCCTTTACCGGTGAATTGATCGAATCTATGCCCATTACTTTAATTGGTAAGGATTCAAGATATGAGTATGACCTAAATAGGCCGTTGGCAAGATGTATCTACACCAAGGCTTGGGGTAAAGATGTTTGGGTTAAAAATCTGCCGAAGAGTTTGAGGCGTAAAAGCACTGAGAAGCACAAAGTTTTTTACCGCGTACTTGATGCGTTAGTTGCAAAAGTGGAAGAGCTTTTTGGGGCCTGCATAATATTTGATGTGCACTCTTACAATTACAAACGAATTGAAAGGCAGGTACCTACCTTTAATGTCGGCACTGAACAGATTGATATTGATCGTTGGGGACGTGTGATTGATAAGTTTCGCGTATCTATGAGTAAGCTGGAACTATCAAATGAGACTGTTTCTGCTGCATTGAACGACGTGTTTTATGGCCGCGGCTATCTTATTTCTCACATCAACAGCCGATATGAAAATACCTTAGTCATTCCTTGTGAAGTCAAAAAGGTCTTCATGAATGAAGCTTCAGGCGAAAAATATCCAATTGTTCTTGATGAGCTTAAGTCAGGTTTTAAGCATGTGCTAAGTGATATCGGCGCATATTTCGCGAGAGCGCATTCTAAAAAGCCTAGGTTGCGCCGTTTAGATATGCTGTCTTCTAAATTGGATCCAGCGATCATTAAAGTTGATAAGGAGTTGGCTAAGTTAGCGAAGGGAATGGAAACCCTCAATTATATTAATCCTGTCAATATTGCGCAGGAAAAACGAAAGTTCTTAGCTAAGAAAGGTAATTATCAACCTGAGTTTAGATATAAACCTCTAGCCATTAACCCTTATGAGTTTCGTGAAAAGCTCTATCGATTACCTGTTGATAAGATTCGAGACGTTGGTATTCAACAGATGTACTGCCAAGTGATCGATGGTCTCTCTAGCAAGATCGATTTATTGGTGAATGCGGGCAGTCCGCAGTTTGTCTACAGCTCATTACGATATTACGGCGAACCAAGCTTAGAAGATGAGGCTAATGCTCAATTTCTTTTACATGCGGCTAAATATGATCCGGAAACTGATAAGCGTATAGATGCTGCAGAGGCTGTGGAGTACTTCCGTTTGAAGGCCTCTGATTGGGGAATGAAGTGTAAAGTAGAGCTTTCCTCAAAAATAGTAGCTTCCGCAATGGTTTCCGGTGCGAAGCGTACCTTGTTCGTGAATAAAGACGCGTTATTGACTGAAACTGAAGTAAACGCATTAGCGCACCATGAATTAGGTGTGCACATGGCAACAACATTGAATGCTGCCTCACAGCCTTTAAAAATATTCTCATTAGGGTTACCTGGAAACACGATGACTCAGGAAGGTTTGGCCATTCTGAATGAATTCCATAGCGGCAATATGTGCTTAACACGATTGCAGGGACTTGCGCTCAGAGTCATCGCTGTTAAAGAGATGCTTAAGTATGGTGATTTTCGTCATACCTACAGTTACTTACATGAAGAGATGAAAATGCCAACAGATGATGCGTTTAAATTATCTGTCCGAGTTCATCGTAGTGGTGGTTTGACTAAGGACTATCTATACCTTCGAGGTGTTAGTGAGGCACTACGGCTCTATAAAGATTGTGATATTAGCAGCTTATATGTGGGAAAAACGGGTTTTGCATACCTCGGTATTATCAATGAACTTATTGAAAGAGAACTGATTGCAAAACCTCAATTTGTACCTGAATACTTAGCTAAGCCTGAATTTGTCTCAGATATATTGAATTACCTTGTTTCCTCTATTAAGCCTACAGCTCCTGTTTGCTTGATGGATAACTTGTGCAGTGACTCACGGGGCACTGCATAGGCTCCTTTGGCAGCACCTTTCGGTAAGGGGTGCTGCCCTTTTTCGAGAAAGATGACATGAATAAAAACGACTTTTTTGATGAAGATTATGAATATGAACCTGAAGAGGGAGGCTCCCATTTCAGGAAAACGGCACGACATAAAAAACCTGATGATGAGTGGGATCAGGAGTCTGAGGAGAATAAACGTAATAAAAGGAAGACGCGTTGGAGAGATATAGAAGACCGACTGGCTAAGAAAGCTTTGCGCGAAGACAGTGAATGGGATTATGGAAATTATGACTTCTAATATGCTGAAGAAGTGATAAGAATTTTCGATCAATAACGATTAAAAAACATCGTTTTACCTTCCATGAATCTGCATCAATACTTGCAGAAAATATATAGGTTTAAGGAGTTGGTGATGGGACTCGAAACTAAGTTTCATGATTGCTTCCGCACAGATAAACGCTTCGAAGATAAAGTGCATTTCCCTTATGGTTTCTCAAAAAGTGGAGAGTTCACTATAGAGCAAGCGAGGGTATTAGAACTAAAAGGTGTTGCTTATCAAGAGCTCGCTTTAGGGCTGAGAAAACCTAAAGGCGAAACTGAGCGTGAATTTGTGGCTTTTTGCTTAGGTAAAAAGCAAGCCCAGACAATTCATGAGCGAGTGTGGCAAAGGTATCAGAGCAAAGTAACAGCTGCGCATAATGCCATCAGCTTCAACAAAAAAAGATTAGGCCAATCAGAGCTAGTGGAGGAAAGGTTGTAGCTTTTCTCCTTGGAGTAATCTGTGCTTCATCGGATAAACACTAACTGTTTTCTGATCTTGGCTGTGCCTAATTGACTGTTTTGGGCACAGCCTTTTTTTAGGTAGACTATCTCTGAAAGGTAAATTCGTTTTTATTAACAAGCATTTGCTGCCAAATTGCCTTAAAAGCTACCTAAGGCTCGCACACCAGCTTATCTTGCGAGCCATCGGGTGGTTAGTGGTTAAACGCTAGTTTATTTGGATTAGGGCCGCGATTAGTCACAACGCAATCTGAACAATGGCAGTTTTTTGTACAGAGTGAGGCTAATCCTTCGAGTTCATTAAGGAGGTTCTCAACTTGAGTTTGAACCTGCAAAGGTACACGATGTTTAACGCGGTATTGGTGCGTAAAATCATGAACCTCATCAAACCGAAAAGTCACTGGCTGGGTTTTAAGTTTGCAGGTGCGTAGAGCAAAGCTAACTTTGTTATCACTGATCAAAACCTTAGCTTCAACTGCTGGAAGACCGCAAAAACTGAAGCCCTTTCGGTCGAGGGTATTAAGAACCGCTTGAGTGATAGGGGCGCAGATTTCATTATCTGTTGCACCTAAACTGGTAACGAAAATACTCATAACAGACATCCTGTCTTAAGAGGAAGGAGTCGCTTGCATAGTAATTGAAGCACTTCGCACGGAGTGCTTCACTCACCATGTGTATTTTAGTCCAGTATTAGAGGGCTCTAAACTACGATATATTTTAGTTCAGGGTTTCTTTGATATTTCTTTGATCTGAATACTTAAGATGTTGCCACTTTTTGGCTTTCGATGGCCCATGTGATCGCTTCAGATTGAGCTTGCAGCAACGTGTGCTCATCTACATGACCTGAGAGATTGCTCCATTCGTAACGGGTGAAGTTAATCACATCATTTAGCATCAGGCCGAGATTGCCTTTTCGATCTACCAAAGCCATTTTGGCTTCTTCAGTTAATGGAATATGCTCAGGCAGAGTTTCCATTGGAATAGAGAACAAAGCATCCGCACCAGAAAGAATACCGATCAAGAAGGCTAGGCCGGGTTCAGCATTGTACTGAAGTGCGATGTGTTCACACATCTTAGAACGAATCAACAGTTCTCGGCATAGCTCATCAGGGACATCTAAGGTGCCTGAAAGGGAAACGATAATCGCCCAACGTTTTAATTCATTGAGGCCGAGCATTACAACAGCTTCACTGATAGTGGAGATGGAGCGTTGTAGTGAGAAGGTTGCGGAATTGACAATCTTTAGTAGTTTTACTGCAAGGCGCGGATCTTTCGCAATGATTGCTTCTAGATCTTCAGGTGTCGCATCGCTGTCGTTGAGCTTAGCGAGCAACTCAATCATGGTGAGTTCGTTGCCGCTGATGCGCTTCCCTTCAATATGTTCAGGAAAGGCAAAAAAGTAGCCCTGGAAGAGTTGGAAGCCTAATTTTTTAAAGCGATGGAATTCAGTAAGTGATTCTACTTTTTCAGCAAGTAGTGTCAGATTATAGGGCTCTAGGTGCTCCATTGTGCGGAAAAGGTCCTTGCCCTTTGTTTCCAGCACGTCAATCTTTATAATGTCTACTATATCCATCAGCGGTTTGAAGTCATCACTCCAAGTAAAATCGTCTAAGGCGATTTTGAAGCCTTTTTCAGATAACCCGCGAATCTTCTCAATGGTTTTATCGTTGATCGGAACGTCTTCAATAATCTCTAGAACAACATTGTCTGCAGCGAAACTTGGTAGTTCCTGATAAAGAAGCTCCTCATTCATATTCATAAAAGCAGGGAGGATACGTTGGGCCCCTCGCTGAATAATTCCAGTGTACGCATTGAGGAGGACTTCACAGGTAGCGGCGGTGCCATCAAACAGTTCGCCAGGAGGGCAACCATTGGGGTCTCGATAAAGGAGTTCATAGCCAACTGTTTCACAATTGGCATTGAGAATTGGTTGTCTCGCTAATAGAGTTTGCTCTAACACCTAGGCACCTCGTACAACAATCAATTAGATAGTAGTTTCGAACTAACTATCTGACATAGTAGCGGAATTAGCGAGTATAACTAGTGGTTTTAAACCCGTTAGGCAAAAAAAAACCGGGCATAAGCCCGGTTTTTTTTGAAGGTAATCACTTACTTAGTGATCGCCTGAAGTTCAGCCAATGCAGCTTCGCGAGTTTCGTTTGCAATTGCAGTGAAAGCTTCGCCTTGACCTTTTAGAAGTTCGAATAGAGCTTTGTTAGCTTCCATGTTGAACTTGATTAGTTCTTCAGGAGTTTTAAGTTCTTTTGCTTTTTCAGCTTCGCCCTGGAAGAAAGAAGTTAGTTCTTCGCCAGATTTTTTCTGCTGTTCGATAGATTTAGTGATCGCAGCAGCCTGAAGGTTCATCAGAGACTGAACGGCATCGAAAGATTTCTGGAAATCAACAGTATTAGTCATGATAGTTCTCTCTAAAAAATTAATTTGTTGCACTGCACAATATGAGGGTCATTTTAGCTTGATTTTTGACCAAGTCAATACTTTTTTGTGCGGTGCACAAAAATATTTCCGCTACATATTTCTAAACATAGAGTTCGCTTATGACAGAATGATGTCTGGACGTTAAGAGGACTAATTGATCTAATTGTCGCTTTCAATTTCTGACGATCTCGAGCATTCCCATGGCAGGCATAGAAACAATACTGACGCTATTTTTGCTGATTGGCTTAGGTTACATAGGCAAACGTACCGTTTTGGCAGAGCAATCCTTAGCTCCGCTTAACACCTTTGTGTATTACTTTGCTGTGCCAGCGCTGTTGTTTAATTCTGTTTATAAACTATCTTTGGACAGTTTGTTTCAGCCGCTTTATCTATTCGCTTTCCTTGTCGCTGTTGTTGCAACTGCACTCACGGCAGCACTGGGGTGCGCAGTGTTCTTCTCGGAGCGTAATAAAGAGGTACTTATCATTCGTGCTTTGAATGGTACCTTTTCCAATTACGCGTATATGGGCATTCCGATGGTGTTTGGTTTGCTAGGGGAGGCTGCTTATGGCGCGATGATAAGTATTATCTTGTTGGGAAATGTGTTCCAGATTGGTGGTACACAATTTCTGATGGAAAGTCAGCGTCAAGAAGGCACGGGATTAAAGCAACTCCTTGCTATTTTAGATAAGTCATTGCTGCGCAGCCCTATCTTCTTATCCACATTCCTTGGTGTATTCGTCTCAGCATTTGCTATAGAACTGCCTAATGTTTTGGCATCTACCTTGGATTTGCTAGCGCCAGCTACCGTTCCAGTCGCTCTGTTTTGTTTAGGTGCGAGTCTTGAGTTTAAAACCCTTAAACAAAGTAAAGTTGAGCTATTTTGGCTGGTTATAGTTAAGCTCATTATCCACCCATTGCTCACGTTAGCCATTTTCAAACTTGCTGGTGTGGAAGATCAAAATTGGTTGTTAGCAGCTGTGATTCTGGCTGCCTTGCCAACAGGGGCCTTAGCCCACGTTATGGCGATCCGCTATGACGTAAAAGAGAAAGAAACCTCCTTAACAGTCGTGCTATCAACCATGGCTGCGCTCGTTAGCGTATCCTGTTGGGTGAGCTTTTTAATGTAATTCATTTGGCTGAGCTTACGCAGCTTGTTGTACATCATGAATAAATAACATGATCTCTTCAGGCTGCTGAGGCTGGTTAATTATCTCAATCACATGCTCTTTTCGGTCTTTGTTCAGATCGAAGACCTCGACTGCTAAGTAGTCGCCATCCAATTTAAAATCTTTCATGGCATAACCTTGTTCTGCAAGTAAATCCATCAGTTTTAGTAGGACAATGCTTTTATTTCTGTATGAAATCCCAAATAAAAATCCGTTGATGATCATCTGACTATCCTCATCTGCGACTGCTTTTTGGAGCAGTTCAATTGCTTTATCTGCTGTCTATTTTCTGCTGATGATGAGGTGCTGTCTGTATAGGAATATGCATACAAATTTTCATGCAGTGGTTTTTTTGAGCTTAAAAACCTGATTCTTGGCTAAACTCAATGAGTGATGTTTGGGTCTCTACTAATGTTTGATAGGAGGGGTAATTCCAATGGCATTTACGTTTTATGCACAGCGTATCTTTGTTACTCGATTTAATGCGGCAGTCGGTTTTTATTCCCAAGCCTTGGGTTTAGAGCCTGAGTTTCTAGATGAAGATATGGGTTGGGCTGAATTTGAGTTGGGGGCGGCTAAAATAGCTCTAGAGTTGATTGATGCCGATACCGAGGAAGCTAACGATTTAGTGGGTCGCTTCGTGGGTGTCACGCTTCAAGTGGATGATATTCAATCGGCTTATGAAGATATGACTCAAAGAGGGATTGAGTTTGTTGCTGCGCCGGAGAAACAACCTTGGGGTGGTACGTTAGGTCACTTTAAGGATCTTGAAGGAAATATCCTTTCGATATTCAGCATGTAGTGTTTTGTATATCAGATTTTGATTAAGCTACAAAACACTACATCAAATCGCAAATTAATCTTCCTGCTCTAAAGCCTCGCGTAGTTGATTGATAACTTTACTTGGCAGACGGTTGATAATAATTCGACCATTATCTTCATCAAATTCAATATCTTTACTGCCATTTAGATCGCCAAGGCTGCGCTTATTGAAATCTAAACTCCAGTTATCAGCTTTTACTTTGAGTTTTGCGAAGCGATTAATTGTGCTGGTGTGAGGCTGAAATTCCTGGCTAACATTGTACGGGCCTTTATTGGCAAATGTGCCAAAGGTGCCTGCCGCTGTTTCTGCTTGTTCGGGTGGAATATAAGCATCAAACAGGTTTTCAATGTCGTTCAGATTCGCGGATTCTTTTTCAGTACGCTGCTTGGATAGGTAGCTAACGACATCCTCAACCACTTCTTCTTTACGATCGCTCATATTGTTTTGGTTACAGAAATCCCTTGCTGCACGAATCAATTCACCCGTTGATTTGCGTGAAGGGGTGACATCTGTACAACCAAACGCAGTAGAGAAGTAATGGGTGATTTCACCTTTCTCTTTACTGCCAATAAAACTGAGGTAGCTGTCCTGTTTTTTTCTATAAGTGGTTAGGTTGATCCGCGCACCTTGATGCAACTGATCAAGATTAATTTCCATCACCTCGGTGGGATGAAGGTCATTGTCAAAACCAATGCCTGCTTTATCGCGTACGAGTGCGATCAACATATATTCATAACGATCGCTTGCATACATAGCAAACAGCACATATCCGCCGTGAGCGGTATGAGCCGATGGATTGTTAATCGCAACCGCTAGCTGAGACATACTTTTTTCTGTTAACTCAACAAAGCTCTGCTCGTTACATTCTGCATTAACAAAACTTTCGAAAGCTGAGATAAATGGGTAGCCCTCTTCATTCTCATGATTGAACGAGCCGTGAGTCAGACTAGAACGACGGCTGAATGCTGAATTTAGTGTTTCGAATAGCTGGTTAGCGATAGGTTCAGTTGTCGGAATAACACCACCACGATCTGTAATACGCGCAGGCGCATCTTCAGATTCTTTAACTAGTTCTCGAATAGCTAGATGTTTTAATTCCATGAATGACCTCAGCAGCGTTGTCAAAAAAGCAGAGCAAGGATTGTATTTAAAACTCAAAGGAGATGCAGTATAAAGATGCTCCCAATCCTACGAATAAGGCTGAGCTCATGGCGCTTAAACCAACTATCCACAAAGTTTCGCTTAATTTGGTGGATATGAATCGGGATATTTATACGAGCGAAAAGCTAACAGTTGCTCTGCACCCATCAGAAACGGTTACCAGAATGATGGTGCGTATCCTTGCTTATGCGCTGAACTATGATCAAGATCTAGATTTCACCAAAGGCTTATCAACAGCCGACGAGCCGGATCTTTGGGTTGTGCGTCCTGATAACTCTGTAAGTTGTTGGATCGAAGTGGGACAAGCTTCCCCAGAACGTATGCGTAAGGGCGTAAGTCGAGCAGAACAGGTGATCCTCTATGCCTACGGTAGCGAAGTAGATATCTGGTGGGCTAAAAACGGTGATGGCCTAAAAGCCTTGCCAAAAACACAGGTGTTTCGGTTCGATGCTGAACAAGTGACTCAGCTAGAAGCATTGTGTGACCGTACGATGGAGTTAACGATTACACTGAGCGAAAACCAGATCTTCGTAGCTGCCGGTGATAACCAAGTTGAAGTTGAGGTTAGTGCGCTTTCATAAAATTTCAGTGGCTAGTGGCTAGTGGCTAGTGGCTAGTGGCTAGGGTGTTTCGCTTTAGCTAAGTCGCAAAGCCCATCTCTGATGATTAGGCTATTTTGTGATGTTCTATGTTTTATTGATCCAGAAAGGAAACCCTCATCGAAAGCATTATCAAATCGATGAAGCGTAAAAGCACTAATAATCCACTTTACCTCGATTCTTTTTGATCTGCCCGCGCTGAGTTTTCTTATCAACGCGTTTACGTTGCGAACTTCGTGTGGGCTTGGTCGCTCTTCTTGCTTTTTCTACAACGGTAGCGGCTTGGATAAGCTCTAACAGTCGTTGTTTTGCATCTTCCTTGTTACGTTCCTGATCGCGGGAGTTTTGCGCCTTAATCACAATCACGCCCTCTTTGGTGATGCGTTGATCACGATAGGCAAGTAGTCGCTCTTTGTAGAATTCAGGCAGGGAGGAGCTTTTGATATCAAATCGAAGATGGATCGCACTAGATACTTTATTGACGTTTTGGCCTCCGCTGCCTTGGGCGCGGATAGCATTGAACTCTAGCTCGTGCGGATAGATATAAACGCGGTTGGTTATCTTTAACATGAATGTATTGTATCAATAGCGTGAAAAGGAATGAAAAAAAGATAGAAAAAAGTGCTGACAGAGTTTGAATAACCGCCATACCTGAACCATTCTTGATGTACCACTCAAATTAACAGGGGGCGGAGGACATGGATTCCAAATGTAACCACTGCAGGCAGTTAATTGAATCTTCAATTATCAGTGAACCCCATCAGCATCTTAACGTGCAAAGAGCGTCACCAAGCAGCAGTATCTATCGCTGTCAGCTATGTAACACGATGTTTGAATTCACAGAACATGAAATTTATTTACTGGATATAGTCCAGCCTGAGTCGGAAATGACTGAGCACAAACCATCTGCCTGTGCTTAATAACACAGGCAGATGCGTGTCATTATGAAATCAATCTAAGCTTCTTCTTGGTTAGTCTTTCCAGTCGTCATCGTCGAAGATTTCACGTAGATCTTTTTGCAGCTCTTTTTCTTCACGCATAGCTTCTAAACGACGGCGCTTAGCTGGATTGATGCTCTCTTTCTTATAAATGGTCGATAGCTCTTCAGACGCTAGTAACTCGTCTTCAAGTACGGATTCATCAGACAGGGTCTGTTGATTAGATTCGCTATTTATGGGGCCTTGGTGACTCATATCTTTGCCTCAGGGATAAACAAATCGATCTCTATATAGCCTGAGTATGGTACAGATTTAGAAATAGGAAAGAGATTTATGCTGAATATGTTAGCTAAAGGCAAAAAGGAGAAAAAAGTCGGGTAAAAGTTACCCGACAAGGCACTTTGGGTGTGGTGAAGCAAAGAAAGGTGCTGGCAATTAGTTAGGTAACTATTGCCAGCGAATAACGAAATAGCAGAAGTGGATGGCTATCTCGCTATAACAGATGGTCAAGCGACCAGAAACATAGCGCCGAACAGTGCGATGCCTGTTCCAGCCCAAGTATTTAATTTTGGAATAGTACGGTTGATCTGATCAGCTAGCGTTTTGCCTGACCAAAATAGCAGCGCAGTACTCAACATAAAGCCTGAAGCAAAAGCTGCGATACCGGCGGAACCTAACTCGGCACCATGAGCTGAACCGTGATAGATCGCGAACACTGCAATCAGCGGCAAGGCTACAGCACTTGTTAGATTGATCACTTTAGAAACCATTAGACCTAGCACTAATACGGATACTGCAATGCCTGTTTCAATTGCAGGGAACATCAAACCGTTAAGTGCTAAGAAGAAGCCTGCTAATAGCATGCTAAAAAGTGCGAAAGGCACTAAGTGATTATTTTTAAGGTGTTGCTGTCCGGCCCAGAAACCGACAGCTAACAGTGCTAGTAGGTGATCGATCCCTGTTAGTGGATGGAGTAAGCCAGATATCAAACTGGATTCCATTAATAGGTTGCTGTGAGCAAATGCTGATGGGGCAATTAGTGAGCCTGCGATTAGCGCTAGACTGGATTTAACTGGGGTGGAAATTGTCCTCATTAGACTATCCTTTTTATTTTGTATGGATGAGGAGAGGCTTTGGATACTTACTCTCGTTTCTAAGATATTAGCAACGGAAGTGCCAAGTTTTTGAAATCATGAGGATTAAGCCAACAGCCCATGGTTAGCCCTATTGAGCGCTGCGAAACTATCTGTTGAAATGGATGCAGGGTTTTAAAAAGCCCATTTTGATAGCAAAAACGTTTAAAGCTGGAAACTTAGTAACCAGTCGGCTGTCACTACAAAAATTGATCTAACTCATAAGTAGTGAAAATGCTGTTTTTTATAAGACCTTGGTCTATATTTTTTGTTTTGCTGCAGTGCAAAAGGGAGTACACTGCAAGCTATCCGTTTACGAGGGATTACTGGCGTGTCTACAAAATATCTTAAACGCTTTTTTAAACCAGCATCTATCGCTGTATTTGGTGCCTCTGCCCGCGAAAATAGTATGGGCGGCGTGGTTATTCAAAACTTACAAGAAAGCGGCTTTAAAGGATCTTTATACGCAGTTAACTCCCAAGGGTATGACACAGTTCATGGCATTAAATGCTATAGCCAACTTAATCAACTACCCGAAATGCCCGAGCTAGCCATAATTTGTTCACCACCGGAAACCGTTGCAGACATCATTCGCGCACTGGGTGCGAGTATGGTCAAAGCAGCCATGATCTTAACTGGTGGTCTATCTATTGAAGATGAAAATCACCAGACCCTGCGTGATCAAGTTAGAGAAGCCGCTAAGCCTTACGGCATCAGAATCCTAGGGCCAGATTGTATGGGGATGTTGGTACCTGGTCATAATATGAATGCCAGCTATTCCCATGTGAATATCCTAAAAGGAAAGGTCGCTTATGTGGGGCAGTCCGGTATTTTAGGTACGGCCATGATCGATTGGGCAACTGGTCAGGAGATTGGCTTTTCTCACTTCCTTACCTTAGGTGGCGGTGCCGATGTCGATCTTCCATCGGTGATCGATTATCTCGCTCAAGACCCATATACCCATGCGATTTTATTACAGCTCAATCGAGTAGATGGCTCTGCTAGAGACTTCTTATCGGCTGTTCGTTCTGCATCGCGAAACAAATTGGTATTGGTACTTAAAAACGATACGTTTAGTGGTGAAAAGTCTGGTACAGAACTCGCACCTGGTATTTATGATGATGATCAGGTGTACGATGCTGCATTGCGACGTGCGGGTGTTGTACGTGTCGAAACCTCTGATGAGTTATTTAACGCGTTAGAGACCCTAACCCACATGAAACGTATGCGCGGTGAGCGCTTGGCGATTGTGTCTAATGGCACGGGGCCTAATGCTCTGGCGACGGAACACCTTTTGAATAAGAAAGGTCAACTAGCCCATTTAACTGAGGAAACGGTAGAAGCATTAGCTGAAATCCTGCCGCCGCATTGGGATCGATCCAATCCGGTAGACCTGAACGCCGATGCTGACCCTGCGCGTTTTGCTGAGGCTGTGCGCCTGCTCACCAAAGATAAAAATGTAGATGCGGTTCTGATGGTACATGCACCGACGCGACTTGCGCCTGGTGTTGAAACCGCGGAACAGGTTATTCAAGTTGCTAAGAAAACCCCACGTAATGTATTGACTTGCTTCATGGGCCGAGCAACTGCGATTGAAGCGCGAAATCGCTGTAACACTGCAGGTATCCCAACCTTCTTAACACCAGAAGAGTCTATCGATGCCTTTATGTATATGGTTGAGTTTCGCCGTAACCAAGAGGTGATGCGTCAAACGCCGCCTCCATATATTGAGCAAAATACACCCAACCACATTAAGGCGCGAGATCTAATCCAAAACGCCTTAGCGGAAAACCGAGACTATTTACAGCACAAAGAAGCTTGTGCGTTATTAGATCTATACGACATCCCGGTTTCGAATACTTACTACAGCGATAATATTAACGATGTGGTTAAGCTCTCGAGAAACATTGAGAACTCGGTTAGGGTAAAAGCACTACACACTCATAATGTCTATCCATTTAGCTATGATGCGCAGGGTAGCCAGCGTTGGAAGGATGTTGCACAGGATCTTTTCTCTCTAGCCGAGGTTGAGCATGCGACTACCCAGCTATCTTACCGGGTAGGCGAGACCTACAGTCCTGAAGAGCAGATGGGGTTCTGTGTCCAACAGATGAAACGCGGTTTCCAATCGCTACAGATCAATGTCGGTATTACAAGAGATCCTACTTTTGGTCCTGTCATTGTCTTTGGCGCTGGTGGTCATACTGTTGATGTGCTTTCGGACCGTCATGTGATGTTACCGCCTTTAAATATGGCTTTGGCACATCAGCTCATTCGTCAGTCGCGTATCTGTAAAATAATCGAAGAAAACAGCTATCGTCCTGAGCAAGATATGAAGCAACTGTGTAAATTGCTGCTGAATCTCTCAGAAATGGTGGTCGATCTGCCAAACCTTAAGTGTTTAGAGATCAACCCACTATTGGTCAATAAGGCCGGTCTTTTGGCGACAGATGTTTCTGTGTCTATTTCAGTAGATGAGGGTGATCTCTCAATCTCTCCTTATCCAGAACATCTCACCGAAGAGATCACATTGAAGCGCTCTGGCCGCAAGGCAATCATGCGTGCGATTCGTGGTGAAGATGAACCAAACCATCTCGAGTTCTATAACAAGCTTAGCCCGCAATCTATCCGTCTACGTTATTTCTACAGCCGTGGTGTACCGACCCATCAGGAACTGGCGAACTGGACTCAAATTGATTACGACCGTGAAATGGCATTTATCATCTCTGTTCCACGTGAAGTTTCTAAAGAGATGGAAACTCTAGGGGTTGTAAGAGCGGTGACCGACGCCGATAACGTTAGAGCTGAGTTCAGTGTTGTAATCCGTGATGATCTTCAAGGTGAAGGCCTTGGTGTTGCCCTGATGAGCAAAATTGTTGATTACTGTCGCAGCCGAGGAACATTGCAGATTATTGGATCGACACTGCCGAACAACAAAGGCATGCAAAACTTGGCTAAAAAATTAGGTTTTGAGAACAGCTTCAATATTGAAGAAGACGTAGTCGATATGAAAATGATGTTGAATACACCCACAGAAGATTGGCAGCGCATGCGCCTTCAGTTGCCTCATTAATAAAGCAACTGATTGTTTATTAGTTACCCCAGTGGAAACTGGGGTGACTGTATCGAAACTACCCTTCCTAATTTTTAGCCGTAAAGTATTAGACTTCTCAATCTAATCCTTACAATTAACTGACATTCTTCTTTTTAAATGCGATTAGCCTACGTTTCAAAATTCTAATAAGGAAAATTGAAATGCTAGGGCAGTATTCGGAGTTCGCTTTAACTTATCTTTGGGTGTTGGGATCGATAACCACGGTTACTTTTGCACTCCCGCTGTTTTTTGTGCCTCTGACTTGGGCTAAGTTGATGATGTGGAGGGTTCCTGAAGACACTGATCTAGCAGAATACTTCGGACGTTGTGTAGGCGCATTTGTATTAGTAGTTGAGTTTTTTATCCTCAAAGGTGCTTATACAGAGGGTGGTTTGCAGTTCACATTTGATATGTTGGCTGTCGTCTTCACATTAATGTTAGTAGTGCATATTTATGGGGCAATTCGGAGGATACAGCCTATTACAGAAACCTTAGAAATAGGTTTGTGGGCCTTCTTACTCTTTGTGACTTACATTTGTTATCCCGTTTCATCCGGTATATAAACAAACCTCAGTTTTAAAAGACTCAATCTGATTTTTGATGAGCGCTTGAGGCAGGAGGTAAAAACCTGTCTCCTTTTATGAGGGGATTTCTTTAGATAAAATGAGAGGGATATCATCGCCAAATTTGGCACTTTTATTGTTAATGCTCATATCAACAATAACGTTGGCTTTACTAGGAGTAAGAGCTCTTAATCAAGAGACCGCTTTAAAACAAATAGAATCACAGTATCGTCAGGAAATGACGATGAAGGCAATCGAAATCCTGCTTGCTCAAGAGATAGAGAGTGCTTTCCTTAAAGTAAGAGAGTCGATTGAGTCCAAAAATGGTAGTCGTCATGATCTCCGAAAATTGGTTATGAGCGACGGTGCTATCGATTTAACTTTGATCTACGATGAGCAACTAAACAGAATTTTTCCCCCTGATAAAATCCAAGCATTGCCACGAGAGCAATATCTACTCGATCAGTTTGAAGCCGTTATAGAAAAGCAAATACAAGATATTTCTTTAGCGTCTGAGTCTATTACTTTATCGCTAGGCTATTCTTCAGATCTTCGCTTGTTACATTGTTGGCAATCAGAATTAAATTACTGTGTTTTGCTTAAGCAGCGATGGTTAGCGGAAGAGTTGGAAGGTGCTTTACCCAGAATTGATCAAAGTGATCAGTTGCAGTTAAGTTCAGTTTCACAAAATAATAAAGAAAAGGCTAACCTTGAACAGCACGGTGCCAATCTAACTTGGCCCTTAAGTGGAATTTTTATCGATTGGCAACTTATATATCAACCTCTCAATGCCGACACACAACACCTTCAACCTGTATATGTAGCCATCTTATTTCCTCTAATTGTACTCATGCTAGGGCTTGGGGCTTGGTTATTTTGGGCACAGCGACGCTCTATTAAAGAAAATGAAAGAAAGACTGATTTTTTGAGATTAGTTGCACACGAGTTTAAAACGCCGCTAGCAAATTTGAGGCTTTATTCAGATCTTGTCCGCCGAAGTGAGTCGCATAAAGAAACATTGGGTTATATGGATGTATTTGATGCTGAATTTTTTCGTATGCGACGCTTTTTAAATAACGCCATATTATTCGAACATGCTGAACTGGTGAGTAAGCCTAAACTTGAGACCCTTGATTTAGAGCCTTTTATCCATCAGCTGATTAACCCTTTTGAGCCGCGATTGAAACATAGTGGTATCGATTTGACCATTGACATTCAATGTACACATAAGGTGACTATTGCTCGTGACGCTCTTGAATGCTCGGTTGTAAATCTCGTTGATAACCTTATTAAATACGCGCCGCAACAGCCTGCGCAACTGGATTTTTTGCTACAAAACGATAGCTTGATGATTACCTGCAGAGATGGCGGGGACGGCATCACAGCAGAGCGCCAAACCAGTTTGTTTCAATATGATCCCCAGAAAACTAAAAGCGAAGAAGGGTTTGGTCTAGGCCTTGTTGTAACAAAACAGCTTATAGAAAATGCAGGTGGTCAGATAAGTTACCAAAATGTAGAGCGCTCCGTTTTTACCATTCAATTGCCGATAGAAGAAAGCCAATGAAAGTATTAATTGCTGATGATGATCTTCATCTAAACCAAGGCTTGGCACTGTTATTACAAAAAGAAGGTTTTGAATGTCATACCGTGAAAAATGGTAAAGATGCACTGTATCAGCTTGGTGAATACAAACCTGACTTATGCATTTTTGATGTGATGATGCCCTATCTTAGCGGTATAGAGCTCTGTGCAGTTATGCGTGAAAGAGGCTTATTTCAGCCAGTGCTTCTTCTTACTGCATTTGATGAGCAAGTTGATAAGATCGAAGGTTTTCGCTTAGGTGCTGATGATTACATGACAAAGCCTTTTAACCCTGATGAGCTCATTGCACGTGTCACTGCTTTGGCTCGGCGAGAGCAGTACCTTAAATCGAGACAACCTGTACAATCGAAAACATTTCAACTAGGTGAGTTGACCGTTGATGTTGACTGTATGCTACTAAGCTATGTTGATGAAAAAGTCTGCTTGAGTAAGCGTGAACTTGAGTTTTTACAGATGCTTCACGCAAGTGGAGGGCGAGTACTATCGAAAGATGAAATTTTGGACAAATGTTGGGGGAGAGCTTACCTACCTAATAGCCGAACTTTGGATCAATTTCTTTCGGTTTTAAGACAGAAAATGGAAAAAGATTTAGGAGCTCCCAGAATTGTTCAAACGGTTTATGGAATGGGATATAAATTAAAAGGCGTCGGATAAATTTGATGGGGAATAGTGATTCCCAAATGTTCCTCGTGTTGCCCTAATTACCTTGTGTGGTCTTATGCTAGATGCGTAGCATAAATAGTCAGAGCGCCAAGTAAGATGGCGCCAAGCATTGCCGGTGCTGTTCGAATCGATAAGGATCTGTCACCGGCAAATATTACGATCAGCATCTTAACTAAGCTGTTCATTGTAGCCGCTATAAATATTCCTGCTAAAGCAATTTCTACGTCTATCGATTCAGGTGTCTGCCTGCCTAGTGTCAGAGTAATGGGATCCACATCGGTTAAACCTGCGATGGCTGATAAAAGCAGTGTTCCTGTATCTCCAAACCATTCTGTTAGTGCTTGTGAGAGCAGCATTACCAGCATTAAGACAAACCCAAAGAAAACCGCAGAGCTTAGCGCTAATGGATTACGTTGAGTTTTGATATTGTTCGTTTCTCCATCACTGTATTTAAGCCATATCCAGAGCGCAGGAAGATAGAAGCCAACCATCATTATGAGCATAGAGGGCCATAGCTGATATGTTAGTGGTGCATTGATGACGAGCAATACCATCAGAATTCGAGGAAACATTGTTCCACAACTGAACAGAATTCCGCTTGCTAGTAGAGGGCAGAGGGGTTGTTGTTCCCTAGAGAGGTTAGAGAACTGGATCGTTAATGCAGTTGAAGAACTTAGCCCTGCAAAAACGGACGTGAACATAATACCACGCCGAGCTCCTCCAATTCGGATTGCAAAATAGCCTAGAAAAGAGATGCTGGCGATCAGTACGACTAGCCACCAGATCTCATAAGGATTAATGGCGTTCCAAGGGCCATAGCCCTCATCAGGTAGGATCGGTAGCAAGACTATTGAGATTAATAATAGCCTTAAGCCAGCGTCAAGTTCATACTCTTCAAGCTTATGAAGTGCCGAATGCAGCTCGGGCTTACCATCCAGAATCAACGCTACGATCACGGCGGCTGCCGAGGCAATAACAGGTTCCCCAGACACGGCGAGCGCTCCAAGCGTATAGGTAATTAATAGGCCAACAATACCCGTGATACTAACGGTGTTGTTCTCTTTATGACGGATACTGAAGGCGACGGCGAGAATAATAATCAGTGGAATTAAGCCGAATCCAAGTAGCCAACTTGAAAAGTCCTTAGCAAGTGCAGCGCATAATCCGCCGTACAGCCCGGTTAAAGCAAAGGTTCGAATCCCTGCAATACGACTTCCCTCAGAGCGATGGCGTTGAGACCATCCTCGTTCAATGCCTATGATCAAGCCTAGAGCCAAGGCAATAAGAAGGGACCAAAATAAATTGATTGGTGTAGAGAAAAACGAAACATCCATAATTTAATATTGAGACAGTTTCGGGGTTATCGCCAGTTTACAGAGCAATAAGAAAGAAAAGAGGGTAAGGTTTAAGTCGTTAATCTTTGAACCTTTCTAATCCTGCTTAAGATAAGTGGAGTTTTCTAGATGTCTAAAGCTTACAACATTGTGAATATTGTCAAAATTCACGATAAGAAAAAGTTCTATGAGTATGTGGTAGGACACGTGCCAACATTGGAAAAATTCGGCGGTAAGTTTTTAGTCAAAGGCGATTTCGGTGAGGTATTAGAAGGTAGTTGGGATAGTAATCTGATTGTTGTTCAAGAATTCCCATCAGTGGAGTTGTTTAAAGCTTGGTATGACTCTGATGAATATCGGCCTTGGCGAGAGTTAAGGCAGTCTTGTGCTGAGGTGAATGTTATCTTGACTCAAGGTTGTTCCGATTAGGTTCTTTACCTTTATTGCTTCAGCAAGAACTTGATCCAGCCAGCTGGGGGCTGACTAGACCAAGTCGTTTTCAATTACACAATAAATTTAGAGACGTCCTCGCGCATCTGATGGGCTTGGGTTTCTAAACACTCGCAGTTCCTGCAGCTCTCGCATGAGTCGGACAGTAGTTGCTCAGCAGAGGAGGATATCCGCTGTGTAGCATCCTCTACGCCTTTGACTGTGTACATCTGCTCCTCGGTAGCCCCTGCAATTTGAATCACCATTTCACGAATCTCATCCATGGCATCTTTGTTGGATTGCATAGTTGAATTAGCTGCGCCAATGGAGTTGTTCATCGTTTCGCTGAGCTTCAAGCTGCTTTGCATGGCTACTTCAGATTCTGTGACATGCTGCTGTAGGGTTTCGATCATCGATTCAATCTCTACAGTGCTACTTTGAGTGCGTTGCGCCAGTGTTCTCACTTCGTCGGCAACTACTGCAAATCCTCGGCCCTTATCGCCTGCTCGGGCGGCTTCAATTGCAGCGTTAAGAGCGAGCAAGTTAGTTTGCTCAGTGATATCTCTGATTACGCTTATTACATTGCCAATCTTAGTGCTTGATTGACTGAGTGAGTGCATTAGGTCGCTACTTCGGCTGATATTATTGGTAAGCTTTTCCATCTGCTGGTGGGTTTCAGCCATGATTTGGCTGCCTTCATTCATCTGTTGATCAGCACTGCTGACACTATCTTGAACTTGTGTACTGCTGGATGCAATTAGCTCTACTGCAGTGACGAGTTCTTGCACGGCTTGGTTCACCGCCAATGTATTGTTACGCTGCTCCTCAATAGCTGTTTGGGAGCGTTTACTTAGCTCAACGGAATGATGTGCGCTGCTTTCTACTGTCTCGCCTTTCTCTTTTATCTCGCGTACCAGCCCTGCTGTGGTATCAATAAAATCATTTACCGAATGAGCAAGTTCGGTCACTTCATCTTGACCTGGGAGGTCTAAATGTTGGGTGAGGTCGCCACCGCCGTGACTGATATTGGACATTTTATAATTAGCCGTTTGTAAGCGATTAAGTACGCGGAAGGTTTGCCATAAGAGCAAGCCGGCAATGATCGCTGTGAGGGCTGCTGCCATCCCGACACCTTGCATTCGTGAGGTATGCAAAGCGTTAGAAATAGCACCTTCAAGGTCGGTGTAGATGCCCCCAAATATAGATTCTACTTCATGAATACTGCTGCGAAGTTCACCGCGTAATCCTGAATTTTGGTCTAAGCCACGTTGCTGGAGCGCTTCAGCAAGGGCATGGGCGGTATCTTCAAAAGTTTTGACGCTGTCTGCAGCAGGCAGATTGACTTGCTGCATATAGCTGTGAGTATTTTTTAAGCTTTCGCGCAGCAGAGTCTTCGAGTTGAGGTCGTAACTATTTTGGAAGTCATTTTCTAACAATATCAGGTGCAATATCTTAGAGATTGCCTGACTATCACCAGTGTTGGCTACTTTTTGATGGAGTGTTCTTTCTGACTGATTAAAGGCTCCACGTAAGCCACTGTCTTTATCAAGGCCAATTTTCTTATCGAGCTCTACAAGTGCGATCAGTTTTTGTTGGTAAATATCGAGCTGATGTTGTGCTGCGCCTAAGTCTTTTTGAACTTCTGGGGCGTAGGTTAATTGCGATGCAAGTGAGTCGATATTGTTACGCATAAGAGCAATACGTTTTTCAAACTTATCCACGTATTTGAGCTGTTTGCGTAAGAGAAAGTCTTTCTCGTGTCGACGTAGCATCAACATGTCGTTGGTGAGGCCCTTAGCAACAGCGTATTGCTGACCCAAACCAGAAATACGGCTGCTGGTTTGCCAGAGCATCCAAGTCATCGCTGTCATAGCAACAATAACCAATAGGGAAACAAGAATAAAAGCGCGGCGGATAGACATAACTACCTCCTTGTCGTGGGCTTACTTCCATGTCATTAAATTTTAATAAAATTGAATATAGACAGAGATTGGATATGTTGCCAAAAAATTGTAGGAGGTTTTTTCAAGAGGATATTATTAAACAATAAAAGCCAATCAGAAGTCTAAATGCGACTATAGATGCTTGCGTGCTTCGTTGGCGCGGTAGACTAGCAAGCCACTTTGTCACGAGGTTTAAAAGATTTGAGAGGGCTTTTCCAGACAGTAAATCCATAAATGCTAACGCATTGTAAATCAGGTTGCTGGAATGTCTAGGTTGACCTGAGGTGTGGCAAAAAGTAAGGACATACTGTTTGGGGCAGTGTACTGGCGGCATAAAAAAAGGCCGCTAAGCGGCCTTTTCATTAAAGAGATGGACAGAACATCTCGTGTAGGGTGTGAATAATCCTTTTCGCAGTATCCCCCTGAAGTGAATAGTAGATGGTTTGTGATTCCCGACGGGTTTTCACTAATCCATCTTTCCTAAGTACAGCCAGATGTTGCGATAAAGCAGACTGGCTTAAATCTAGGCAATTATTCAGTTCTGTGACAGACAGTTCTTTTCCATCCAGATTACAAAGAATGAGTAGTCGACTCTCATTGCCTAGTGCTTTCATCAATTTTGCAGCCTTGCTCGCATTGGATTTCATCATCTCCAATGTTTCCGAGTCTAAAGGTGCATTTACGGTCTCGTTCAAGTTAACACTCCGAAGCGCTGTATTGTTTTTATCTATGGGCTCACAAAGGATTAGCCTATGAACTCTCTGGTTCATTTGTTTGACTTAATCCAGACTTCATCCCCAATTTGCAGCTTCTGTCGATTTTTATATCAACTTATAGTTATGGATAGTGCATTTTTTATAACAAACTGAATGATACCTTAGAACACCTTATATTCGCAATTTGACTATTATTTATTTTATATATTAGTATATTCTAATGTTATTGTATTTAGTCATATCGAGGCATCAAATGCGCTTTAATTTTCCTTGGTTGGTCTTACCAATACAGAAACCCAAAGCTATTTTTACATTGGTGTTTTTGTTGGTTTTGATTGCTTTGTTACAGATTTCAAGCATAAAAATAGATACAGACCCAGAGAATATGCTGCCTCACGACCAGGCTGATCGTGTGTTGCATGATGAGGTGAAGCAGCGTTTTAGTTTACATGACATGATTGTGGTCGGGATTGTGAATTCCCTACATGAAAAAGGGGTATATAACCCTGCAACACTATCGGTGCTGTATGATATTTCAACAGCAGTTGACTCGATGAAAGGGGTTGTTCGTCAAGATCTAATGGCTTTAAACACGGTTGATAACATCAGCCAGTCATTTGAGCAGGATGGCGCAATCTTGTTTGAATGGATGATGAAAACTCCCCCTTCAACTCAACTTGAAGCAGACACAATTCAAGGCGCGGTCGAGCGCCTCCCTCTGTTAAAAAATACCTTGGTATCGGCCGATGCCAAAGCGGCGGCGATCTATATTCCGATCATTGATAAGTCAGAAAGCTACCGTTTAGCGAATGAAATTCAAACGGTTATTGATGGGTTACAACTGAAGTATCCAGATTCAGGTAACGAATTTCATATTGCGGGTTTGCCTGTTGCAGAAGATACCTTTGGTGTTGAGATGTTTATCCAGATGGCCATTTCTGCACCCTTAGCCGGTTTGATGATTTTTGTGTTGATGTGGTTTTTCTTCCGTTCTCTATTGCTGATTACTGCACCTATGCTGGTCGCTATGGCTACGGTGATTATCACTATGGGCGTATTGATCGGGCAGGGCCATACAGTACATATCATGAGTTCGATGATCCCTATTTTTTTGATGCCTATTGCTGTCGTAGATTCGGTGCACTTACTTTCTGAATTTTCTGATAGATATAAACCGGGGGGAGATCTTAAGCAGGCGTTACAGGAGGTACTAGGTCATCTATTCACACCGATGCTATACACATCGATTACATCTGCAGTGGGTTTTGCTTCTTTAGCGTTAACCCCTATTCCACCTGTACAGGTTTTTGGCCTGCACGTTGCGTTTGGCATTATGTTGGCCTTTGTTCTGACTGTTTTTCTTGTGCCAGCATTTATCGTGAGTCTATCGCCACAGCGTTTACAAGTGCTTAAAGATCATTCGGTGAGAGAGGATTCATCGCAAAATCTAAGTTGGCTACTGAGCGCTGCGGGGCGTTTCTCTACCAACCGCTCTAAGGGGATCTTAATTGTTTTTGCGTTGATATCAGCGTTATCGGTTTATGGTGTAAGTACCATTCAAATTAACGATAACCCAGTGCGTTGGTTTAAAGAGGATCACCGCCTACGTATAGCCGACCAGGTTATGAACGCTCATTTTGCAGGGACTTATAATGCATACCTTGTGCTGGAGAAACCGTCTGAACAATTAGGTGAATCGTTTTGGCAGGAGCTAACAAGCCAGTCGTTGCCAGAGGCGGTAATGCTGAAAATAACTCAGCTGCGAGCAGAGACGCAGGCGTATTCACCGAGTAAACGTTTACAGGCGCTAGCCCTTGCATTCGATGATCTATCGTTTGATGACCCTGTTCATGAAGACTTTTGGCTAAGTTTGCTAGATAAAGTCGAAGTAGCTCAGCAAGAGGCAAAGTATTTTCTTTCACCTGAAGGTTTAGCGTATCTAGATCAGCTACAGAGTTACTTAGATCAAACCGAACTGGTGGGTAAAACTAACTCTCTAGGTACTTTACTTAAAACGGTGAATCGTGAATTAAGAGGTCGGGAGGATGATCAGTTTAAATTGCCTGCTGATGCTTCTGCGGCCGCTCAAACGGTCTTGAGTTTTCAATCGTCCCATCGACCTGACGATCTTTGGCACATGGTTACACCTGAGTACGATGCCACTTTACTGTGGCTACAGCTTAGTAGCGGTGATAACCAAGATATGAGCCAAGTAATTGAGCTGGTCGATCGCTTTGTATCTGAAAACCCTTTACCGCAAGGTGTCGAGATGAACTGGGCGGGTCTGACCTACATTAATGTCGTTTGGCAAGAGCAGATGGTAAACGGCATGTTGAATAGCTTGATTAGCGCATTCTTCATGGTTTTGTTGATGATGGTTGTGCTGTTTCGTTCTATAAAGATCGGTCTGCTCGCTATGTTACCGCTCACGGTTACCATCCTATTTATCTATGGTCTGATCGGTTTTATCGGCAAGGACTATGACATGCCGATCGCCGTTCTCTCAGCGTTGACCCTAGGTTTGTCGGTCGATTTCGCTATTCACTTTTTGGAGCGCTGCCGTGCTATCTATCGACGTACTGGCAACTGGCCGAAGACAGTTAATGAAGTCTATCAAGGGCCTGCTAGAGCGATTAGTCGCAATGCGGTCGTGGTCGCGGTTGGATTTACCCCCTTACTCTTCGCACCGTTGGTGCCTTACATCACAGTTGGTTTTTTCTTGGCTTTAATTATGAGCATCTCTGCGATTGTCACTGTGATTTTACTGCCAGCCGTTATCCATTTGATTAGCAATAAAGCCTCACTTTTTGGTGATCCAAAGAGAAGCGTATCCACAGAGGAAAAGCAAAATGTATAAACCTAACTTTTTAAAAACAACGCTCTTTGTGGCTTTGTTCTCTGTGTTAGTTGCTAATGCGACCAACACGTTGGCCCTAGATTTAACGGATGCGAACGAGATTGTTGCAAAGGCGAATTTAACAGCATATTACGCCGGTGATGACGGCCGCTCTGAAGCTCGGATGTTGATAAAAGACAGCCAAGGCCGAGTGCAAAAACGTCAGTTTACGATTTTAAGAAGAGATAGGCAGGATGGTGGTAAGCAGGATTTTCTGGTTGTCTTTAGCCGCCCATCAGATGTGAGAAATACAGCGTTTTTAGTTGCTAAAACTCCCGGTAAGGATGATGACCGTTGGTTATATCTTCCAGGGCTAGATTTGGTTAAACGTATCTCTGCTGGTGATAAACGAACTAGCTTTGTTGGCTCACATTTCTTTTATGAGGATGTATCTGGACGTGGTATCGAAGAAGATACCCATCAATTGATCGAAACAGGTGAAAGCTACTATCAAATTAAAAGTACGCCTATAAAAGCTGCAGAGGTTGAGTTTAGTAGTTATTCCACATGGATAAATAAACAAAATTATCTGCCGGAAAAAATTGAATATCTCGACGATAACGGCCAGCTCTATCGCCGCATTGAGGTAATCAAAAGCGACGTGATTCAAGGCTATATCACCGTAATCCAATCTAAGGCGATGGATCTGCGTAGTGGCGCTGAAACGATCATGGAGTTCCGTTATCAGAAATATGATCTAGGTATGGAACAAGCGGTGTTTTCAGAACGTTCATTACGTAAGCCACCTCGCCAGTGGCTTCGGAGGAAGTGATGTTTCGGGCAAGCTTATTTCTATTAGGTCTTATAGCCGTTAGTTTTGTGGCTCAAGCTGATGATTGGGAGCAAAGCGATTGGGACGAAGAGGCGAGTGAAACCCTTCAGTGGCACGGATTTATCGAAATGGGTGCAGGTGGGCGATTAAACAATGATCCTGTTCTAGATGAAAATAAAACCCTTACTGAACTTCGAGGACGGGTAGAAACAGAATACTTCTCGAACGATAACCGTTATAGCTTCAAAGCCGATCTCTACACTGATGGGGTGGAAGGAGCGACTGAATTTAATCTAAGGGAAGCATTGGTTGATCTACAACTTAGTGATTCGTTGGATCTACGTTTAGGGCATCAGGTATTAACTTGGGGAACGGGTGATTTGTTGTTCCTGAATGATCTATTTGCAAAGGATTGGCAGTCATTTTTTTCTGGGCGCGATGATGAATACTTAAAAGCGCCATCGACCAGCATCAAACTTGCTTACTATGGCAATAAAGCGAATTTAGATCTGGTGTGGACGCCAGTTTTTACTAATGATCAATTTATTAATGGTGAGCGCTTTTCCTATTTCTCACCTTTGGCTGGTCAGCAGGTAGCCTCACCTGAATCTACGTTGGTTCCGGATTATCCCCAAGAGAGGTTTTCTAACGGTGAATTCGCGGCGCGTTTCTATGGGAATGCGCAATGGGGAGCGAGTAATACCGAATGGGCTTTATATGCCTATAGAGGTTTTTGGAAACGGCCCAATGCACTGAACGTCCAAGGCCATGCCTATTTCTCGCCACTAAGAGCTGTTGGGGCAAGCTTAAGAGCGAATATTGGGAAGGGAATAGGGCACAGTGAAATTGCTTGGTATAAGGGTGAAGACGATCAAGGATCAAATCCGCTGCTACCCAATAACCAAGTGCGCTTTCTAGTTGGATATGAGCAGGAGCTATTGCCGAAATTTACAATAGGGCTGCAGTATTATCTTGAACACACACAAGATTATGACGCGCTGATCGCTAATGATGGCAACTCACCTTATCGATCTGATCAGAACCGAGAGCTATGGACCCTACGCCTAAATTATCGGGCTTTACAGGATAATCTAACACTCGGTTGGTTTAGTTTTTATTCACCGACAGATGATGATTACTATCATCGACCTTCGGCAAAATATCGTTTCAGTGATGAGTTACAACTGATCGTTGGCGCGAATCTTTTTGGTGGTCAAGAAGCACATACATTCTTCGGTCAGTTTGAAGATGCATCTAATCTGTATGCGAGGATCAGGTGGGGTTATTAATGCTAAATCAGTTATGATCATCTTTCCTAGAAGCTATGGTTATTTTGAATAAGCCACATGAATAAATCAGATAAAAAACTAGAAAAAACACTCCGTGAAACGCTGACCGACGTTTGTGATATTGCGTTGGAATCAGTACCAGGCTTTTGCTGGATTACTCATAAAGTGGATTTTTCTCGTTACCCTGAATCCCTAAAGGTTGTTGCTGTCTTTGATGATGAATCACTTCTAACGCTTGCTAGAAACGCCCATGAGGATCAGTTTTTAAAAAGTTTAATCACCGAGAAGCTGGCTCAAGCGGGAGTAAAGCTCAATAAGCCCACCCAACAGATTATTTTTGATTCAGAAGAAGCCTGCGAAGAGGTTTGTGGCGGAGATTGGAACTTAAGGCTTAGTCGTTTATAAAGCTCCTTCTACCCATATAAAAAGCTCTAATTTGTTGTTGCTTACGTACAAACCTCAGTTTTATTTGGGGAGATCTCTGTGTCAGTACAAGAATGTGTTTGCTTTGTTTTAACGACGGATGATCAGGTTTTATTTGAACATCGCTGGGCTGATGATAAAACTGGAACAGCAGCTATTAATATACCGGGTGGGCATATCAAACCAGACGAATCCCACATACAAGCCTTGAAGAGGGAGGTAGAGGAAGAGCTTTCAGTTATACCGTTATCTTATAAGTTTTTAGGTTCGCATCCATTTGCAGCGTCGCCAGATCAGATGTTGCATTATTACCTAGTTGATAAATGGGCTGGAGAGGTGATGGCACTGGAGGCGCAAGATGTAGAGTGGGTTAAGCCTAGTCACAAGTTAAGTATCAGCGAAGCGGATAAAAAAGCGTTAGTAGCTGCTGAGTTAATGTGAGAAGCATCTAATAATGCATAATCCTTTGAGCAGGCTGAGGGTTTCAGCCTGCAGATGGAGAGCTGGTAGGTAATAAAATTAAGCGCGTTTTACAAACTTAGCTGTCACCATCATATCGCCTGCACCATCTACTTTGCAGTCAAGCTCGTGATCTTTACCTTCAACGATACGTTTGATTACCGCTTTGGTACCGATCTTCAAAACGATAGAACTACCTTTAACCTTAAGGTCTTTGATCAAAGTCACCTTATCGCCATCAGCTAGCTGGGTGCCGTTGGAATCCTTAACAACAAAGACCTCCTCTTCAGCATCTGCTTCAGCAGGGTTCCATTCATGAGCGCATTCAGGGCAGATCAATAGCTCTTGATCTTGGTAAACAAATTCAGAATTACACTCAGGGCAAGGTGGTAAAGACATACTTTCTACTTCTTTAAATTAGTTGAGCGTGAATGGTAATAGTTATAAGAAAACTAAGCGAGTGATTTGCACCACTGAAATTACGAAAATAATGAGTTAATTGAGGTGGATCGCACTTTTAGTTTACTTTATCAGAAGGTAGGTTCTGACAATAAGTGGCTAAACCAGTTAGCCTAGCTTTGACTTTCTATACAAGTAAGAAAGTAGAGTTGAGCTTTCCTTCTGCGGATTAATCCCCGCCGCCACCGGAATCCCCACCGCAACTTGCGTTGTCTCTGTTATTGCATTTGCTATCCGAATCGGATGAGAAAAAATCGATATCTATTCCCCAGCCATCTTCATCACCGCCGTTATTCCGTGAGGATCGATTTCGATTAAAGGTTGCTAAGAAAATGCCTACAGCAAGGCAAAACAAAACTTCTGGGGTAAAGCTATTGTGATAGCCATATGCGACAGAGGCCGCAATTATTATGACTCCAAGGCTGCGTAAGCAGAAAAATAGCTTGCCGACGAGAAGACCACCGATGAAAAATATTACACAGCCTAAAACGATACCATCGGTATACAGTGCGTATAAACCAACAGCGGTTAATAGATATCCAATTATATTCATATAGGTAATGTCCTTATTATCCGTTGTGGAGGATCTTAACGGGTATAGTCTTCTATCTCTTCGTATGCATCTGCAAATATACGTTTGCCTAGCATTCTCATCTTCTGCATCTGTTCTGGGTTTTCATTTCCCCAGAAATTCTTCCAAGATGCTAGGGAGTCCCACTTGGCAATGGTGATCACTTCGTCTTCATTTTCAACGGACTTCAGCATAAAGCTGCCCAGGGCACCCTCAACCGTTTCATGGATCTGATTGGTAGTATTGGTCCAGATCGCTTTAAATTCTTCGAAGTTCTCTGTTGGAACCTGCCATCGATAAACAACTCTTACCATTTCAATCTCCGATATCTCTTTTCCTGACTACGACTTCGAGGGTTAAAATGTATCTTCGTGGCCTTCTAACTCGGGTTGATCGTAAATATAAAGTTTGTAGTGTTCGCCTAGTTTAGAAATGACTTTCTGTACTAAAAGGCCGTTAATATTATCGGACTTGATTTGAAAGCGCATACTGGTAAAGGTATCTAGAGCGACCTTTTCCTCACCCTCATAGATCCAAATCCAAGCATCACCTTGCACACCCGACTCTACATTTGAGAATGTTTGTTGTACAAGCTGAAGTAACTCGGGATAGATATCGTAGTAACTAACATCGGATGCTATATCGCCATAGATCATGATTACCTCTTTCTATAGCAATAGATTTGAAGCGATTGATTGATAGAATTTAATAGCCGCTGAACTGAAGATTAAAGTAACAAAGCAACTTGAAAGAGTACTTCCATGTAAAAATCCTTTTCAATGTAATCCGTTATTAAAGTCGGTGACCCAAATTATTCATCAGCATACATGCGAAGCGCGTTTAAGCATAATCCTTACGATGCCCGCGCTTCTGAGTCTTAGGTTTGTAATGAACCGCTGTAGAGCAGTTTCGGCCATTACGCTTTGATTCATAAAGGGCTTCGTCGGACTTTTTCATGACCGCCATTGGGTCAGGAATTTCAGGTGCTTTTTCACAGAAGCCTATGCTGATGGTGACACTAACTATTTCAGTCTCCGGTGCATTTTTGCGCATCTTTTGGCCCTGTTCGTTATCGTCTGGGCGGTCTTGATTACGGATATGCATGGGATAGTTGGCGATGGTTTCGCGCAATTGTTCTATGTACGGCAGGGCTTCTGCTTCGCCCTTCCCTGGGAACACTAGAGTGAATTCCTCACCGCCATAGCGGTAGGCTTTACCGCCACCACTGACTTGGTTGAGCTTGGCTGCAACCATTTTCAAAACTTGGTCGCCGACATCATGGCCGTAGGTATCGTTAAACTTTTTAAAGTGGTCGATATCACACATCGCCAAGGTGTATTTTTTGCCTAGGGTTGAGAACTTATCAAGCAATGCTCGACGGGCAGGAATACAGGTAAGTTCATCAATAAATGCCATTTGATAAGAATTTTGAACAACCGAAATAGCCAGTGCGATCATGCTTGCAGAAATAAATAACGCAGAGATCATCGGTTGATGGAACCAACTCAGCATAATCAGGGCAGATAATAAACTCGCCAGCAAAGCGGCATCTGTATAGGTCTTCCTAAACACAAACGAGAGCATAATGGGTACAAGCCCAAGGCCAAATGCCAGAGCAGCTGCTTGGCTTAGGTAATACTCGTGCAACAGCATTTCTAACATTATCATCGGCAGATTCGCTAGGTAGAGTCCTAAGGAACCATTCGACCAAATTAGATATAAAACCCCGTAACTAATCAGGATGACAGATAACCGGATGATGCCAACAGGGGTAAATAAACCTCGCTCTTTATAAAGCGCAATGCATCCAAGATGGAAAGGGAGCAGTATCGATATACAGCTAAAAAGAACAAAGGCATCTGGCTGATTCAGACTAGTTTGGAGACCATTTTGAATCAACCAATAGGCTCCGCAGAGGTTTACTGCGGCAAACAAGATGCGACTGCGGTTAAACCCATAACCGAGAAGCGCAACAATGATCGCCAGAGGATAGGGTGTCAGAGTGAGGATTTGTTGGTATTCCTCACTCAATTGAGCGGTAACAGGTAATAACAGGCCTGCCGCACACAGCAGAATAAAAGAGGGCAGTATTAAACCGGCAGATCGCAATAGCATGTATATCTATAAAATTCTGAAGCTAAATAAGATTCGTTATTGTATCTGCATCACAAATAAAAATATTGTTTTTAGACAACAAAATGAAGGAAGTTAAACAAGCCGGATATATTCCGGCTTGTTTTTGTGGCCTAGCACAAGGGGTGGGGAAGCTAGGTCGATGGGAAGCGGATTAAATTAGCTCGCTTGCGTGCTTTTAAAACCTAAAAATTTCGCAATCATCATAGCTGGGCACCAGCCAGTTAGTGCCGATTGGGCCAGACTCACACCAACGATAGCCGTTACGATTAATAACGCTTGCGGTGCTTGTAAGAACATCACTGGAGCAACTGTTAGCATCACCACGCATCCAGCAATAATGTGCAGGCCTTGGTTTATAGTCATGCCTTCACAATTGCAACTTTCTGCTTTTAACCCCAGCTTCTGAAAAATAAACACGGCAGGGCACCAGCCGGTAAAAGCTGATTGGAATAAGTTAAGGCCAACAAAACCGGTGAGGTAGTACCAGTTAGCATTGACGTAAGTACCTAAAACTAAGCTAGCTAATATGACACTGCCAGCCATCAGACGAAGCGCGGCGTTAAGAGACATGATGATTCCTTTAAGTAGAAAGTCGTTAGAAATATTATATATAAGTTATATCTAATATAAAGATCGGGCTTAGTTCAAGTTTTTATAATTAAATGTAGTGAAAGCATGCTTTGTTATAAGGCAGAGAATAAACGAACTGGAAAACCTTCAGTTTAGGATCCAGACTGCAAGTATAGAGAGAGGAATATCAACCACTTGCTGGTGAGGAAGAGATGGATAGGTTACTGGTTAATATCGATTTTAAACACGATAACTCCAGCCTTATAGAGAAAGCAGTAAACCTAGCGGAACAACATTCTGCTTTTCTAGAGCTGTTTAGTTGCTGTTACAACCGCTCGCTCAAACACAGTCATATGTTTGATGCCAAGCAAGAATTAAAAGCCGAACATGCCTACGTTAAACAAACCGAAGCCAAGCTTGAAGAGCTTTGCCTAAATATCGAAGCTTTAGGTATAAAAACGGGGTTTGATGCCAGTTGGAATCGTCATACTGGTGAAGGGATTGTTCGAAAGGTTCTGCGTTTCCAACCAGATTTAGTTCTTCACTCAATTCAGCCGCATACTCGATTGGGCCATTACCTATTTGCCCCTGTTGATTGGCAACTAGCGAGAAAATGCCCCGTACCTGTTCTGTTTGTGAAGCAGCGACCTTGGGGCGACCATAAACGTGTTGTGACTTGTATCGACCCCTTACATAAAGGTGATGAGAAAGGTGTATTAGATCGGGAACTGATACAGCGAACCCGTGAAATGATGGATGATGGCCATAGCGAGTTAAGGATTTTGCATTGCTATAACACCTTACCCCAAGAAGTGATTTTTGATGAGCATGTGGTTACAGACTACGAAGCGTTGCAGAAGCGAGTGGAACGAAGTCACTTTAGCTCCTGTGATGAACTGCTCCAAGAATACGGATTGAGTATCGAATCTGATCTGGTCGACATCATCAAAGGCGAAGCGGATCTGACCATCAGCAACTATGCAAAACACAATAAAATCGATGTGGTTGTGATGGGTGGTGTGGCCCGTACTATTCTGGATCGGTTATTAGTCGGCAGCACAACGGAGCATGTAGTCGATCATGTGGATTGTGACGTGATGATCGTTAAACATCCCGATTTTGTTTGCCCTGTACCAGAATCATGAGGGTATTTATTGGTGTTATTTTGCCTTCGTCGTTTCAGGCATTAGTAATTTTTATTATTGCCAGTATGAATCAAGGTAATGGTTCCTGGGCTGGCTTGGCTGCTTTTTTGATAGGCATGTTCGCCATCCCTATTACCTTGTTAATTAACGGGCTCTACGTTTGGAAGAACCCGCAACATAATTTATTTTAGGTGATGGGGAAGTGCTTTACTTTTGTGGTGATGGCACCATTTTTCTGTATTTTGACCCTGTTTTTATAGATTTTAGTTTATTGCTCTAGTACTTCTAGTAAGCGTTTTAAGCTTTTGTCCATCTGAATTTTCTCCTCTTTAGAGAAGGCGCTCATTAACCGGTCAAGGTTATCAACGTGGGCGCTTACTGCTTCGTTAATCAGTTCTAAACCCTCATCGGTTAATTTAACCAACATGCTGCGCGCATCTTCGGGATTAGTGCAGCGGCTGATTAAACCCCTTTTTTCCAATCCTTTAAGACGATGGGTCATTGTGCCAGAGGTCACCATCAGGGTAGAAAACAGCGCGGTCGGTGCTAAGCAATAGGGTGAGCCAGATCGGCAAAGTGTTGCCAGAACATCGAACTCCCAGTAGTTAAGTCCATATTCTAAAAAGGTTTTTTCTAGCCTTTGCTGCACTAATGCCGAGCTTCGTTTGATACGCCCCGTTACGGACATCAGCTCAGAATTAAGCTCTGGTCTTTCTGATTTCCACTGCGAAATTATCTTATCTACGGCATCCGCTGATTTATCTGTCATTTGCTACACCTGAAAATTTATCTTGATATCAAGATAGTTTGCTGTCATTGTTTAATTATATCTTGAATTCAAGATAAATTCTTCATCGATATAAAATAACCAAGGTGACGAGGATGATCGGTAAATTACTTAACAGTGTGAGCATTGTTGTAACGGCACTAGCACCCATAATTTGGGGCTCGACTTATATCGTTACGACCGAGCTTTTACCTGCTGATCGTCCTTATACCGCTGCATTGATTCGTGTACTTCCTGCGGGGCTCTTGCTGTTATTGATGAGTTTTTATCTGCCTAAGCGCAAAGAGTGGGGCAGGTTGATCATTCTCTCCGCGCTAAATATTGGACTGTTCCAAGGGTTATTGTTTGTAGCCGCATATCGCTTACCCGGCGGGATCGCCGCTGTTGTCGGAGCTATTCAGCCATTATTGCTGATGTTGTTGATCTGGCTGGTGGATAGCAAAGCGCCACGTTTACTTACAGTGATTGCAGCCATCTTTGGTGTTATCGGCATGGCTGCACTGCTTCTGTCGCCGAATGCTGAGTGGGATCTATGGGGAATTATTGCGGCATTTCTTGGCGCGTGTTCCATGGGGGCCGGAACCTACTTGGCGAAACGTTGGCATAGCTCGCTTCCGGTATTGGCATTTACCGGCTGGCAGTTATTGCTGGGTGGGCTGATGTTGCTTCCCGCTGCTTATTTTCTAGATCCTGCTCTGCCTACGTTGGGCAGTACAGAAATACTAAGTTACGCCTACCTTTCCATATTCGGAGCGTTAATCGCTTATCTACTGTGGTTTAAAGGTATCGCGACACTGCCGCCAGTCGCAGTGTCATCTTTAGGACTGCTGAGCCCTGTTACTGCAGTGGTACTGGGCTGGTGGTTGTTAGATCAAAGCTTACAGGGCTTTGCATTACTTGGGCTGATCACAGTGTTGGTCAGCATTTTAGTCGTGCAAATCTCTTCATCATCTAAATCTATTTCACGTTCTCAACAGCCTGTTGTTGCTGAAGCTAAAGAGTAAGGAGTTGTTATGAAAGATATGATTACCCAACTGATTGAAACCCGTGCCTCAGTAGCACGTTACGATGCAGACAAGCAGCTATCAGATGCTCAGCTTAAAGAGCTGTTGCGATTAGCGACGCTATCGCCTTCGGTTTACAACATGCAGAACTGGAAGTTTATCGTTGTCTCTAGCGAAGAAGCCAAACAGAAACTGCATCCAATCGCTTTTAATCAGCCTCAAATTCTAGATGCATCAGCCACAGTGATTATCTGCGGCACACTAAAAGGCTATCAGCAGTTGCCGAAACAGCTAAGCCCAGTGGTAGAGGCCAATATCATGTCGCAAGATGTAGCGGATGGTTGGGTCGAAATGGCGACTAATGCTCATGAAGGTAATTACACCCTTCAGCGAGATGAGGCACTACGTTCGGGTTCATTAGCGGGTATGACCATGATGTTGGCGGCTCATGGCATGGGTATCGCATCAGGTGCAATGACGGGTTTCGATCCAGGTCAGTTACACGCTGAGTTTGAGCTTGAAGAGACTGATATCCCAGTAATGCTGGTAACGCTTGGCTACCCTGCAAAACAGAGCTGGCCGCAGAAACCACGTCAGCCAATGGAAGATGTCACTATGTTTGTTTAGTGTTGCACCTAAGTGGTGCGGTTGTTAGTAAGTGGTGCCATGCATGCTGTATTTTTGTGCGCTGCGGTAATTCTTTGTAATTTATAGATAAATCGTATTTTCCTTATAAACTTCATGGTTTAAGGCTTTCAGCCCTTTTTTGCAAAGCTGGCTTGTTTTTTGCGACTGCGTAATCAAGTTTTTCGCTTTCTAGGGGGATATGACATGAAAGCACTTAAAAAGACTAAGCTACTTAGGTGGGGACCCGTAGTAGCTTTAGTTCTATCGTTGCCAGTACAAGCGGCTGAAGAGCTGGTTGATGCAAAGGTGTGGATCGATAGTTTATGGGTAATTCTTGCTGCTGCTTTAGTCTTTCTAATGCAGGCTGGTTTTACCGCTTTAGAAGCTGGATGTATCAGAGCTAAAAATAGTTACAACGTCGCTATAAAAAATATAGCTGACTTTGTTATTGCCTTTTTAGGCTTCTGGTTGCTTGGCTTTGGCATAATGTTTGGACTTGATAGTGGTGGGTTTATAGGCGAATTTGTATCGGCTGATCATCATATATCTGGCCCTCAAGATTATGCCTTTTTCCTATTTCAGGCCATGTTTGTAGGTACCGCCGCGACTATTGTGGCGGGTGCAGTTGCTGAAAGGATGCGCTTTCAGGACTACTTATATATCTCTGTGCTGATCTCTTGTGTTATCTATCCTGTGTCTGGTCATTGGATCTGGGGTAGTGCCCTAGTTGGCGGTGATGGCGGTTGGTTAGAGCAGCAAGGTTTTGTCGATTTTGCAGGTTCTACAGTTGTCCATTCTGTTGGTGGATGGGTTGCCTTGGCTGGCGCTTTGGTCTTAGGGCCGCGTTTAGGTCGATTTAATGACCGAGGTGAAGTTCAGGACATTCCAGGCCATAACCTAGTTTTGGCAACCTTAGGTGTATTCTTACTTTGGTTTGGTTGGTTTGGCTTTAACGGCGGCAGCACATTAGCCGTTAATGAAGATGTACCGATGATTTTAGTGAACACCAACCTATCTGCGGCTGCAGGTGGTTTGACTGTGTTATTGATCTCTCTGGTAATGGATGAAGGTAAAGTTAACATCCTCAAGGTACTCAATGGTGCCTTAGGTGGTCTTGTAGGTATCACTGCAGGTTGTCAGGTTTTGGGCCCTTGGGGTGCCATTATTACAGGTATTATCTCAGGCATGGTTCTTTATATGGCTGAGTATGTATTACTAAATTGGATGAAGGTTGATGATCCAATTGGTGCGGTAGCTGTTCATGGCGTTTGTGGAGTTTGGGGAACGATTGCTTTGGCGCTATTCGCTCCAATTGAAAACTTACCTCTAGATAGTCGTTTTGATCAGTTTGTTGTGCAGCTAACCGGTGCGTTTAGTGTCTTTGTCTGGGCGTTTACAACAGGTTTGATCTTCTTCTGGTCACTGAGAACGTTTGGCAAATTGCGTATCTCTCCAGAAGAGGAGCAGGTAGGACTTAACGTCGCAGAACACAATGCCAGAACTGCATGGTTAGATACCATGAATACCGTACAGAAGATTATTGCTAGCCGTGACTTGAGCTTAAGAGCAGAGGTTGAAGCTGGAACTGAGGCAGGTGAAACAGCGCAAGCATTCAATGCTCTTCTAGATCAATTGGAACAAGCGGTAAATACTATGGCTCAGGTCTCCCAGAGGGGACTGCACGCAGCTAAAAGGGTTAGATCAGCCTCTCAGTCTACGGCGATGGGTATGGATTCCCAAACTTATGAGACCGAAGCTGCGACTGAACTTATGCGGGAATTTGCCGTTACTTCAGAACAGACCGCAGTTAGCACTCAGCAGGGGGCTTCTGAGGTTAGTCGTGTATCGGATATGGTGAGTCAGGGTGAATCTGAAGTAGAGCAGGTGAAACTCAAAATTGACGAACTTGCAGATAATATCCTACAGGCTTCTCAATACACTGCGCGTTTGAAAGATGAAAGTCAGTCTATTGGTGAAATCATCCAACTTATTCAAACCATTGCGGAGCAGACGAACTTACTTGCACTTAATGCTGCGATTGAAGCTGCTCGTGCAGGAGATCAAGGTCGAGGGTTCTCGGTAGTATCTGATGAAGTGCGTGACCTAGCAGTACGAACTGAAAAAGCGACTAAAGAGATACAAAAGAAAATTCTGAGCCTACAAGGCGAGATCGGTAAATTAGACACGACTATGCAATCCGGTCAGCAAGTTGCAGAAGAGAGTGTCAATCGCTCTCTATCCGCCGCAGAGTCTCTGCGTGCAATTACCCATTCTGTTTTACAGATCAACGATATGAATCAGCAGATAGCTGTGGTTGCAGAACAGCAGAAACAGTCATCTGAGATGTTAAAAGACCGATTACAGGGTATTCACACAGAAGCGAATAACGCTCAAGGTCTAAGTTCTGAATTGGAAACGCATGCGAGTCACATGCATTCTGATATGGAGCAGCTGGAAAGCGTGGTTGCCAGCTTTAAAACCAATAGATGCGCAGCTTAAAACTATAAATGGGAATGAACCAAAAGGCCGCATTATGCGGCTTTTTTAATGCCTGGGAAACTTTGAATTACTTTTGTAAGATCATGATACTAAAGGAAATGATTGAAATTCCGTGATGTGATTACAATCTCGAACTAGACCCAAGTCTAGACTCATTACTGGACCCAAATTTAATACAATAAAAATACTCCTCCGGTTCATGGCAATGCCTGTCAGACAGATAGCGTTGAACATGGTGCAAAGCACTGTCACTGCTGGGGATGAGATGAAAGGGTTATGAAAATTGAGGGGGTAGCGTGCTTGGTTGGGATTAGATAGCAGTAATTCCCGTGTACGGAAACCGTGCATTAGTAAGAATAAAATTTCTAATATATTTAATATTCTAATATATAAGAGTTTTCTTTTGGAAAACTAAACTCAAGCTGTTACCTGAGTAACAAATAGAATGAATACAACCACAATCCCAGTGTATTCATTATTAGATTACTTCCAGTAATCAACATACAGGTAATACAACAACCCTTCCCAGGGTATTACTCAATATTCCAATATACTCGCGCGGAAACTAAGAAGAACTTAGTTCGGCTTTCAAATCACTCAACCGAACAGGCTCTTTATGTTTCACCGTAACCACTTGAGGAATAAGTTCAGGCCAGCTCTTCACTTTGTACTGGTAGCTAGTTCGAGCACCGCCTTTTTTAATCTCAATTAATTTGGACTCAACAAGGCCAATCTTTTCTAGCTTTTTGATGCTATTAGCAGCGGCAGTACGAAGAACACCTACAGCATCACCAATATCCTCTTGGTTAGCGTAGTAATCCCTTTGCTCGCTTTTGAAATACAGATAAGCATCAAGCATCTCTTCGGCAATCATTTTGTCTGTATTGCTGATCGCTACTTTCTCACCATCTGATAGAAAAACGGCTCTTATTTTCCTTTCAGCTTTGATGCTCTGTGTGTATGGTTCGTCCATTGTCGTTTCCCTCGCTAGTTTCAATATTCAGGAACTGGTGCGCAATTTCAAGCGGGGGGGGTAGGAAGGGGTTAAGAGGGCATCATCTTTAGTTCTAGACAACCCGAAAATATCTAGCAGAAATTATGACAATCGGAGATGTTCGCTTCTCAATATTCTGGTAAATAAAAAAACAAGGATACCTTTAGTTTGCTATTGGAACATGGCTTAAATTATACTCGCCTTTTTTACCTCACCCTACTGTAACTCTTATTTAAAAATAGAGGCAATGATGAACATTGGTAACAATCATTCGACGGCATATTTTGATGGAATCAGAGGTATCGCTGTTTTGATTGTATGGTTAAGTCATACGTCCGCTAGAGATCAGTCCTTAGCTGAATGGCTTTCGTTTCTAGGGATAGGTCATATAGGAGTTATGCTTTTTTTTGTTTTAAGCGGATACCTTTTGTCTTTACCTTTTGGGCGTGATGCTAGTTTTGATGTAAAAAGCTATTTGATTAGAAGATTTCTTAGGATAGCGCCTTTATTCTATTTGGTGGTTGTCCTTGTTTTTATTTATCAATACGTTACAGGGAATCAGAATTTAAAATATCTATATATTGATGAAGGTATTTCGAGTTTAATAAAGCATCTAATATTTTTTAAAGGAGATGGTGTTTTTTGGACTATTCCTGCTGAATTTACTTTTTATCTGATGCTTCCTATATTTGCAATATTCCTGTCTAAAGGAACTTTTTTGCGTTATATCGCGGTTTTTTCTATAGCTTTTCTATATTTTTCCTATCATATTTTAGTGTTGATAGGTATCCAAGGATTTGAATCTTTGAAGTTTGTGGATATAGATAAGCACTCTCAATATTTGGATGTATTCTTGGTTGGTTTGGCTTTTGGTATGCTTTCAAAGGAGAGTGCTGTAAAAGATTATTATAATAGAAACAAGACTTTTTTGGATAAGTCTATGTTGATGTTTTTTATACTGATTATGCTCTTAGTATTTATTCTTGTGTCTGAAAATTTCCTTTTTTTTGAACGGCCGTTTTTTGAATTCCGCTATTTATCTGGTTTTTTAGCTTTGTGCTTTTCTTTATTCTTAATTTCTGCTCAACTTGGCAATAGGTACTTAATAGCTATTTTCAGCTTTAAACCTTTTGTTTTTTGTGGTGTGGTAGGGTACAGCTGGTATCTATTGCATTTTCTGGTTATTCAGTATGTTAGTGGCTTTGGTTTTTCTGCTCCCATAAAGTTTATGGTTGGTACATTTTTGATAGCAGTAATATCACTGGTTAGTTACAAGATAGTAGAGGTGCCATTTATTAGGATTGGTAAAAACTATTCTAAAAAAAGAGATCGAGTTTATTCACATGAAAAGTTAAGTTAGAATTTCATTAGTGCAGTAGTAATGATTGAAGTATTTAATTACTTACCTTAAGAAAAATATCTTTCTCAAATGTTGTCGAAGATTTCATCTGCCGACCTCGTAGCTTGTTTGGGTACAAACAGGCGGAGCTAGGGAATCATAGCGATGGCCAATTGTTACACCTGTTGCTTAATATTCTGGGAGCTTTGAATACATTAAATCAGCTAGCTCCTTTACCTAATCATTACTAGCGTCATCTGAATATGTGCTGAAGGCTTGTGATTCTTGTACGTGACCTGTCCATCAGTTAATGGTGTAGCTGTTCACATTGGAGTGCTCCAGTATTGTAGCTGTGCGATGGCGTAAGCTGTTCATTGGGGTTATATCTGAATTAGCTCCAATCTCATTCACTAACCCTCTACCGTAATAAATCATATCCTGAGAATTTCCGGCTACTTGTTCTCAATCTATCAGCCCTGCTTTAACAGCGACAGTTCTTAGGCTGGTGGAAGTTTTACCTTCTTTTACGTGTAGAAACTCATAATCACCATCCTTAGTGATTCCGGTGTCATAAGCCCTCAAAATTTCACTGGATCTCATTCAAGTGAGTGCTGCTAGCAGTGCATTATGGTGAGCAACATCACGTTTCTTTGAAAGCCTTAGCATCTTAACCAATACATCATCTGGCATCGAAGGAAGACTTGCTGAATCCTTGGTGGATAGTCTTTGTTTCGTCCAAGGGTTGTGATGTTCCTGCGGTAGATCCCCCTTGTTAATCAACCAATTCGTGAACAAAGAAAATGATCCTATGTAATCATTAACTGTCTTCGACTTCCTGCCGGGAGCAAGAACATCCTCTATAAACTCAGATGCTTGTCTGCGTTTGATAAGAGAAATATCAGGGTAGTGTTTCTTTAAGAGATTTAAAGAACGCTCATGTCTTTTAATGCGGGTGTCGCTTAACTCTAAACTATCGAGCCACTTGTTCATGTAGGCATCTATCAGAACAGCATCACCTTCAATGACATTTTCCAATGTCTCAAGCTTAACTCTACGATCTTCAGGCATAAGGCTTGGATCGTTAAACTCATCTTCACTCTGGAATTGATCGAGAATAATATCTGCTGATCTAGCGTTGTATTCTTCAGGAGATAGATTTGATTTCTGTGCTTTCAATTCGATGGCAGCAGCTAAATCAGCCTGACCATTACGGATAAGTTTGATCTTCTCATCAATGTCAGCGGCTAGGCGGTTACGCATAATTATTGCTTCAGACATACTGTCTGTACCTAGTGACTTTGTGTAAGTGGTTTTACCGCCGAAGTGTTTACGTACATCTTCAGGAATGTGTCGCTGGAACTTATACGTTCTGCGTTTGCTATCGAGCTTTATATACTTCTCTGAGATGGTCATGGCGTTATCCGTCACTGGTATCAGTCGTGAAGATAGCACCGAAATAGACCCAAATCTAGACCCAGGAATACCCTTGAGAGCAGCAAATCAATGGTTTGGCTGGTTTGCTGGCCGCATTATGCAGCCTTTTCTTTGTTTTAAGTGAGGTAAGTTATTCTCAACTCGTTCAATACCGGTAATACCGAAACCACCAATAAAAGTGCCATCGAGATATTAAATACTCGCTGGTACTTTGCTTCTTTAAGGAAGCGTTTCAGCCCTGATCCAAAGATTAGCCATACGCCTACACAAGGGAAGCTCACAACAAAGAAAGACAGGCTAATCACCATTACTTGTAGCAGCATCGTTGTATCTTGCGAAGTATAAGCCGCAATCGCGCCGGTCGCCATTACCCATGCTTTCGGGTTTACCCATTGGAAAAGTGCTGCCTGCATAAAGGTCAGCGGATTAGATTTCTTATCACCTTCCATCGATGTAGGGGCCGAAGAAGCCACTAACCAAGCAAGGTAAAGCAGATAAGTCACGCCGAGTACTTTGATGATCTCGTGAACAATCGGAAACTTCTCAAATACCGCGCTAAAGCCCAGTCCAACCGCAACCACCATCAACGGAAAGCCCAAGCAGATACCTAGTAAATGAGGCATGCTGCGCTTAACCCCAAAGTTAAGTCCTGAGGTCATAATCATAATATTGTTGGGGCCTGGAGTTACCGTGGATGAGATCGCAAACACTAAAATCGCTAAATAGATTTCCATAAAAAAGAGTTCCGTAACTTATAAATTCTGTACCAGACAACTAAATACAAAAGTGGAAATGTTCGTAAGTTATATAGTGTCGTATAAGCAAAGTTCTAGGTGCAGAGGCAGAAAAGAGATAATTCACCGTCACAGATCCAATACAGTTGCACTGTATTGCTCTTAGTAAGGGTACAGATAGGCTCTAGCGTTTGATGGAAAGTCCTTAGCGTTTACTGGATAGCCCTTAGCGTTTGATGCACAGACTCTAGTGTTCGATGGATCGGATCAGATAGATTATGATTAAGCTTTTAGAGAGCTATGGCTGAATCTTTGTGAATCGACTTAATCTTAATCTGCTGCGTGCTTTAGTTATTATGCTGGAAGAGCGCAATGTAACCCGTGCAGCGGACCGGTTGCACCTTACGCAATCAGCCATGAGTCGACAGTTAAGTCAGCTACGCGATTACTTTGCTGATCCGCTGCTTATTCGAGAAGGTAATGACTACCTGTTAAGTGCCAAAGCCAAAGAGTTGCTGCCTAAAGTGCAGGCTATTCTGGCTGAGGTGGATGAACTAGGGGAGGGCGATAGCTTTAACCCCGCCGAGTGTGTGCGCCGCTTTAGTTTTGCCTGTACCGATCATGTGGCGCAGTTTATCTTTCCAGATATTTTGCAAAAGCTCCGTCACGAAGCACCGGGGATCGATATCAGCTACGAAATGTGGCGACCGGAGCTATTAACACGTTTAGGCCAGCTTCCCCTCGATCTCGCTTCAACGACTACCAACAGTCTGCCAGAGAATGTACTGAGCATTCATATCGGCCAAGATAGCCCAGTGTGTTTAATGGCAAAAGATCACCCACTCGCGGGTGAAACCCTCACCTTAGAAAAGATGCTGGAGTACTCATTCCTGCGTTTAAACAGCGGTGGTGATAAAGATTCCTTCTTTGACCGTGCACTGGAAGCCCAAGGTTTACAACGCCGCATCCAGTTTGAAGTACCTTTCTTCTCAGCGGCGTTTCAGGTGCTATCTAGCGAACCGATGCTGATGATCCTACCCCAGCATATCGCTAGCAATGCCTTAGCGCACTTTCCTTTGAGTTACGCTGAACTACCGCTAGAAGAGGTGCCGCAGAACAACTACCACCTCTGTTGGCATGCTCTCCACGAACAAGATCCAGCCCACCGTTGGTTACGTAATTTGATCGCAGCTTTGCTTCGCGACGAAATGCATATCAACACTCATGCAACGGAATAGCACTTATCAAACTGGTTATGATTTTAAATCATAGCCGGTATTTGATATTTGCATTTTTTTAATTTCTTTCAGCTAACTACAATACCTCCATCTACTGATCGAGGTGATTCCCATGACTCTGGCCATCTGGCTTTCATTTGTTGTTGTATGTCTATTAGGCACTATGTCTCCAGGCCCAAGCTTGGCGGTGGTATTGCGTCAGACATTAGGAAATGGCCGTAAACATGGTGTGATCACCGCAGTAAGTCACTCAACTGGCGTAGCGGTTTGGGCGATCTTAACTCTTTGGGGCTTGGGCGTTGTGGTATCGGAACACCCAATGCTTTACCAAGTGATCACTTATGTTGGCGCGCTTTATCTAGCATGGCTTGGTTTAAAAGCGATCCGCTCCAAAGGCAATGCTAACTTCGGTAAAGGCAAAACCGTAGGCCCGTATTCAGAAGCGGTACGTGACGGGGTGATGATCTCTGTCCTGAACCCGAAACTGGCGCTGTTCTTTATCGCTCTGTTCTCGCAGTTTGTCTCAGCCGATCAATCGGTGACCGAAAAGCTGATCTATATGGGCACAGTGGTATGTATCGATATGCTGTGGCTATGCAGCGTGGCGGTAGTTCTATCGAAAGAGAAAGTGATCAAAGCCCTACAGAAAAAGGCCAAAGAGATCGATCAAGTGAGTGGTTTGGTGATGATTGGTCTAGCACTACGGATCGCTTTATAAGCGATCCGTTTTTCGTTTTCGGTATTCGGTTTACCAGTTCTTAAACTGTAGCCCGTCGATCTCTTCCCACACAATCTCATCATTCAGACTGCGCACAATCTCAATCGACTCATTCAGGTCAGCATGTTTAGTAAACGAACCTTTACGTTCATGCATCGGTACATCCACCAGAATCGAACCATCATCCTCAACCATAAACTGCAGCATCAGATTGTTCTCATCAATCAAACCAATAAAGTTATCCGGCTCATTCAGCATATTCTGCATGTGCTCAATCACGTTCTCTAAGGTTTCAGATACAGCCTCATCCGAGCGAACATGCTTATCAGTAGAGTAGTCGGTATAGAAAAATTTAAATGACATGGGGTAGAGCCTTAATGCTGACAAGAAAAGTTATATTATAACTTATAAGAGGGGGTGCTGGCCCCTTTAATCAGCGGTTACACCTCGCAGGGGTGAAATAATACCTCTCTGACGCCATCTATTAAAACGAAAAAGCCTCGCTTAACTGCGGTTTTTTTTGTATCTGTTGTTTACGAACATTCAACCACAGGAATATCTTCTATCCGCGTAGTGTATCTGGGAGATAGAAGCTCTCGTTTCATTTTAAAGTTCTGTTGAATGCCTTGGCGGGCTAAATGGAGAGTATCTCGACCGTATTTTGAATTGATTTGATCTAGGCATCTCATAAGCTCCGGCTGGTCTGCGGAAGGGGTGAAAATATCTGGCTGATAGGGTGTTGCAGTAGTGATTTCTAAAAGGCCTATTCCGGCTTTGTAGTATCTGATTCCTGCTTGGTATATCTGCTCAGCCAGTTGGCTGGTTACTTTCACTATGACTGCAGTGTCGCAGGTGGGAGTGGCAAATTGGTGGAATGCAGAGCGTTTAAAAAATGATTCCTTATCGTGGATAGAGTTGTGTGCAAAAACAATGATATTGCTGGTAGCACTCTCTTGGGCTCTAAGCTTTTGCGCGGCGATGGTTGCGTGTGTAGCAAGTGCCTGTTTTAGATCGGTGAGTCCTGTGATGCGTTGCCCAAAAGAGCGTGTGGAGTAAATCTGCTTTTTGGGTGAGCGAACATCGTCCCAGCTTATTCTTGTTAAACCGTTGAGTTCTTCTGCTGTATTAGCGATTAAGATGGAGAAGTGCTTTTTCATCAACGCGGGTTTCGTTTGTGCTAGCTGCCAAGCTGTTTTGACGCCGAGAAGGTTTAGTCGCTCGCCTATACGTCGTCCTACTCCCCAAACATCCCTAATTTCCATCTGCTGCAGAATCTGCTTTCTGATTTGATCGTTATCGATAACGGCCACACCGCTGAAGCCCGGTAGTTTTTTACTGGCGTGATTAGCTGCTTTTGCTAAGGTTGGGGTTGGGCCAAAGCCTACGCCTACGGGGAGCCTTACTTCCTTCCACACCTTTCTTCTGATTTTCATACCTAGTTCATTCCAGCCTTCAGGTGGTATGTAGTGGTCAAAGCGTAAAAAACATTCATCTATGGAGTAGATGTGTTGTTCTGGGGCAAAGGAGGCGCAGAGCTCCATCATGCGTGAAGATATATCGGCATAAAGTTCGTAGTTGCTGGATTTAGCAACTACGCCTGCTCTGTCTAGTTGGTCTTTGATTTTGAAATAAGGGCCAAATTTAGGGATACCCATTTTTTTTGCGATAGGGCAGGTTGCGACAATACAGCCGTCATTATTACTAAGGACGACAACAGGGCGTTTTCGGATTGCGGGGTTAAATATCTTTTCGCATGAGGCGTACATTCCGGAAGCATCGATCAGCACATACACATTAATTTAACCCCTTTTTCAACGGTCGAAATAATCGAATAGAACGTGTAACCACACCCTCGATAGAAAATTCATCCTGTTCGCATAGTTGGTAGGGTTTATGGCCGGGAGCAGAAGAAAGAAGTTTCCATTTAATGTGGCGACGATTACATCGCCTTCCTTTACTGTTTCGGCTCGCGAAACGACAAGAAGGTCATTTGGAAATATCCCAACACCACGCATAGAGCCACCTTCAACAAAGCCTAGGTAGGTTGCATGGGGGTGATCAATAAGTAACTGATCGAGTGAAAGTGCTAGCTCGGTATATTCAGCTGCAGGTGATTCAAAACCACTGATACCGGCGCTGGAGTAGATAGGAATATAGCGCAACATAATAAGCACTGGTTGTATATACAGTATTTATATTGTCAGTAGAGATTTAAATGTGCCAGTTTAAGTTTGTGTTGTTATGGGAGGAGGCTGTGTGAGCCTGGGTAATAGTTTCCGTCGTTACCGTTGGCATGTGTTTAAAGAGAGTTTCTAGCGTTAAGGTTTAAACCTCTGAGGAAGTCTCGGAGGTTTCTTCAAGCTTTGCTCTATCTGCTTTAGATATGTAGCGTGGTTTGTTGTTTTTTGGCGCTAATTTAGCCTTAGCCTGTTTTAGTCGCTTAGTGTGGATCTGTTTAATCTTCTTCTTACGGTTCATGCTTTAGCTCGGCTACTTAAAAATCACATTGATTATAACTGAAAATGTCTTTGATAATGTCGGGGAACTTCAAAAGGTCTAGACATTTCACTGCGCTGGCTTTCGCGTATCTGGTCGGTTTATAACCCACTGAGAAAGTATGAGAATTATTCGTAGGTTCCCTAGTGCTACATATAATGATGTAGCAATTTCAGATCTCACTCTTAATGTAAAACTGACATCATGCTATAAGTGATCTAAGTGTTTAGAGCTTTAAAACCGCCCCTTAGCCCTATATGATCGCCAAAAAATATTTCTTGAGATGAATACCGATGAATAAAAGCCTTCTAACGAATCTGCTTGCCTTTATTGCATTTGCGGCGGGTCTTATTACAGATGATCGTGTGTTACTGACCGTTGGCTTGTTTGCTCTATCCGGCGCGTTAACCAATTGGTTAGCGGTACATATGTTGTTTGAGAAAGTTCCAGGGCTGTATGGCTCAGGAGTGATCCCTGCACGTTTCCAAGATTTTAAGCGCGGCATCAAAACCTTAATGATGGAGCAATTTTTTACTGAAAAGAATATTGAGCGTTTCCTAAGTGCTGATAATGGTAAACAGCCTGATCTACATTTAGCGCCAGTAATTGAAAAAGTCGATTTTGCTCCGACTTTTGATTCGCTTATCGAGGTTATCCAAAACTCTCCATTTGGGGGTATGCTAGCCATGGTGGGTGGCACCGATGCGCTTGAGCCTTTAAGAGAGCCTTTTGTGGAAAAGATGAAAAGCTCAATTGAAGAGATGACACGTGATGAAAATTTTATCACTCTATTAAAAGACGAGCTTGAAAGCCCTGATGTTATGGCTGAGATGCAAGAAAAGGTTGAAGTCATTGTTCAGCAGCGATTAGATGAACTGACACCTAGTTTGGTCAAAGAGATTGTGCAGCAGATGATTCGCGAACATTTAGGTTGGCTGGTTGTCTGGGGTGGTGTCTTCGGTGGTTTGATTGGTTTTATCGCAGCGATTATCGGTGTGTAATGCCTTAATAAGAAAAGCCGCAAACGCGGCTTTTTTTGTGCCTGCTTCGGCATGAATAGTCTATGTTTGAGAGACGGTAGAAAGGATTGTGAGATATGAATGACCTGAAAAAATTCTATATTAATGGTGAATGGATTAAGTCATCTGGCAATGACGTCTTGGATGTTTTTAATCCAGCGACCAATGAGGTTGTCTCTCAAATTAGCCTTGGTAATAGTTATGATGTAGATCTAGCGGTTGATGCGGCTGTTGCTGCCTTTCCATCTTTCTCGCAAACCTCCAAAGAAGAAAGAATCGCGCTTTTACAGTGTATTATTACTGAATATGAAAAGCGTGCCGAAGTACTTGTCGAGGCGACTACAGAAGAGATGGGCGCGCCATTAGGTTTATCTCGCCAAGCTCAAGTGCCGGCTGGATTAGGGCATTTTAAGGCGGCTTTAAGTCTGCTTAAAAAGCATGATTTCACTGAGGTCATTGGGGCAACCCGTATCGTTAAAGAACCGATTGGTGTTTGCGGTCTTATTACGCCTTGGAATTGGCCGTTAAATCAAATTACCTGCAAAGTTGCTCCAGCTATTGCAGCAGGTTGTACGGTTGTACTAAAACCTAGTGAGATCGCCCCGCGCACAGCGCATATCTTTGCAGACATTATGCATGCAGCTGGTGTTCCTTCGGGCGTATTCAATTTAATTGATGGTACAGGACCAGCTGTAGGTGCTGCGCTGAGTGCTCACCCTAAGATCGATATGATCTCATTCACGGGATCTACAGAAGCAGGTAAGCAAGTCTCTATTGCTGCAGCTGCAAACTTAAAAAAGGTCTCTTTAGAGTTGGGCGGAAAGTCCGCAGCCATTGTTCTGGACGATGCTGATTTCTCTAAAGTTATTTCTCGTTGTGTAAGAGCGGTGATGGGTAACTCGGGCCAGTCTTGTAATGCTCAAACACGCTTATTAGTCCCTGAATCACGTTTGAAAGAAACCATTGAGATCGCCAAAAAAACAGCGGATTTAATTGTTGTAGGTGATCCTCAATCAGAAGAAACAGTGATGGGGCCGGTGGTATCAGAATTACAATGGCAACGCGTACAAGCTCTGATTCAAAAGGGCATGGATGAAGGCGCTGAACTCGTTGCTGGTGGTATTGGTTTACCTGAAGGTTGTTCATTAGGCTGTTATGTAAAGCCGACGGTATTCGCAGGTGTTACGTCTGATATGACCATTGCTCAAGAAGAGATATTTGGGCCGGTGGTTTGCATCATGACTTATCGCTCTGAAGAAGAGGCGGTAGCAATCGCTAATGACAGTATTTATGGCCTTTCCGGTGGTGTCTACTCAAGTGATTTGGAACGAGCAAAATCAATAGCCGCTCAGATGAGAACCGGTATGGTTCATCTCAATGGTGCGCCGGTTGATATCAAAGCGCCATTTGGTGGTTATAAGCAATCGGGCAACGGCCGAGAGTGGGGGCTGTATGGGATTGAAGAGTTTATGGAAACGAAGGCTATCCTAGGGGATCTGCCTGTTTAGTGATTGGATTGTTGAGAGCCTTCTAGGCAATACCTATTTACTCAGAGCTACAAACGATGCAATTCTTGCCGGCTTTCTTTGCGTTGTACATGGCGATGTCTGCATCATGGATAATTTGGTCTAGATCACGTGTGTCGGGTTTAGACTGAGCTACACCAATACTCGCTTGAATGCTGACTTTATGTTCGCCAAATGCAAAGGGATTGCGCGTATAGGTTAATAGCTCTTCTGCAGTCTCTTTAGCGCTCTCTTTGCTGTTGGTATCAAGAAGCACGATAAATTCATCGCCTCCGTAGCGAGCTATGTTGTCGTTTTCACCCAACTTGGATTGTAGCCTTTCCCCGAATGCTTTGAGTAAACGATCGCCCATCTGGTGACCGTATTGGTCATTGATCGGTTTAAATCCATCTAGGTCTATAAAGAGCAGGGTGAATGGTTCATTTCGATGAATACGTTTTTGAGCATCTGCGCGGATAGCAATTCTATTTGGTAGACCTGTGACTAAATCATGGGATGCTAAGTGGCGCGCTTGTTTTTCCGCTTTGTGTAATTTTTCTGTGCGTTCAATGACGCGTTTTTCTAGCTCTTTTTGACCGCGATCTACTTCTTCAGCCATAGTGTTAAAGCTAGTCACTAAGGTATCTATCTCGATACTGGTTAACGAGTCATCTTTTTTGAATGGAAGAGGGTATTGGTGATGCGAAAGGTCCTCAGTCATCTTTATCAGGCGTTTAACCGGTTTCACAACAATGCCTGAAATCCACCAACTTAATAGCGCAACGATGATAAAGCAGAAAACGGCTATTAAGTGGGTGACCTGTTTCAGATCTTTAAGTTTTAATTCCAACTCCGATGTTGGTTGCGGAATCATTACTCCCCAACCTGTGGTTGGTACGGTCGCAAAACCAGCGATCATGTCGGCATTCATCGCAGGAGAATAAAATTGTGCTACTCCAGATTCTCCTCGCATCATTTGCTTGATGATGCTGATTTTGGCTATGTTCTTTCCTGCTTGTTCCCAGGATGGATTCGGATGGGCAATCACTGAGCCAAATTGATCTACTATTGCAGCATGTCCTTTGTCGCCAAAGCTAATAGATTTCTGAATGTTGTAAAGGTAGTTGGGGTTGATAGCTGCAATCCAGATATTAGCTTTTGGGTCTACAGACGTTAGATAGATGGTAGGTGGAGCGTTTTCTGAGATATGGATTTTAGAAAATTGAATCTCTGGTTTTATATCTGTTGGTATCATTCCTATTTCAGATAAAGATTGCGGTAATAAAGCTGGTTGACCGTAGTACCTTTCGATTAAATTTCCAGAGATATCATATTGTGCAAAAGCTAGTATATTGAGCTGCTCCATCAAAGAGATTTGCTCTGAGTGGAAATGATGGTTTTGCGCGAGTTGAGCGCTTGTGCTGTATACCGCTTTTACATCGAGGGCATAACGATCCAGCGCAGCCGTAGTATTGTGCGCCAGTAAAAGGTGCTTTTCATGAACAGCAGCAAACTCTTTCTCTAGTGCATTCTGAATCGTCCAGTAGGAAAATAGGGCGATGGGAACTACGGAAACGCACAGCATAGCCGTCAATAGGATGAATCTTAGGGGGAATCTTAACGGTTTCATAAATGCGTTTACCTGCGGACGCTTTTACTACAACAAACACTACTATAGATAGTTGTTGATTTTTCGCTAAAAGACAATGGTAGAATCTATTTTTTGTTTGAAAAAATAGATTTTTATATCGGGAAATATAGAGTTTGAGTCTTTCACCTCGTTTGAATTCAATATTGGAAATGATTGATGGTCAATATGACCATATTTGGGATTGTTGCTGTGACCATGGTTATTTAGGTCAGGCTATTTTGGAAGCAAAACCTGAGGCTAAAGTGCACTTCTTGGATGTAGTGGAATCCATTACCAGCAAACTTAAAAAGCATTTAGCCAGTAGCGGCTATTCCAATGTATGCTGGCAAGTTCATTGTGAAGACCTTCAACAGCTCCGTTTGTATCTTCCCGAAAATACTACGAATATTCAGCATCGTCATCTACTTATTATTGCCGGTGTAGGTGGTGACCTGACCCTAGATATGGTTCAGGCTGTCTTGCAAAATAATCCTAATTGCGACATCGACTTTCTTATCTGTCCAGTACGACAACTTCACAAAGTACGTAGTGGTGTAAAGGCATTAGGTTTGGGGTTGGTTAACGAGAGGATTGTTAAAGATGGAGGACGCTATTATGAAACGATCCATCTATCTACGTTAAGTGAAGATGATATACCTGTAGTCGGTGGGTCGATGTGGGATTTAGCGAAGGGTGATCATCAAGAATACTTAAGACAGAATATCAGTCACTATCAGCGTATGCAGGCTCAGGGAAATGAGAATGCTCGAAACATTCTAGCTGAATATATGAGCTTACAAGAACTATCAGCTTGACGATTATCTTAGGGAGCTAAGGTAGGCCCCCTAAGATATATAACCTGTTGATTGAATGTCAGGTTATTTTACTTTCCACGCAATTTGCTCGCCTGCGCGAATAGGAACTACATTATCTTCACCAAGAGGGTAAGTTGCTGGTACATCCCAGCTTTCTTTAACCAAGGTGATGGTATCTGTATTGCGCGGCAGACCGTAGAAGTCTGGGCCATTCAAACTTGCGAACGCTTCTAGCTTATCTAGCGCGCCAGCTGCTTCAAATGTTTCAGCGTACAGTTCAATCGCAGCGTGAGCCGTGTAGGAGCCTGCACAACCACACGCAGCTTCTTTGGCGTGTTTCATGTGAGGCGCTGAATCTGTTCCTAAGAAGAACTTTTTGCTGCCGGAAGTCGCTGCTTTAATCAGTGCGTCTTGGTGAATATTACGCTTTAGGATTGGCAAGCAGTAATAATGTGGGCGGATACCGCCAGCCAACATGTGGTTACGGTTGTAAAGTAGGTGGTGAGCTGTAATGGTAGCTGCAACGTTATCCCCAGCCGATTCTACGAACTCAGCAGCATCTTTAGTTGTGATGTGCTCGAGTACAATTTTTAAGTTAGGGAAGTCATTTACAACATCTTTCAAAATCGTTTCGATGAAAATCTTCTCACGATCGAAAATATCAATATCGCCATCTGTTACTTCGCCGTGAATCAACAGGAGCATGCCTGCTTCTTCCATCGCTTCTAGAACAGGGTAGATGTTCTTAACGGAAGTAACACCAGAATCGGAGTTTGTAGTTGCGCCAGCTGGGTATAGTTTGGCTGCGTAAACTTTGCCTGTATCCTTGGCTTTTTTGATGTCAGCAGGGTCAGTATTATCTGTTAGATATAACACCATTAAAGGATCGAAGTTACGTTGTGGTTTTTGATCCATGATGCGTTGGCGGTAGCTTAGCGCCTCTTCTGTATTCGTTACAGGTGGGACTAAGTTCGGCATGATGATTGCGCGACCCATATATCGGCTTACATCACGGACAGTGTCTTTGAGCTGAACACCATCACGAAGGTGAATATGCCAATCATCAGGGCGTGTAATCGTAAGAGAAGTCATTTGGGCAGCACCACTTATCTATCAGGTTAAAACTTATCTTTTAATTATCCCACGGATTGCTTTGAAAAGCTTATGAACAAATCGATTTTTTAATCTGTGTGATGAAAGTTAACCCTTGTTGAATAAAGCATCAAAAAAATAAGGGTTTTTAAGTACTAGAGAGTAATATTACGTTCATTTAGATTGTATTAATATTGAGCGGATTTTCGTTCTAATTACTATAAAAAAATGCGTTAAACAGTTGGCTATGAAGTACAAAACCAAAATAATTTTGGCCGTGATAGTTCTCGGTCTAGCCTTTCTTGCTGCGTTGTCCGCACTGACTTTAAATATTCTTAGAACCACGGCTAAAGCAGAAGTAGAGCAACGGGTTCAAATAGTTAACACTTTTTTAGGTGTGACCTTGTTACCAGAGCTTAATACACTCCATCGTAATGGTTTGACCTATAAAGCCAATGAATTAATGCAAACTCGTTCGTTAGAGTATTTACAGATTAATGATCAGAGTGGATCGCCAATAGTGTCCCTTGGCGACCATGGTCTTGCCCATTCTCATGATTTAGCTGTTTTATGGGGAGGGAGTGGTAATGTCATTGATCAGCAATTATTTCTTCAAGGTGATGATGGGGCTGCTTACGAAATTCATTATGGTCTTCCTGCAGAAAAAACTAATTTTCTTGTTCAAGGTGCTAGCTATCAACTGCTTGGTTTGGCTTTATTGGAAATTATCCTAATGGTTCTTGGTGCACATGTAGCGCTCAGAGTCATTTCCAAACAGCTTTCCCATCTACGAGAAGCGAGTACACAAATTGCAGCAGGAAATTTTAACTTTCGTGTATCTGAGGAATCCTGTGGAGAGTTGATAGAGACTGCTCAGGCTTTCAATATTATGGGAGCTCGGTTGGAACAATATGAGAAAGATAAAAACGGTGAAAACTTGCACCTTAAGGAACTATCGCAAGCTGTAGAACAGAGCCCTGTTTCCGTGGTAATGACGGACAGCGACGGGGTGATTACTTATGCTAACCCTTGTTTTTACCGTACTTCTGGTTACAGCAAAGAAGAAGTGATTGGTAAAAATCCAAAATTATTACAGTCTGGGGAAACCGATCAAGAAGATTATATTGACCTTTGGCAAACCATTACGAGTGGTCAAACTTGGAAAGGGGAGCTGTGTAACCGCCGTAAAGATGGCAGTGTCTATTGGGATAAAACTTCTATCTCTCCAGTTAGCTCTGAAAATGGAGAGGTGACTCACTATATCTCTGTGAAGGAAGATGTAACCGCATATAAGCAGATCGAAGAACGGATGCGTGTTGCCACTACGGTATTTGATGCTGCTTCAGAAGCAATAATGGTTACAGATCTTAATGGGGCTATCACGATGGTGAATCCAGCTTTCTATGAGATTACAGGTTACCAATCGCAAGAGGTGCTAGGGCAAAGTCCTCGAGTACTCAATTCAGGTCATCATGATGAGTCGTTTTACAAATCGATGTTTGAAGAGCTGCAAAAAAATAATCGCTGGGAAGGTGAGATCTGGAACCGACGAAAATCGGGTGAGGTCTACCCTCAATGGCAAACCATCGCGATGGTTCGAGACGAAGACGGTGACCCATTAGAATACATTGCCCTATTTACGGATATTAGTAAGCGTAAAGAGCAAGAAGACGAAATACGTTTTAGAGCTAATTATGATGCGTTGACCCGTTTGCCAAACCGTAGTTTATTTAATGAGCGATTAACCCAAGCCTTGGTTCAAGCAAAAAGGGAAGGGGCAATACTTGCGTTTTTATACCTAGACTTGGATGGCTTTAAAGAAATCAACGACACTCATGGACACCTAGCTGGAGACAAAGCTCTGCAGCAAATTTCAAAGCGTTTAACGGCGTGTGTCAGAGAATCTGATTGTGTAGCACGTTTAGGTGGTGATGAATTTGTGATTTTCCTATCGGGTTTAGAGTTTAAATATGATGCCGAGGTGGTTGCTAAGAAGATTATTGATTCAGTGCAACGGCCCTTTACCTATGAAGGTGTGGATTTGCAGATGGGCGTGAGTATCGGTATCTCGATCTACCCAGATGATCATTTACCAGAGAAGCTTTTTGAACATGCGGATTCGGCGATGTATGAAGCTAAACGCGCCGGAAAGAATACCTTCCGTTATTACAGCTTAGATTTTGATTAGAGCTGTAGGTGGGTGGAGCGGTTGGAGTTGTGTATTTGGCTTAAAAATTTATTCGTCTATCCACACTGTTCTAACAGGTTCGCCAAAATCATCGTAGATGATTTTCTTGCGAGGTTTTCCGCGTTTAGGTTTAGTTGAAACTTTACTCTTACGTCTAGCATCAATAGTAGCTAATAGACCGTGAATTGGAGTGCGCTCTTGTGGTTTAGCGCGTTCAAAATTGGATTTGTGATGAGTGTAACGTCCGTCAACTAATCCAGATTCTCCCATCTCAACTTGTTTTATTTCCCCGCCTTTTTCCAGAAACCGTGATACCTCAGCATTGAGCTGATCGCGAAGTTCCGCTTTGCTTGGGGGTTTCTTAAACATAGTCTTGACCATGGCCTAGGAATTGTATGATTTTAAACCTAAATAGGGGTGCTTGCGAGGATAGTTTTAGCTTATCCTTATTTATAATTATTCATTATGTTGTAAATAAGGCTCTGACGCGCTAGCTGGGTAATATCTGATGAGCTGTGTTAGGCCGGTAAGTCTATAGATAATAAAAGCTTTCTTATGCGACTATCTCTACCTTTACGTTTTTCTATTCCGGTTATTATTGTGCTTGTTACCGCACTCATAATCCCGAGTTGTCTTTTCTTTGTTGCACCGATTGTTGAAAAACAGCATCAAACCCTGCTAAAGACCGAAGCTCAAAATGTTACTAAACGGCTAAAAGGTACCCTGACTTACCTGTTAGAGAGAGGAGATGCAGAAGGGGTAAATAGAGAGTTTCGTCAGAACCTTAAGTCAGATCAGTTGAGTAAAGTTTTGGTAGTGGATTCGGCTAATCAAATTCGTTTTTCATCTCATAGTGAAGACCTCGGCAAAACGGTTAGCCGTCGTGTAGATGTTCATTTAGATCTCAATACCATTATCCAAGTACGAGATATGCAGTTACAAAAGCATGCCTATTTTGAAAAGGAGAATGTTCTCTATTCACTGATCCCAATTGGTATCCCAGCGTTTGGTTCGCAGCATCAAGAACTGGAACAAGGGGTTATGATTCTCGCTTTAAGTGATAAGGAAGTGAATGAGGCAATTAGCAAGCAGCTCGCTGTATTAGTTACGGCACTGTCTGTCGCTATGCTATTCCTTGCCCTTATTTTGATGTTCGTCATCAATCGACTGGTAACTTCACGTGTACAGATGCTGGTTTTAGCGAGTAGATCTTTTTCACGAGGTCAGATAACCGCTTTTGATGATCAAGCTGGGAGTGATGAGTTAGGAATGCTGGGAGCTGCATTCAGTCAGATGGCAAAGCAGATCTCTTCTATACACGCTCAACTAGAAGCTAACGTTGATTTGCTGGACGAATTGCTAGAGAACTCGCCATCGATGATCGTGATTCGGGATGTCGAAGGTCAATATCTAAGAGCAAACCCCGCTTATCTAAAATTTGCAGGTTTAGCTTCGGTGGATGAGCTAAAAGGTGATGCGGCTGAAAAGGAAATTCCTGCTGACGTTATCCATGCCTCTCGAGAGGGTGATGCACAAGTCGTTCAATCGAAGCAGCATTACAGCTGGGAGTTAACTTACGAGTGTAGGGGACAATTTAAGTCTCTTTACAGTGAGTGTTTTCCTCTTTTTGATGATGATGGTCAGTTATATGCGGTGTGCACGATTACTACCGATATGAGTGATAGAGCGGAAAAAGATAAAGCCCTGCGTCTAGCTCAATATATTTTTGAAACCACTAATGACGGCATTATCGTCACGGATAAATACAACAGAATCGTAGAAGCAAACTCTGCATTTGAGAGGGTTACTGGCTACAGTAAGGACGAAGTGATTGGCCAAGCGCCAAATATCCTCAACTCTCACAAACAGCCTACTTCGTTTTATGAAGCAATGTGGAGAGAGCTGGAGGAGAAAGGTTTATGGTCTGGTGAGATCTGGAACCGAAAGAAAGATGGTCAGATCTATCCTGAATGGCTCACCGTTAAAGCAATTAAAGATGAGCAAGAGAGTGTTACCGGTTACTTTGGTGTATTTACGGATATTTCGGAGCAAAAGAAAACCGAGGCTTCTCTGCGCAACCTTGCTTACTATGATTCCTTGACCAATCTTGCGAATCGAACTTTCTGCAAAGAACGCTTAACTCATGACATGGAGCTCTCCAACAGACATAAAGAATCTTTGGCTTTGGTGTTTATTGACTTGGATTTCTTTAAGCATGTGAATGATTCTTTAGGTCATGAATATGGCGATCAATTGCTAGTTGAAGCAGCGAATCGCATTAAAGAAAAGGTACGTAGCTCAGATACAGTGGTTCGTTGGGGCGGGGATGAATTTATTCTGATTCTGCCGGGGATTTTTCAAGCCAATATGGCCTTGGTTATAGCGAATAATGTCTTGGAGGAACTTAAACGCCCGTTCAGGTTAAAAAATAGCGATGTATTTATTGGGGCAAGTATCGGCATTGCCATGTATCCCCATGATGCTGATAGTGCTGAAACTTTGATACAACATGCAGATGCAGCCATGTACAGCGCTAAGAACCGAGGACGTGACCAAGTATGCTTCTTCGATTCGGAGCTTAACCGCAAAAATTTGCAACAGATTCAGATGAAGTCTGACATTCGTGCTGCCATTGATGCAGAATCCTTCGAAATCTATTACCAAGCTAAAGTATGCCTTACCTCAAGAAAAGTAATTGGCTTGGAAGCGTTACTTCGTTGGACTGATTTTGATGGCAATGGTATTTCCCCTGCAGAGTTTATTCCTGTAGCTGAAAATAGCGGATTGATCCTACCTCTGGGTAATTGGGTTTTTGCGACAGTTTTTAAACAAGTTGACCAGTGGATGAAACATGGATTGTTGAAAGAGGGGGAGCGAGTCTCTATCAACCTATCACCACGTCAGCTAGCAAGTCCTGATTTGGTATCTGACTTAAGTAAACAGTTAGACCAATATCCTCTAATTGAAGGATATTTGAGTGTAGAAATTACCGAAACAGCGGTTATTGAGAATATAGATCGAGTTTTACCTGTTCTTGAGGCTATTCGAGCTAAAGGGGTTGCGATCGAATTGGATGACTTTGGAAGCGGATATTCCTCTCTAAACTATCTACGTCGTTTACCTGTTGATGTGTTGAAAGTCGATAAAGCATTCACTGCCGAATTGGGCAGCAACAAGTCCGAAAAAGCGATCATGGCGACGATCATTTCAATGGCGCATACGTTAGGTATGAAAGTGGTTGCTGAGGGCGTTGAAACTGATGAGCAATTGGCGATTCTGACTGAGTTGAAGTGCGATACGGCTCAGGGTTTCTATTTCTCTAAACCAGTTCCAATTACAGAGACAGAAGCGATCTTAGAAACAGGTTTGTGACGGGAAGTGCATAAGGTTTCACTGGTACAAGTCGCTCGCAACAGGTAGCATAGAGCCAATATTTTTAGACGATATAAGTAGCAAAAGTAGATGAGTTATCAGGTTCTAGCGCGTAAATGGCGTCCTGCTAAATTTCAGGAGATGGTAGGGCAAGAACACGTGCTTAAAGCACTGGTTAATGCGTTGGATGATGATCGTTTACATCATGCCTATCTCTTTACCGGTACCCGTGGTGTCGGTAAAACATCGATTGCTCGATTGTTTGCCAAATCTCTCAACTGCGAACAGGGCGTGTCTTCAACGCCTTGTGGTCAATGTTCTGCTTGTAAAGAGATCGCCGAAGGGCGTTTTGTTGATCTTATTGAAGTTGATGCGGCTTCGCGCACGAAAGTAGAAGATACGCGTGAACTGATGGAAAACGTGCAATATGCACCGACCCATGGACGCTACAAAGTGTACCTGATAGATGAGGTGCACATGCTTTCTACTCACTCGTTTAATGCGCTACTTAAAACGCTGGAGGAGCCACCTCCGCATGTTAAATTCCTATTAGCAACAACTGATCCTCAGAAGCTGCCGATCACAATTTTATCTCGTTGCTTGCAGTTCAATCTTAAAAACTTGATCCCTGAACGAATCGTGAACCATCTGCGAACAGTTCTGACAGCAGAGCAGATTCAGTTTGAAGAACCTGCACTATGGTTGTTAGCGAGATCTGCAGACGGCTCTATGCGTGATGCGATGAGTTTAACCGATCAGGCGATCGCTTTTGGTGCTGGGCAGATTGGTGAAGCAGATGTTCGCGCTATGCTGGGCACAATTGATCAGCGTTTGGTCTATCAGATGTTGTTCTGCTTAGCGGCATCAGACGCTAAAGGCCTAATGGCGGCAGTGACTGATTTGGCTCAGTTTTCACCTGACTATAATACGGTTCTAGGTGATTTGATCGGCGTATTACACCGTATTGCGATGGCGCAAACGATCCCTGAGGCTGTGGATAACAGCATGGGAGATAAAGATCAGATTATTGAACTTGCTGGCAAATTAACGGCTGAAGATGTTCAGCTCTATTACCAAGTTGCTTTGATGGGCCGTAAGGACCTTCCTTTTGTTCCTGATCCACGCGAAGGTTTGGAAATGGTATTGCTGAGAATGCTGGCATTTCGTCCTGCTAGTGCTCAGCCGCGCCAAGTTGAGGTCGCATCAAGTTCCCCGCAACAAGTAAGTCAGACCACTACAGCTTCTGTAACTACGGAAGTGCCTCCACCTGTAGCTGAATCGATCCAACCTGCACCTGTCGCACATACACCAGTTGTTCAAACTGCACCTGCGCCTCAATCTGCGCCAATGCAACCGGCCCCAGCGCACACGGATAGTCAGCCTCCAGCAGTAGAATCTCCACCGCCGTATGAGCAGCCATTATCAGATGTACCTCCATTAGGGCAGGCAAGTCCGATGGCGCCAGTGGCGGAGGTAAGCCCTGCAAAAAAGCCTGAAGCGGTAAATAACCAAGGAGATGAACCACCTCCTTGGGATATGGATGATGTGGGTGGTTTTGATGATTCAGAGCCTTCTAATCGTGCAGCGGAAAATTCATATACTGAAATGGAAGCAGTGGCTCCTGTTTCAGAACCAGTGCTACAAGCTGAAGTAACAGAAGAGATAGGTGAGATCTCTAAAACACGTGTTGAGGTTGTAGAGTGTTCGCGTAATTTAGCGGAAGTCTCCCTGCCTGATTGGGTGCATATTAGTCGTAGCCTTGGTCTAAGTGGCATGACCGAAAGTTTAGCGACTCATCTTTCTTTGGAACAAATATCGTCTGAATCGATGGTTTTACATTACACCAAAGAGCAGAAGACGATGCTGAACGAAGTACAGTGTCAGCGTATTTCGGATGCACTGAATGGTTACTTTAATAACCCTGTTCAGGTTGAGTTTTTACAAGCTGAACAGCAGCAGGAAACCCCTGCACAGTTTATAAATCGTAAACGAGAAGAGCGTCATCTATTAGCTGTCGAATCTATTCGTAACGATAGTACGGTACAATTACTACAAGAGCATTTTGATGCACGGATTGAACTCTCGTCCGTGGTTCCCATCGATAATTAATTGAGGAAAGATATGATGAAAGGCGGTATGGGTAACCTGATGAAACAGGCCCAAAAAATGCAGGAGAACCTGCAAAAAGCACAAGAGCAAATCGCACTTGCAGAGCAAACTGGTGAGTCTGGTGCGGGTCTTGTGAAAGTTGTAATGAACGGTCGTCACGACGTTAAAAGCATCAATATTGATGACAGCTTGATGGAAGAAGACAAAGAGATCTTAGAAGATTTGATCGCTGCGGCGGTAAATGATGCCGTGCGTAAAATCGAATCTTACACTCAAGAGAAAATGTCTGAAGTGACCGGTGGTATGGGAATGCCTCCTGGTTTCAATATGCCGTTCTAATCGATGTCATTCAGTCCATTAATTCAGCAGTTAATAAACGCTTTACGTTGTTTGCCGGGGGTTGGTCCTAAGTCGGCTCAGCGAATGGCTTTTCATCTGTTGGAACGTGATTCTGAAGGGGCGTTATCTCTGTCTGCTGCGCTTGAAAAAGCGGTTGCAGAGATCGGTCATTGCAGTGAATGTCGTACTTTATCCGAGCAGGATGTTTGTGATATTTGCCAATCAGAAACAAGAGATAAGCATCTGCTTTGTGTACTCGAGTCGCCGGTAGATGTGTTGGCAGTTGAGCAGACGGGGGGGTATAACGGTCGTTATTTTGTACTCTCGGGGCATCTGTCACCTATCGATGGCATAGGCCCTGAAGATCTGGGTATTGATCTTCTTTTAGATAAGGTTAGATCAAACGATATCCGAGAATTAATCCTTGCCACTAATCCAACGGTAGAAGGCGAAGCAACGGCTCATTTTATTGCTGCTCAAGTGAAAGATCTGGATGTAAAGGTTTCTCGAATCGCTCACGGGGTTCCTGTGGGTGGAGAGTTAGAATTCGTGGATGGCGGTACGTTAGCCCACGCAATAGCGGGAAGACGTTCTCTGCTTTGAGGTAAGAATCTCCAGATGACAGAATATAGTTGGAAAAAGCTAGAAGTATCAGCAAGAACACCTGTCTGGATTCGTTCAGAAGATGCGTTAGTTGAGTGTTGTAATAAATGGCGTACGCTTCCAGTCATTGCACTAGATACAGAGTTTCAGCGAGTTGAAACGTTTTATCCTATCCCTGGGCTTATTCAAGTTGCTGATGATCAATCTTGCTACTTGATTGATCCTTTAGAGATCAAGGATTTTAGTGCGTTGGCTGATCTATTTGCTGATCGATCAGTTGTAAAACTGATGCATGCAGCAAATGAAGATCTAGAGCTATTTCTGAAAATGTTTGGTGAATTGCCAACACCGTTGTTTGATACGCAATTAGGTGGGGCTGTATTGAATTGGGGGTTCTCGTTAGGCCTTCAGAGAATGCTTGAGCAAAAGCTAGGTATTCAATTAGCGAAACATGAGACCACCTCTAATTGGTTGCAGCGCCCTCTGACAGCAAGCCAAGAATTATATGCAGCGCTAGATGTGGCTTATCTTCCAGCTATATACCAGATGCAAAAATCAGAGCTGGATGCTTTGCAGCGTTATCACTGGGCAGAGCAAGAGAATGATGCGCTGTTAGCTGATGCGCTAGTGGATGATGTTGAAGGTTATGGTTATTACCGTCGCTTCACTCAAATGTGGAATCTGCCAGAGCACAAAATGGCAGCATTGCGTGACCTAACTGCATGGCGCGAACAGATTGCGAGAAAGCGAGATGTTCCACGTAACAGAATCCTCAGAAATCAGGCTTTGTTACAAATAGTGGAAAAGTGGCCACGCAGTTTATCTGAGTTATCGCGGCTAGATGAAGTGAAAAAGCGTATACTTCGTACTGATGGCGAAGCAATTTTAGGCTTTTTAAAGTATGGACAGGTAAGTGCGGCTAAAAACAGCCCTGCACCTATTCCTAAACCGCTGCACTTCTTTTGGAACAAACATATTAAGAAGCTGAAGGCGATTGCGCGTCGTGTAGCTGAAGAGCAAAATGTCGCCCCTGAAATTTTATTGCGAAGAAAAGAGTTGGAACTACTTATTCGTTCAGGGGTTGATGAGGGTGAGTATCGCTTACCTGAAAAAATTACGGCTTGGAGGCAGGAGCTTCTTGCATCTCAATTGTTAGCCGAATTGCAAAAGATTGAAAAATTAAGAACTGAAGGTGCTTAACCGATGAAAATATGCTCTGTTTACCTGAGCCCGCGTAAAGATGAGATGTATCTTTATGTAGATAAGCGAGATCAACTGAGTAAAGTGCCGGAAGCGCTATTAGAAATGTTTGGTTCGCCAAAGCATGTGATGGATATTCCTTTAACGGCTGATCGTGAGCTGGCTAGGGTTGATACCGAAAAGGTGTTGTCTGATCTAGATGAGAAGGGTTATTTCTTGCAGATGCCGCCGCCAAAAGATGACTACATGCTTGATCTTCATAAAGATCGCCCGGAAACTGGTGTTCGCTAAGTGGTAGCTCAAGAAGTATTTTGGCGCAGTAAGAGTCTACAAGAGATGAGCTCTTCGGAGTGGGAATCTCTTTGTGATGGTTGTGCGCTTTGTTGTCTCCACAAGCTGGAAGATGAAGATACAAAAGAGGTTTTTTATACCTCTGTTGTTTGTCACCTTCTAGATTTTGATACCTGTCGTTGCACCAAATATGAGGAGCGTTGCTCTTTAGTGCCTGACTGCGTCAAGCTTACTCCTAAGGATGTTGATGACTTTCATTGGCTTCCGCCAACCTGTTCTTACCGCTTAATTCATGAAGGCAAAGATCTTCCTGAATGGCACCCGCTATTGTCTGGGCGCCAAGAGACGGTGATTGAGTCAGGTGCTTCGGTACTAACTTGGTACGAAGTCAAAGATAATGAAATCACCGAAGAAGAGTTCGAAGATTACATTATTGAATAGTAGAAAAGCGCCTAAGGCGCTTTTTTTATGCGTAATGTCTAATTTGCTGTTAGGGTTTTCCTAACATAAAGTTATATCTCGTAGTTGGAGATAATGGCTTTGAGCACTTCTGATCAATTTAATCACCTCTCAGTTCTCGATAATTTCGATGCAATTTCTGCGTTCGATTTTGTACCTGATGTTATTTGGATTTTTGATCTAGATCGACATGGCTTCTGGTGGGGAAATGAGCGCGCACTCGAATTTTGGGGGCTGCCAACTGTTCAGGATTTGATTGATAAAGACCTATCGGCTGATACAGAAGGTGCTCGTAAGCGGACCGAGCAAACATTTTATAAAGCAGCGGCTCAAGGGATGACAGTTGACCCTTGGACAACTTATCCAAACGGTAAACCTAAAACGCTCTTGATGCGACATAAAGCAGTGCTGCTTGGTCCTGAAAAGCACCGTGGCATTATTGCGTTTATTAGTGAGCAGGTTGATCTGGGCGAGCAACCTGAGCATCTCATCTTTTCTGAAGCGATTCGTTATACATCAGTTGCTGTTACTAGTTTTGATATGAGTGGTACGCCGATGTTTGAAAATCCAGCCGCAGCAGAATTATATGGCTTTGTTGATGCTCAGAATAATGATGCTTCTGTGTTTGTGTGCCGATTTCACAACGTTAAAGAGGGGTTTGAGCTTCTTGAGAGGGGGCGACAGCATCAAGATGGGCAGTCAGAGCATTTGATGGTAACGAGTAAAGGTGTGCGCCGACATGTTGTGGATCTCCGTACGAGCCGTCATCCATTGACGGGCGATTACCTTCTTTTGGTGTCTGAATATGACGTTACAGAGCTACATAATGCGATTGAGCAGGCAGAAAAGGCCAAGGTAAGGTTAGATAAACTTGCTCATTATGATGCCTTAACCGGGCTGCCCAGTTTGCGGTTGTGTCGCGATCGTATGACTCAAGTGATTGCTCAAGCGCAGCGGGAGGCGAGTTCAGCTGCGATCATGTTTGTTGATCTTGATGGTTTTAAAGCTGTTAATGATAGCTTTGGTCACGATGCGGGTGATCAAGTGTTGGTTGAATTTGGGAAACGTTTGGTTCATCAAGTGCGCGCTGTGGATACGGTGGGTCGTATCGGTGGTGATGAATTTATTATCTTAATGTCAGGGATAAAGTCTGCTAAAGATGTTGAAGTAGTTGCATCCAAGATTATTGCTGTGATGAATGAGCCGTTTTCGATCGCTGATATGAATGGTAAGGAACAAGAGGCCTGTATTGGCGTAAGCGTAGGGATTTCGCTCTTAGAGGAAGGGGCGTTGAATAAAAATGCTGAGGTGCTTCTGAGAGAAGCTGATCATGCAATGTATAAAGTGAAGCGCAGTGGTAAGCGTGGATATAGATTTGCTAGCTAAGTTTAATTAACGAAAACAAAAAAGCCGCAATCAATGATTGCGGCTTTTTAGCTTCAACAAGAAGTGATTACTTCTGGTTGTCTAGCTGAGCTTTGATCAGGTCACCAATTGTAGTTGGGCCAGATACTTCAACTTCAGCGTTACGTACAGCAGAGATTGCTGCTTTCTCTTCAGCCTGTTCTTTCGCTTTGATAGACAGGTTGATAACGCGGTTGCGACGATCAAGAGTGATGATCTTAGCTTCTACTTCTTCACCAACGTTAAGAACAGTAGATGCATCTTCAACGCGATCTACAGAGATCTCAGATACTTTCAGAGTACCTTCGATACCTTCAGCTAGCTCGATAACAGCTGCTTTAGCGTCTACAGAAGTAACTTTACCAGTTACGATAGCGCCTTTGTCGTTAGCTGCAGCGAATTCAGCGAATGGATCGCTTTCAAGCTGTTTGATACCAAGAGAGATACGCTCTTTCTCTGCATCGATAGAAAGGATAACAGCTTCAACTTCTTCGCCTTTCTTGAACTGGCGTAGAGCTGCTTCAGCATCAGCTTCCCAAGTGATGTCAGACATGTGAACAAGACCGTCAAGCTCGTCCTGTAGGCCAACGAAGATACCGAAGTCAGTGATAGTTTTGATAGTACCAGTAACTTTGTCGTTCGCAGCAAACTGCTCAGCGAAAGTAACCCATGGGTTAGCTGTGCACTGTTTGATACCTAGAGAAATACGACGACGCTCTTCGTCAACGTCTAGGATCATAACTTCTAGCTCATCACCGATCTGAACAACTTTAGATGGGTGGATGTTCTTGTTAGTCCAAGACATTTCAGAAACGTGTACCAGACCTTCTACGCCGTCTTCGATAGATGCGAAGCAGCCGTAATCAGTAAGGTTAGTGATGCGTGCCTTGCACTTAGCACCAGCTGGGTAACGTTCTTTGATAAGAGACCATGGGTCTTGAGAAAGCTGCTTAAGACCTAGAGAGATACGACCAGATTCTTTGTCGAACTTGATGATCTTAACAGTGATCTCATCGCCTGGGTTTAGCATCTCTGATGGGTGAGAGATACGCTTCCAAGCCATGTCAGTGATGTGTAGAAGACCGTCAACACCGCCAAGATCGATGAATGCACCGTAGTTAGTAAGGTTCTTAACGAAACCTTTAACTTCTTGACCTTCTTCTAGAGTAGCTAGTAGCTCATCACGCTGAGCACTGTTAGCTTCTTGAAGAACTGCACGGCGAGAAACAACGATGTTGTTACGCTTAGGATCAAGCTTGATTAGTTTGAATTCAAGCTCTTTGCCTTCTAGGTGATCAACGTCACGTACAGGGCGAACGTCTACCAAAGAACCTGGTAGGAAGCCTTGAATGTTGTTGATGCTAACTGTGAAGCCGCCTTTAACTTTGCCGCTGATGTAGCCTTTAACAACTTCTTCAGCTTCAAATTTAGTCTGTAGAACTTCCCAAGCTTCAGCGCGTTTCGCTTTTTCACGAGACAGACGAGTTTCACCGAAACCATCTTCAACCGCTTCTAGTGCAACTTTAACGTCGTCACCGATTTTGATCTCAAGTTCGTTAGCATCGTTAAGGAACTGAGAACGCGGGATGATTGCTTCAGATTTTAGACCAGCATGTACAGTAACCCAGTCGCTGTCGATATCAACAACTTCACCAATTACCAATTTACCTGGAGTCATGTCTAGTGATTGAAGGGATTCTTCAAACAGATCAGCAAAGCTTTCGCTCATTGAATATGTCCTATATAAGGGCTGTTTTATCTCGCTAAGAATGTGAGATTGGATAACAGCACTTCAGCCTGTAAAACCGGATTCACAGGGTCAGTTTAATTATTATGAAGAGGGCGTTTTGACCGGTGTAGCGCCCATTTCAAAAGAAAATGAGCGCACATTATACAGTAAATTAACAGAGAATGTATAAGGTTTTAGCGGATTATTAAAAAGGTTTATCGTAATCGTCTAGTCGGGAGTAAAGTGCTGTTTGACAAGGTTTTACAACTGTATCCAGATCAGTTTTTAACTCACTGGTTAGGTTGCTGCTATCCTGTTTACGGAAAAATTGAGTTATAAGGCGCTCTTCACGAGGGGAGTTGGCTGCGATTTCAATGCCATCCCCTACGCAGAACGAGAATTCGGGCATATAGGTTTTAACGAGATCTTCGCGCTCGCTGTCGGATAGGATTAAGCGTTTTCCACCAATAAATTTCTTATATTCGTTACCAGCAGCTGCCGACATTGCTTCTATTTGTAGGTTAGAGAAGCGTCGGGCATCTGGCATATCGATAAGCAATGTCTTGAGTTGTTTTTCTACAGCGGCAACTTCTTCAACAATGGTCAAAGGGGCAAAATGCTCGTTGAGCTTTTTGTATTCTTCAAGGGCAGCTATTTCGGCTTTAAGCCCTTCAATCTGTTTTTTATAAACTTCTTGCTCGTCTAGAAGCTTCTCATTGTCGGCCATTAAGCCTTTAATAACTTTCTGCGTTGGGGTGAGTTTGTCTTGTGCGAAAGTGGCCGGAAGCTGCTTAGTGCCGAGTTCGCCAGTTGTCTCAGTATGAACATTGCTAGGTAAGACAGTGAAGCCAAATTTTTCTAAGTCTTTTAGGTTTTCCTGATGCTGGCCCTGCATTTCATTATAGGCAAAATAGCCACCGCCACCGAGAATGGCCAATACAATTGGAACGATGATCAGTACTACAAGAAGCTTTCTAGTATTCATTGCTTACTTCTTTCCTATCTTGGCGGCTGGCGTTATTAATCCATAGAAGCGTAGCGATTGCTCGCTAGCATCGAGGCTATTTCTGTTCGCCTTTCTGGGTTTCGTTAGCTGAATATTGCAACTGTAAGAAGGCTGTATCAAGTAGAATTCTTCCACTTTCTACTAGCATAGCTTCAGCTTCTGGGTTGATAGGTCTGCCTTGAGCATCTTTTTCTAGCTCTTCATCAAGCTCTGATAGCGATTTGATCGGAGGTAGTTGTTTTTTGCTGCGACGACGGTTTTCGGCATTCACTTGCCATTCTTCCGCTTTCTCACGTTCAATCTTAAGCGCTGATTCCTGTAGAGGGATAAGGCTGCTTTCCTTGCGTACTTCGTTGAGATGCTCAACTTGTTCACGCATGAAGATGAAGTCCGGATCAGTCATGCTTCGTGATTGATAACGTGAATTGATCTGAGTTAAAAATTGTTTCAGATTCGGGTACACGCCATGAGGTGCTGATCGAACTTTATCCCAAGCTAGAGCTTGATCTAATGCGCTTTCACCAATGATTTCAGGGTCATAAAGGGTAGGGAATGTGATATCTGGCATTACGCCTTTATTCTGGGTGCTGTCGCCAGAAATTCGATAAAACATAGCGTGTGTCAGTTTAAGCTGGCCGTGGTTAAGGGGTAGTAAGGTTTGAACGGTGCCTTTACCAAAGGTTTGGCCGCCAATAACGATGCCACGGTTGTAGTCTTGGATTGCACCGGCAAAAATTTCAGATGCTGAGGCAGATAGGCGGTTAACAAGAACAGCCATTGGTCCACCGTAAGAGACTTTTGGGTTAAGATCGCGAAGAACCTCAACTCGACCTGTAGAGTCTTTCACCTGAACTGTTGGGCCACGTTGAATGAATAGGCCAACAGTGTCGTTGGCTTCACGAAGAGAGCCGCCGCCATTGTTACGGAGGTCTACGATTAGGCCGTCAACATTTTCGTCTTTTAGTTCTTGAATAAGCTTTTCTACATCGCGAGAGGTGCTTTTATAATCGTCATCGCCACGCTGCAGTGCTGCAAAATCAATATAGAAGGCTGGTATCTCAATTACGCCAAGTTTGAATGGTTGGCCAAGATGTTCAAGTTCGAGTATGCGCTTTTGAGCGGATTGTTCTTCTAATTTTACTTTATTTCGAACAATTTTTACGATTTTGGAAGGGATGTCTTCGCGCTCAGAAGTCCTTACTTCGAGCCTAACAGTAGTTCCTTTAGGGCCTCGAATAAGTTGAACAACATCGTCCAGTCTCCAGCCTACGACATCTTCGATATCGCCATCTTCACCTTGGCCGACACCAATAATACGGTCGGTCGCCTTCAGTTGACCTGTCTTTTCAGCAGGGCCTGCAGGTACAAGGCGAACAATCTGAGTGAATTCGTTTTCACTTTTTAATACAGCGCCGATCCCTTCTAGAGATAAGCTCATATTAATTTTGAAATTCTCAGATTTTCTTGGTGAAAAATACTGGGTGTGTGGATCGTATTGCTTGGTAAAAGCGTTTGCAAACGATTGGAATACGTCTTCGCTATTAACTTGTAAACTTCTTTTTAGTTGGTTTTTATAGCGTTTTATTAGAATTTCTCGTGCTTCTTCTTCAGTTTTTTCAGCTAATAGAAGGTTGAGCAGAGCGCTCTTAAGTCGACGGTCCCAAAGTGCATTCATCTCTTGGGTGGATTCAATCCAAGCAGCGTTTTCTCGATCAGTGTTTAGGCTCTCATCAATCGAGAAATCAAATACCTTGCCTTGTTCTAATTCATCAATAATGAACTCTAGGCGACCTTCAATACGCTCTTGATAGCGGTTGAAAATGAAATAAGCTGCAGAGAGTTCTCCAGAGCGGATTTGATCGTCTAGTACCAAACGATATTTTTCGAACTCATCTATATCGCTTTTGTAAAAATAGCTGCGCGCAGGGTCGAGGTCCTTAATATATTGATTAAAGATCTGTCCAGATAATGAATCATCTAAATTGACTCTGTTATAGTGGCCTAGTTTGAGCGATTCTGTAATTTCTAATAACGTTTGCTTATGCACGGGCTCTGATTTGAGCGGTGTTGCAAGTGCATTGGCTGTACTTGGAATTAGGAAGGATAACGCAGTAAACAACAGTGGCTTTAATAGCGATCTATGCATAATGTAAGTCTTAATTCAGCGCTCTGGATTTAACTATGACCCTAAAAAAGGGTTGTGAGTTCCCTGTCACAGTTTGTTGAGTGTAGACATGCGCGGCACTGTTGTAAAATCAATTGCTTATAAAGAGTGTATGGATTTATTTGGTATTCGTTTATGAACATGAAACTCGTAGGTGTTACAGCTCTGGCGATGACGCTAGGATTGGTTAGTGGTTGTGGTGAAGATCCTGAAGAGCAAAAGTTTCGTCAAGCGTTGGTTGAGAAGGCGCTTAACGATGACGTCAGGAAAGAAGGTGTTGCCTTTCTAGAGTCAAATGCAAAAGATCAAGATGTAAAAGTAACACCGAGTGGTTTGCAATATAAAGTTGTTCAGGCAGGAGAGGGTGGGAGCCCTAACGTTACTGATACTGTTACTGTTCACTACGAAGGTACTCGTGTTGACGGGCATGTATTTGATAGCTCTTATAAACGTGGTGAGCCTAGTTCCTTCCCGTTAAATCGCGTTATTCGCGGCTGGACTGAAGGTTTAGCTATGATGAATAAAGGGGCGGTTTGGATGTTTTATATCAAGCCGGAATTGGCTTACGGTGCTACTAGCCCAAGTGTTGATATTCCAGCGAATTCAACTTTGATATTTAAAGTTGAGTTAATCGATTTTAAGGCTTCTGAGAAATAGGATTTTAAATGAAAGACTTAATTGCAGATTTACAATTGTTCTTAGAAGCGTCTCCAACGCCGTATCACGCGGTAAAGGAGATGTCGCAGCGTTTGGCTAAAAATGGTTTTATAGAGCTGCGTGAAGAGGATAGTTGGCAGTTACAAGCGGGTGGGAAGTATTACGTTACTCGCAATGGCTCTTCCATAATTGCTTGGTCTTTGCCGCGTGATGTTAATCTGGCAGAGTCTGGATTACGTATGGTGGGCGCGCATACTGATTCTCCTTGTCTAAAAGTGAAGCCGGTTCCTGAACTGAATAGGCATGGCTATCAGCAGTTGGGTGTTGAGGTTTATGGTGGGGTGTTGTTAAACCCCTGGTTTGATCGTGATCTGTCTATGGCAGGGCGGGTGAGTTATAAGTCTCTAAAAGGTGAGCGTTGTAAGGCGTTAGTTAACTTTAAAGATCCCATAGCACTAATTCCTAGTTTAGCTATTCATCTGGATCGAGAGGCAAATAAAAGTAGAACAATCAATGCTCAAACCTATTTGCCAGTTATTTTAGGGCAAGGGGATAAAGGGTTTAGCTTTAAGCAGATGTTGGCGGATAGATTATCTGCTGAGGGTGTTGAAGATGTGGCGGAGGTTCTTGATTATGAAATCTCGCTATACGATACGCAAAAGCCAGCACTGACAGGGTTAAAGAAAGAGTATTTGTCATCTGCAAGACTGGATAATCTTTTAAGTTGCTACATGGGATTGGCGGCATTACTGCAATCTAATTTTGAGCAAGGGGCGCTTTTAGTCTGTAATGACCATGAAGAAGTAGGCAGTATGAGTTCTTCTGGTGCTCAAGGGCCAATGTTGAGCCAGGTGTTGGAACGATTGATGCCTGATGTCGAGGATAGGGTCCGGATGATAAGTCGTTCTATGATGATCTCGGCAGATAATGCTCATGGTATTCACCCTAATTTTGCGGATAAGCACGATGCAAACCATGGCCCTTTAATTAATGAGGGGCCTGTAATTAAGCTCAACGCGAATCAGCGCTATGCTTCCAACAGTGAAACGAGTGCGATATTTAGGGATCTCGCTCAGCAGGTGAATGTTCCGGTTCAGGCGTTTGTTGTAAGAAGTGATATGGCGTGCGGTAGTACCATAGGGCCAATTACAGCTGCAGAACTGGGTGTAAAAACACTGGATATTGGTGTTCCGCAATTTGCAATGCACTCAATTCGTGAAATGGCTGGTACTAAGGATGTTATTGCTTTGACGAAAGTTCTGGCTAAATTCTTTGAAGAGCCTACTGTTTAACCATACATAGTTCATATTGGAACCGGTTGCAGTGTCTATGTGATCGGTTCACTTTCCCCTCCCGTAATACCTGTTTCTCTGAAATGTGAGGTGAAACAGATGTTCTCATTTTTAAAACAGAATCCTGAAAAAAGACTTAAGAAAGAATATAACGCTAAGCTTGAGCAGGCAATGAACGCGCAGCGTTGTGGTGATATTGAAAAATATTCTTTTCTTACGCGTGAGGCTGAAGAGCTTTATGAAAAATTAAAGCAGGTTCAGGAAGAAAAATCTTAGCTTTGGTTTATGGTGATTATAGTGGGGAAATTGCCTGCGAGTTACTTATTGGAGCTGCGCGCAATGGGCTTGATGTTTACGACGAAAAACTGCTGCGAATACAATCTAATAGAAGACGAAAGCAATGAGTTATCAAATACAACTCTATTGATTTAGTTAGCCATTGAAAGTAAATAGAGAATATTAAGATGGTCGGAGTGGAGGGATTCGAACCCCCGACCCTCTGGTCCCAAACCAGATGCGCTACCAAGCTGCGCTACACTCCGACGATGATACTTGAACAGGTGTTTTGGAAATTAACCAATGAAAGTGGTCGGAGTGGAGGGATTCGAACCCCCGACCCTCTGGTCCCAAACCAGATGCGCTACCAAGCTGCGCTACACTCCGACGATCATACCTGAGCAGGTATTTAGAATAATTGCCAATGAAAGTGGTCGGAGTGGAGGGATTCGAACCCCCGACCCTCTGGTCCCAAACCAGATGCGCTACCAAGCTGCGCTACACTCCGACTAAATGGCTCCCCGAGCTGGACTCGAACCAGCGACCAATAGATTAACAGTCTACTGCTCTACCAACTGAGCTATCGGGGATCATCAGCTGTACTATCAAGGTTGGCTCCCTGAGCTGGACTCGAACCAGCGACCAATAGATTAACAGTCTACTGCTCTACCAACTGAGCTATCAGGGATTAGCCTTGAAAGTGCGGCGTATCTTAATGACCAAGGGGTAGGGCGTCAAGGGGTTTTTTATAAAAAAACTCATTGATTGGTAGGGTTGATTATAGCGTAAACAATTTTGGCTGAAATTAGTTCGAATTATGTTCAGATGGGATAAATGTAGCCTGTCTAAGCTGCTTTTTTTATTTCGATTAATTTGATCTAACTTATTAAAAACTAGAAAAAAATAGGTACCTGTACCTCGGTACAATAGTTTTTGTTTATTTGGGCATTTATAAAGGACAACAATCATCTAGAGATCTGTTTTCTAAGGAATAGTATATATGAATGTAATTGGTACAGTTTCGCTTCTGATTGGAAATGTAGTAGCTGTCAAGGCAGATGGTACAGAGAGGCTTCTTTCATTAGGGGAAGAAGTATATGCAGATGAAATGATACGAGTTGCTCCTGATGCGTCGATTGAAATAGCTATGGATGCTGGAGAGCCTGTACGACTGGATGGTGGCCAAAATTGGTTGGCTAATGCTGAGACATATACAGAATCTAATAATTTTGATCTTTCTGAAGCAACGGCGGATGTAGAGTCGATTCAGGCAGCAATCTTAGCAGGTGCCGATCCTACAGCTGTATCGGAAGCAACTGCAGCAGGTGGTGATACGCAAGCTGGTGGTGAAGGTAATGAAGGCTCTACAACAGTAAATATAGAGCGTACAGCTGAAGAAGTAGATCCTAATGCAGGTTATGAAACGATAGGCATTAATGATCCAGTAATTCAGTTTGAAGAAGAGCTTGTAGCAACTACTGAAAATGAGCCTTCAGAATCTACTGATGCAGTATTAGTAACAGTTCTACTAAATGATGTTACATCATCTGAAGATGGACTAATCACATATACAGCAAGTGTAGATAAAGCACCGCAGGGTGATTTTATTGTAACGCTTGATAATGGTGTAGAAATATATTTTGCAAGTGGTTCGCTAATTGGTAGTTCTGAGCCGCAGCCTGCTCAAGGTGAAGATGCTTACATTGATGGAGAGAGTTTTGATGTAGCAATTAGCTCTGTAAGTGGTGGTGGCTACGAAAATCTGGATCTTTCTGATACATCATTAATTACTATCAATGATACCATCGATGAGACCTCCGTCAGCCTGACAGCGGGTCCTGATTTCAACGAAGACGGTACAACCCTGACTTACACAGTTGAGTTGGGTGCAGCGGTACGAGTTGGTGATGAAGCGGTAACGGTTAACTTCACAGATCTATTGGGCAATGCTCAGAGTATTGTGATCAGCAGTGGGACCACAGGCACCGTTGACGTAGTTATCCCGGAATCAGCTTTTGAAGATGTATATGCAGAAGATGCGGCTGATCTGACAGTAGCGACAGAAGTAAGCGTGAGTGGCGGCAGTGACTTTGAAGCACTGGGTACGCCAAGTGTAGGTACAGTCAATCTGATTGATACAGAAGATGCAACATCAGTCAGCCTGACAGCGGGTCCTGATTTCAACGAAGACGGTACAACCCTGACTTACACAGTTGAGTTGGGTGCAGCGGTACGAGTTGGTGATGAAGCGGTAACGGTTAACTTCACAGATCTATTGGGCAATGCTCAGAGTATTGTGATCAGCAGTGGGACCACAGGCACCGTTGACGTAGTTATCCCGGAATCAGCTTTTGAAGATGTATATGCAGAAGATGCGGCTGATCTGACAGTAGCGACAGAAGTAAGCGTGAGTGGCGGCAGTGACTTTGAAGCACTGGGTACGCCAAGTGTAGGTACAGTCAATCTGATTGATACAGAAGATGCAACATCAGTCAGCCTGACAGCGGGTCCTGATTTCAACGAAGACGGTACAACCCTGACTTACACAGTTGAGTTGGGTGCAGCGGTACGAGTTGGTGATGAAGCGGTAACGGTTAACTTCACAGATCTATTGGGCAATGCTCAGAGTATTGTGATCAGCAGTGGGACCACAGGCACCGTTGACGTAGTTATCCCGGAATCAGCTTTTGAAGATGTATATGCAGAAGATGCGGCTGATCTGACAGTAGCGACAGAAGTAAGCGTGAGTGGCGGCAGTGACTTTGAAGCACTGGGTACGCCAAGTGTAGGTACAGTCAATCTGATTGATACAGAAGATGCAACATCAGTCAGCCTGACAGCGGGTCCTGATTTCAACGAAGACGGTACAACCCTGACTTACACAGTTGAGTTGGGTGCAGCGGTACGAGTTGGTGATGAAGCGGTAACGGTTAACTTCACAGATCTATTGGGCAATGCTCAGAGTATTGTGATCAGCAGTGGGACCACAGGCACCGTTGACGTAGTTATCCCGGAATCAGCTTTTGAAGATGTATATGCAGAAGATGCGGCTGATCTGACAGTAGCGACAGAAGTAAGCGTGAGTGGCGGCAGTGACTTTGAAGCACTGGGTACGCCAAGTGTAGGTACAGTCAATCTGATTGATACAGAAGATGCAACATCAGTCAGCCTGACAGCGGGTCCTGATTTCAACGAAGACGGTACAACCCTGACTTACACAGTTGAGTTGGGTGCAGCGGTACGAGTTGGTGATGAAGCGGTAACGGTTAACTTCACAGATCTATTGGGCAATGCTCAGAGTATTGTGATCAGCAGTGGGACCACAGGCACCGTTGACGTAGTTATCCCGGAATCAGCTTTTGAAGATGTATATGCAGAAGATGCGGCTGATCTGACAGTAGCGACAGAAGTAAGCGTGAGTGGCGGCAGTGACTTTGAAGCACTGGGTACGCCAAGTGTAGGTACAGTCAATCTGATTGATACAGAAGATGCAACATCAGTCAGCCTGACAGCGGGTCCTGATTTCAACGAAGACGGTACAACCCTGACTTACACAGTTGAGTTGGGTGCAGCGGTACGAGTTGGTGATGAAGCGGTAACGGTTAACTTCACAGATCTATTGGGCAATGCTCAGAGTATTGTGATCAGCAGTGGGACCACAGGCACCGTTGACGTAGTTATCCCGGAATCAGCTTTTGAAGATGTATATGCAGAAGATGCGGCTGATCTGACAGTAGCGACAGAAGTAAGCGTGAGTGGCGGCAGTGACTTTGAAGCACTGGGTACGCCAAGTGTAGGTACAGTCAATCTGATTGATACAGAAGATGCAACATCAGTCAGCCTGACAGCGGGTCCTGATTTCAACGAAGACGGTACAACCCTGACTTACACAGTTGAGTTGGGTGCAGCGGTACGAGTTGGTGATGAAGCGGTAACGGTTAACTTCACAGATCTATTGGGCAATGCTCAGAGTATTGTGATCAGCAGTGGGACCACAGGCACCGTTGACGTAGTTATCCCGGAATCAGCTTTTGAAGATGTATATGCAGAAGATGCGGCTGATCTGACAGTAGCGACAGAAGTAAGCGTGAGTGGCGGCAGTGACTTTGAAGCACTGGGTACGCCAAGTGTAGGTACAGTCAATCTGATTGATACAGAAGATGCAACATCAGTCAGCCTGACAGCGGGTCCTGATTTCAACGAAGACGGTACAACCCTGACTTACACAGTTGAGTTGGGTGCAGCGGTACGAGTTGGTGATGAAGCGGTAACGGTTAACTTCACAGATCTATTGGGCAATGCTCAGAGTATTGTGATCAGCAGTGGGACCACAGGCACCGTTGACGTAGTTATCCCGGAATCAGCTTTTGAAGATGTATATGCAGAAGATGCGGCTGATCTGACAGTAGCGACAGAAGTAAGCGTGAGTGGCGGCAGTGACTTTGAAGCACTGGGTACGCCAAGTGTAGGTACAGTCAATCTGATTGATACAGAAGATGCAACATCAGTCAGCCTGACAGCGGGTCCTGATTTCAACGAAGACGGTACAACCCTGACTTACACAGTTGAGTTGGGTGCAGCGGTACGAGTTGGTGATGAAGCGGTAACGGTTAACTTCACAGATCTATTGGGCAATGCTCAGAGTATTGTGATCAGCAGTGGAACCACAGGCACCGTTGACGTAGTTATCCCGGAATCAGCTTTTGAAGATGTATATGCAGAAGATGCGGCTGATCTGACAGTAGCGACAGAAGTAAGCGTGAGTGGCGGCAGTGACTTTGAAGCACTGGGTACGCCAAGTGTAGGTACAGTCAATCTGATTGATACAGAAGATGCAACATCAGTCAGCCTGACAGCGGGTCCTGATTTCAACGAAGACGGTACAACCCTGACTTACACAGTTGAGTTGGGTGCAGCGGTACGAGTTGGTGATGAAGCGGTAACGGTTAACTTCACAGATCTATTGGGCAATGCTCAGAGTATTGTGATCAGCAGTGGGACCACAGGCACCGTTGACGTAGTTATCCCGGAATCAGCTTTTGAAGATGTATATGCAGAAGATGCGGCTGATCTGACAGTAGCGACAGAAGTAAGCGTGAGTGGCGGCAGTGACTTTGAAGCACTGGGTACGCCAAGTGTAGGTACAGTCAATCTGATTGATACAGAAGATGCAACATCAGTCAGCCTGACAGCGGGTCCTGATTTCAACGAAGACGGTACAACCCTGACTTACACAGTTGAGTTGGGTGCAGCGGTACGAGTTGGTGATGAAGCGGTAACGGTTAACTTCACAGATCTATTGGGCAATGCTCAGAGTATTGTGATCAGCAGTGGGACCACAGGCACCGTTGACGTAGTTATCCCGGAATCAGCTTTTGAAGATGTATATGCAGAAGATGCGGCTGATCTGACAGTAGCGACAGAAGTAAGCGTGAGTGGCGGCAGTGACTTTGAAGCACTGGGTACGCCAAGTGTAGGTACAGTCAATCTGATTGATACAGAAGATGCAACATCAGTCAGCCTGACAGCGGGTCCTGATTTCAACGAAGACGGTACAACCCTGACTTACACAGTTGAGTTGGGTGCAGCGGTACGAGTTGGTGATGAAGCGGTAACGGTTAACTTCACAGATCTATTGGGCAATGCTCAGAGTATTGTGATCAGCAGTGGGACCACAGGCACCGTTGACGTAGTTATCCCGGAATCAGCTTTTGAAGATGTATATGCAGAAGATGCGGCTGATCTGACAGTAGCGACAGAAGTAAGCGTGAGTGGCGGCAGTGACTTTGAAGCACTGGGTACGCCAAGTGTAGGTACAGTCAATCTGATTGATACAGAAGATGCAACATCAGTCAGCCTGACAGCGGGTCCTGATTTCAACGAAGACGGTACAACCCTGACTTACACAGTTGAGTTGGGTGCAGCGGTACGAGTTGGTGATGAAGCGGTAACGGTTAACTTCACAGATCTATTGGGCAATGCTCAGAGTATTGTGATCAGCAGTGGAACCACAGGCACCGTTGACGTAGTTATCCCGGAATCAGCTTTTGAAGATGTATATGCAGAAGATGCGGCTGATCTGACAGTAGCGACAGAAGTAAGCGTGAGTGGCGGCAGTGACTTTGAAGCACTGGGTACGCCAAGTGTAGGTACAGTCAATCTGATTGATACAGAAGATGCAACATCAGTCAGCCTGACAGCGGGTCCTGATTTCAACGAAGACGGTACAACCCTGACTTACACAGTTGAGTTGGGTGCAGCGGTACGAGTTGGTGATGAAGCGGTAACGGTTAACTTCACAGATCTATTGGGCAATGCTCAGAGTATTGTGATCAGCAGTGGGACCACAGGCACCGTTGACGTAGTTATCCCGGAATCAGCTTTTGAAGATGTATATGCAGAAGATGCGGCTGATCTGACAGTAGCGACAGAAGTAAGCGTGAGTGGCGGCAGTGACTTTGAAGCACTGGGTACGCCAAGTGTAGGTACAGTCAATCTGATTGATACAGAAGATGCAACATCAGTCAGCCTGACAGCGGGTCCTGATTTCAACGAAGACGGTACAACCCTGACTTACACAGTTGAGTTGGGTGCAGCGGTACGAGTTGGTGATGAAGCGGTAACGGTTAACTTCACAGATCTATTGGGCAATGCTCAGAGTATTGTGATCAGCAGTGGGACCACAGGCACCGTTGACGTAGTTATCCCGGAATCAGCTTTTGAAGATGTATATGCAGAAGATGCGGCTGATCTGACAGTAGCGACAGAAGTAAGCGTGAGTGGCGGCAGTGACTTTGAAGCACTGGGTACGCCAAGTGTAGGTACAGTCAATCTGATTGATACAGAAGATGCAACATCAGTCAGCCTGACAGCGGGTCCTGATTTCAACGAAGACGGTACAACCCTGACTTACACAGTTGAGTTGGGTGCAGCGGTACGAGTTGGTGATGAAGCGGTAACGGTTAACTTCACAGATCTATTGGGCAATGCTCAGAGTATTGTGATCAGCAGTGGGACCACAGGCACCGTTGACGTAGTTATCCCGGAATCAGCTTTTGAAGATGTATATGCAGAAGATGCGGCTGATCTGACAGTAGCGACAGAAGTAAGCGTGAGTGGCGGCAGTGACTTTGAAGCACTGGGTACGCCAAGTGTAGGTACAGTCAATCTGATTGATACAGAAGATGCAACATCAGTCAGCCTGACAGCGGGTCCTGATTTCAACGAAGACGGTACAACCCTGACTTACACAGTTGAGTTGGGTGCAGCGGTACGAGTTGGTGATGAAGCGGTAACGGTTAACTTCACAGATCTATTGGGCAATGCTCAGAGTATTGTGATCAGCAGTGGAACCACAGGCACCGTTGACGTAGTTATCCCGGAATCAGCTTTTGAAGATGTATATGCAGAAGATGCGGCTGATCTGACAGTAGCGACAGAAGTAAGCGTGAGTGGCGGCAGTGACTTTGAAGCACTGGGTACGCCAAGTGTAGGTACAGTCAATCTGATTGATACAGAAGATGCAACATCAGTCAGCCTGACAGCGGGTCCTGATTTCAACGAAGACGGTACAACCCTGACTTACACAGTTGAGTTGGGTGCAGCGGTACGAGTTGGTGATGAAGCGGTAACGGTTAACTTCACAGATCTATTGGGCAATGCTCAGAGTATTGTGATCAGCAGTGGAACCACAGGCACCGTTGACGTAGTTATCCCGGAATCAGCTTTTGAAGATGTATATGCAGAAGATGCGGCTGATCTGACAGTAGCGACAGAAGTAAGCGTGAGTGGCGGCAGTGACTTTGAAGCACTGGGTACGCCAAGTGTAGGTACAGTCAATCTGATTGATACAGAAGATGCAACATCAGTCAGCCTGACAGCGGGTCCTGATTTCAACGAAGACGGTACAACCCTGACTTACACAGTTGAGTTGGGTGCAGCGGTACGAGTTGGTGATGAAGCGGTAACGGTTAACTTCACAGATCTATTGGGCAATGCTCAGAGTATTGTGATCAGCAGTGGGACCACAGGCACCGTTGACGTAGTTATCCCGGAATCAGCTTTTGAAGATGTATATGCAGAAGATGCGGCTGATCTGACAGTAGCGACAGAAGTAAGCGTGAGTGGCGGCAGTGACTTTGAAGCACTGGGTACGCCAAGTGTAGGTACAGTCAATCTGATTGATACAGAAGATGCAACATCAGTCAGCCTGACAGCGGGTCCTGATTTCAACGAAGACGGTACAACCCTGACTTACACAGTTGAGTTGGGTGCAGCGGTACGAGTTGGTGATGAAGCGGTAACGGTTAACTTCACAGATCTATTGGGCAATGCTCAGAGTATTGTGATCAGCAGTGGGACCACAGGCACCGTTGACGTAGTTATCCCGGAATCAGCTTTTGAAGATGTATATGCAGAAGATGCGGCTGATCTGACAGTAGCGACAGAAGTAAGCGTGAGTGGCGGCAGTGACTTTGAAGCACTGGGTACGCCAAGTGTAGGTACAGTCAATCTGATTGATACAGAAGATGCAACATCAGTCAGCCTGACAGCGGGTCCTGATTTCAACGAAGACGGTACAACCCTGACTTACACAGTTGAGTTGGGTGCAGCGGTACGAGTTGGTGATGAAGCGGTAACGGTTAACTTCACAGATCTATTGGGCAATGCTCAGAGTATTGTGATCAGCAGTGGAACCACAGGCACCGTTGACGTAGTTATCCCGGAATCAGCTTTTGAAGATGTATATGCAGAAGATGCGGCTGATCTGACAGTAGCGACAGAAGTAAGCGTGAGTGGCGGCAGTGACTTTGAAGCACTGGGTACGCCAAGTGTAGGTACAGTCAATCTGATTGATACAGAAGATGCAACATCAGTCAGCCTGACAGCGGGTCCTGATTTCAACGAAGACGGTACAACCCTGACTTACACAGTTGAGTTGGGTGCAGCGGTACGAGTTGGTGATGAAGCGGTAACGGTTAACTTCACAGATCTATTGGGCAATGCTCAGAGTATTGTGATCAGCAGTGGGACCACAGGCACCGTTGACGTAGTTATCCCGGAATCAGCTTTTGAAGATGTATATGCAGAAGATGCGGCTGATCTGACAGTAGCGACAGAAGTAAGCGTGAGTGGCGGCAGTGACTTTGAAGCACTGGGTACGCCAAGTGTAGGTACAGTCAATCTGACGGATACTGTTGATGAAACCTCTGTTGGCATAAGTGCGAGTGCCGATTTTAATGATGAAAGTGTGACGTTTACTTATACGGTTGAATTAGGTGAGGTGGTACGAGTTGGTGATGAAGCGGTAACGGTTAACTTCACAGATCTATTGGGCAATGCTCAGAGTATTGTGATCAGCAGCGGCGCAACAGGTGCACTTGTTGTTACAGCTGCGGTGGCAGCCTTTGAAGATGTATATGCTGGATCAGACAGCGAGTTAGTCGTAGCCACTGAAGTTAGTGTAAGTGGTGGTGGTTTCGAACTCCTTGGTACACCTAGTGTTGGTACTATCAATACACCACCATCTGCTGATGATGTTTCAACGCAATCTAATTTAAGTACAGATTCACTAGATGCTAATTTCCCAATTGGCAACTATGCATTTATCAAGAAAATCGATATAGGAGGTGGTCTTGATGGTGATCTGTCTGTAGCTGAAAATGATGATGCTGTAGGTGGGGACCCTGCTGATTTGGGTGGTTCTGATCTTGAAACTGCTGAAGATAGTTTGATTTTTAGTTTAGATTCCCTTCCAGATTACGGTGACATCTATCTGCTTCAAGATGGAAGCTATATAAAACTTGATGCATCCGAAATTCAGAGTGATCAATTTAGCACATCAGATACTCTTTATTGGGTAGCTGAGCACGATCAAGTCTTAGAAAGTACGGGTAGTACTATTTCCTTCGATTTTACTCAAGGTTTTGATGCTGTTGCTGCTAGTAGTGCTGGCTTGGATGTTATTGCTTATGGTTTGGATGGTACCCAGTCTTCTGTCACTCAAATTAATAATGACGGTTTAGGGGTTGATAGTGGCTCTGATGATCGAATCAATCAGATTGAGTATGCTGATGGCAATACTGAAACTCTGTTGTTTGATTTTGATCAACCTGTTACTAACGCAACTATTGGTGTTACTCACTTAATCAATAGCGAAAGTGGCGGTGAGATTGGAGTGGTTCATGCTTATTTGGACGGAGCTTTAGTTGGTACATGGACTTTCACAGCATCTAGTACAGCAGTTGCAGATTTCTCTCCTAGCAATGGAAATGTTGATACTACCTCTATTGGTAATAACAACGGTACTGGCAGTGCTTCATTTACTTTATCGGATATTGCATTTGATCAACTTCGTTTCGTTGGGACTGAGTATCAGAATGAGAATAGCCCATCCGATTCGAGTGATTATTACGTTGCTTCGTTGGCGTACGATCTTGTTGACGATGTTTCGTTTACTTATTCGGTTGAAGATGAAAAGGGTTTAACAAGCTCTTCAGCGACAGTGGCTATTAATGTTAACAGCGATACTCCTGTACCAACCGACTTGTCATCTACTGTAAAACCGTCTGTGTTTGAAGATGTCAAAGAGGTTGAGGAATCTCTATTGGCTTCATCTAGTCCAGTTATTGTCTCTGGTAACTTACTTGCAAATGATAATCTACTGGGCATCGATTCGGAGCTTACTCATATAGATGGTATTCGTGTTGATCCTACTGGCATTACCGTAATTACAACTGATATCGGTGAACTTACTGTTTATACAGATGATTTCAATGGTCGCTTGGCTGGTGATTATGACTACGAACTTACATCTACAACAGATGAGGGCGTTAATGATATCGACCAGTTTGCTTACACTGTAACCAACGTTAATGGTGCAGAGGCTTCAACTAATTTAACGATTAGAGTGATTGACGATTTACCTGTGGCGGTAAATGATTCTGACGCTGTTATAGACACCTCTGTAGTTGTAGAGGGTAATGTTCTATCCAACGATTATTTAAGTGTTGATGTAGATAATAAAGTTACTTCTGTCAATGGTAATCCGGTAAGTCCATCTGGTGATACCGTCATCCAAGGTGCTTATGGTGCGTTAACTATTGATGCCAATGGTGAATACAGCTACGAATATAACGCTACAAGTGAAACTATTCGAGTAAAGGTTAATGATACCCAGGGTGCCGTTATTTCAGCGTATTCTGATACTGAAAGTAGTTTTGCATTTGATTTGTACAATGCTGATGGTTCTCTAAACCTTAATCCCACCATTCAAAGTGACGTTTCCGTTTCTACTCATGGCTCGGCTAGCGCTAACAAACAGGGTTACGGTGTTTCTGATAATAACGGTGCTGCGACATTAGATAATGGTGAGTATCTTGTATACGAGCTTTCTAAGGCTGTTTCTGGATCATTTACATTTGTCATTGGTCAATACAATGCTAATCAAACGGATCCTGCTGATATTCAGTGGCAAGCATTTGCTGCTGATGGCTCACTTCTTACGACTGGTGATTTATCTAATGGAAGTGTTCCACCTAATAGTAATGGTACTTATACCGGTAATGCGGAAGGTATCTCAGGAGAAGTAAAATATCTTGTGTTTACTATCACGGATCCTTCGGGGCAGGGTATAACGCTTACAGAGATTAGTTACGATTACTACCCGACTGGCATTGATTCATTCGAATATGAAATTGAAGATGCTGATGGCGATACTTCATCTGCCACGCTGAATATCACCTCTGACGAGTATCTGGTTGGTGATAGTTCGAATAATGATCTTGCTGCAGGAGATGGTGACGATATATTGATCGGACAAGCAGGAAACGACATTCTAACTGGTGGTGAAGGTGAAGATCTGTTTGTTTGGTCTAAGTCCGATCTTGGAGTTGATAACTTACCTGCTGCTGATCAGATTGTTGATTTCAACACTTCAGAAAATGATGTGATTGATCTATCGGACGTACTGTCTGATGGTTCGCATGTTATCTCTGCAGTTGAGAATGCTGATGGCAACCTGCAGTTGCAGATCACTGATGCATCTAGCTCTAATGTTGTTCAGACTATCGACTTGAACAACGTTGCAGCGGATGCAGATGTCGCAGCGCAACTACAGCAGCTTCTTGATAACAACAACATCGATGATGGTATCAACTAATAATCGATAGAGTTATCAACTAGTTAAAAGCACCCTTTATGGGTGCTTTTTTGTTTTCTAGGGGAAGAGGGAATCGAGTCTATATTCAACTACGAATATAGTGGATTTAGCCCTTATCCCTAGTCCAATTTTCCGCTAGAATCGGTTCCTATTACCTTATAAAAATAGAACCCTGTTCACGGGTTTAAAGACCGCGGATTAACGCTGAATGCTGTTTAATAAACTTCCTGATAACTTGTTTTTGCCTTTATCTGGGCAGAATCGACAGGTTTATCAGGCTGTACTTATCTCATTGGCCGACCTGTTCTTTGATGAAGATTTGGTTGACCCGTTTGTACCTAAGGATTTGGTACGTTCAACGATCGAAGGGGCGGTAATTCGCCTAGGTGTTCGTCGTTGGGAACCAGAAGAGGATGATTCTGAAGAGGATCAGCAAGAACCTCCTCGTTCAACTGCCGAATATACCAGTCGCATCTATCGTCGCTTGGTCGCTACCGGGTGGTTGGAAGAAGAGCAGCGTATCTATCGCAGTTATGTCCTGCTATCTCCAGCGAATAGTTTCCTGCTACGTACTCTGGTTTCGATTGCGAATCTAGAGAAGCGTAGCTACGGCGGTGCGGTTCTTAACGTATTGAGTTCGTTAGAATCTGCAATTAATGATCCGCAAGGGCGTGGTATTACACTATCGGAAGCGGCTCAAACAGCGGCTGATTTCAGCGCCCACCTTACAGATATGATGCTTGGCCTGCGTGAGCTCAAGATCAATCTGTCGCAAACTAATAACCCGCAAGAGATTGTTCGTAACTTCTTTGATCGATTCGTAGAGCATATCTTGGTTTCAGACTATAAAACCCTGAAAACCAAAAATAACCCGTTCCGATTCCGTCAACAGATTCTATCTCTATTGCGAGAGCTGCAGTTTGATACAGTCAAACTGGAACAGTTGATCATGCACTATCAAGAGCAGTTTGAAGTTGATATTCATGATGCTGAAGCGCGCGTGCATCAACATATCAACCGTATTATCCGTATCTTCGAATCAGTGGATCAGCGTTTAGCGATCATTGACGATTTCCGCTACAAGCTGGAAAAACGTGTATCTGACACTGTTCGCTATATGGATAAAACGACGCCGGGTATGGCTTCACGCTTATCCCGGGTAATCGCTCAGATTAGTGAAAAAGATGGTCGTGAAATCCCACGTATCCAAACTCTGGATACCGTTGGTTTCCTTGCGCCGGGTAGTGTTCGGGCACCGGTTAAGCGTCGCACCATTGCAGAACCACAAGTTATTACCCGCAAAGAGATCGATCCAAAAGTTCTGCAGCTTCGCCAACTCTTTAAGGAATACAAAGAGCGTCGAGAAGTTAAAGTTGATCGTATAGAAGCGTATTTAGAACGCCATCTGATTGGTCGTGAAAAGATCAACGCCTCCGATTTCGAGATCAGCTCGATCGAAGATTACATCTGCTTTAGCTATGTCCGCCACCTGAAGTCATTAGGTAAAAAAGCGCGTAAGACGAGCGAGCAGTATGAGATTAAATTCCAGGAAAATTACGTGAACGTTGCCGACATGGTTGAGTGTCGTGATTTTTATATAACTAGAAAAGATCATTCAAAGGAAGTTTCAAATGCTAGGTGATCTGCAGAAAATTATCGGTCGCAGCGATCAGTATCAAGCCAGCGATTTTAGCCGTGCGGCGAATCAACTGCTGACCAATCAGTTCCTATATGCGGAGCGTCCTGGGCACCGTGAAAGCTATTTTCTAGTTGCTTCGCATGTCGACTACTTTACGAACCTTTTTGAAGCGATCGGCTGGTCTTTTATCCATCAGCCTGATGAAGCTTATATGGGTATCATCCCTAAAGGTGAAGAGCGCTTTATGCGTTTACGCTTGGATGAATCCTTGTTGCTGCTTTGCATTCGTCAGCAGTATGAACAGCGCTTAGAAAGTTTCGAAGTGGAAGCAGGACAAGCATATACCAGCACTGATGAGTTGCTTACGGTTTATGAAAACCTAACGCGTAAAGAGATTCCAAACGAAACGCGTTTGAAAGAGATCCTTTCCTTGTTCTCTCGTCACGGTGTTATCGAACGCGGTAAACCTGATGAGATGGAACCTAAGAATATCCCGCTTAAGATCAATCCAGTAATCCGCCAGGTTGTGGTTGAAGACTTTATTCGTCAGCTTGAAGGCCTTTGTGAGTCCAACGAGCAAGATGGTGAAGTTGTATTGGATATGGATGAAGTCGCGGAAGCAGCAGTAGAGCCTACTGAAGAAAACAACGAAGATGTTTCAGAAACAAAAGTCGATGCAGAAGTAGAAGCTGCTGACGACACATCTGAAGAGCCAAACGAAGCAGTCGCTGAAACGGCAGAAGAAAAAGAAGAGGTACCAGCTGAATGAAGCAGCTAAATCGTATTATTCTGGTTAACTGGTACGTTCTTGGTGCTGTAGAGATACCGATCAAAGGTAACGTTGCGGTTGTAGGTCCAAACGGTTCTGGTAAATCATCTCTGCTGGATGCGATCCAAACAGTATTGATGGGTGGTAACAAACGTCACTTGAGCTTCAACGCATCGGCGGGTGAAAAGAGTGAGCGTAGCCTACGTACATACTGTCTAGGTTTCCTTGATGACGATGGTAAAAAGAATACTGCACGTCATGATTCGCTTTGTTATTTGGCATTGAGTTTCTTTGATACAGAAACGGCTAAAGAGACGACGGTTGGCGTAGCGATTAGTGCATCTACTGCGTCTGCAGATGAAGATGTACTAGGTCGTTTTATTCTGCCTGATTGCTCAGTATCTCTAGACGACTTTACTGAGAAAACTGGTGAAGGCCGTCTACCTAAAGCCTGGGATCAGGTTCGCGATCACCTCTACAAACAATGCCCAGATATGATTCTGGAGAAGCGTTCTAGTCGGTTTGTGCGTGAAATGGTAACACACCTGAGTTACGACCCAGAGATGCCGAACGATGACGATAAGTTTGTTAAGAACTTTAAAAACGCGCTTAAGTTCGTGCCAATCGATAGCCCGACACGCTTTATCCGTGAGTTCGTACTAGACGAAAACATTGTCCATGTCGGTGCATTCCGTAAGTCTCTTGATGAATACCGCGCGATGGAAACTAAGACGCGCGAAGTAGCTAACCGCATCGGCGAGCTAGAGAAGGTACAAGAGCTTTGTAACGGTATTCAGCGCAATGTGAAAAACGCTGCTGAGTACGAGTGGGTTGTTCACGAAACACGATTTGAAAATGCAGACCTTAAAAAAGAGGATGCCGCAGAACGCTTGGAGGATAACCAAGCGAAAGAGGAACAGGTACAGGTGGATCTGGAGAAGAAGAGTGAAGAACTCAACCAGATTATGCAGAACTTGGCCGAAGCCCGTGCAGAGCTAAATACTTCTGATTCAGCTCACAAAGTTAAGGCCCTTGAGTCCTCTATCACAGCTAAAACACACGAAATTAATGTTGTGAAAGAGCGCATTCAGGGCGTTTATAACCTGATGCGTACTACCGTAGGTTTTGCTGAGAACAGCGAACTGCTGCCTGAGAAATTCCGCCCTGTTGTTGAACAGTGTGTAGAGCAGTGGCGTTCTGGTCAGGACATTATGGCTGATCTATGGCCACAATCTCCTGTAGAAGTTGATAACGTTCTAGAAAGCCTAAAACTTCAGGTGGAAGGTGTTCGCCGTGATATCGCGCGTCGTTATGAGCACTCGGTTATTCGTATCAATGAACTGCGTTCTGAGATCCAGAACCAGAAGAGTGCCGTTGAAGCACTAAAACAAGGTCATGCACCAGTTCGTCGTAACACCCGTGAGTTGATGGAGCTGTTACAAGAGTACGGTATTGAATCCACGCCGATCTGTGAGCTAGCGGATATCAACGATGACAAATGGCGTATTGCGATTGAGTCTTTCCTAGGTGCACGTCGTGAAGCGTTAATCGTCGATCCAGATCGTGTTAAAGAAGCGATCACACTTTACCGTCGTAAAGGTCGTCACCTTAAAGGTTGCCGTATCGTTAATACGACCAAATCTGGTGATTGGCTAAACCGTTATAAAGCGGGCTCACTGGCTTATTTCATCGATACTGAAAATGATCATGCTCGTGCCTATATGAACCGTGCACTAGGCGGCGTGATGGCAGTTGAGACTGAAACCGAACTACTGCGTCACGAACGTGCATTAACTTATGATTGCATGTTGCAGACAGAAGGTTCGACAACGGCGATTAACGAACAGCAGCCTATTATGGGTATTCGTCGTCGTTCTGACCAAGCTGCGCTACAAGGTAAGCAGGTTGATCAGCTGGTTTCTGAATTCACGCAGCTGGGTAAAAATCACGATACATTGGAAAAACTACGTGATGCGTTAATTACGCTGAACAACGGTTTGGACAATGTGAACGAACGTGTATTCGACTTGGTTAACCAGCGTGAACAGCTTGATACAGAGATCGAAGGTCAGCGTCAGGCGATCACCGATCTGCGTAACCAAGATGATACTGGTGTTCAACAGCGTATTGCTGATCTAGTAGCTGAACAGAAATCTACTGAGCAGATGCAACGTAGCTTGATGGATAAGCTTCAGAAAGTACGTACGTCCATCATCAAAGATACAGCAGCGCTAGAAGTATTCGACCAAGAGCTAGAAGAGCACGCAACTGCACGTACTACTTGTGAAGAGAAGGGCGAGTTTGATGCCCAATCTGCACAGGAAAAGCGTGATTACCTAGATGAATCATGTTCTGGTGAACTAGAGCGTATTATCTTTGAAGCAGCGAAAAAGGCTCAGTCCGAATTGTCTCTGCACGAGAAGAAGAAAAACGCTGTTCGCGATGGTGTTGCCCAGTACAAAGCGAAATACCATGGCGGTGGCTTAAGCCATCAGCAACTAGATAAAGTTACACCGGATTCTACGCACGAAGAGCTATCTGCATTTGTAGATGAAACCGTTCAAGCGCTTAAAGATTCTGAGCTGGCGAACTACAGTCAGAAAGCAGAGCGTGCGCGTCTGGAAGCAGAAACTGCATTTAGATCTGACTTTGTTGCGCACTTGAACGATCAGATCAACAAGATCAAAGATCTTATTCGTGAGCTTAACCAACACCTTAAAGGCCGTCCGTTCCATAAAGAGATGTATAGCTTCGACATGATGCCGAACCCAGAATTGAAAGATATTCTGGAACTGGTAGAAGCTTACACTCAGATGGATTCCGCGAACGTTGGTTCTCTATTTGATCTGAAATTTGATAGCGATAAGCCTCATAAAGATGCACTGGCGAAGATTCATGAAGTGCTTAAAGATGAAGGCGAGAGCAGCCTGTTACAGGATTACCGTAACTTCTACAACTTCGAATTGGTTGTAAAAGATCTAGATGGTAACCGTAAAACAACTCTGACTCAGCGTATCAAAACCGGTTCCGGTGGTGAGCACCAAGTACCGTTCTACGTGGCAATTGCTGCAGCCCAAGCTGCAACATACCGACTACGCGAAGGTAATGATGGCAATCCACTAGGTGGTATGAGCCTGTCTGTATTCGATGAAGCCTTCAACAAGCTGGATTCTGAGAACACAGTAACTTCACTTGGTTTCATGAGCGATCTTGGTTTGCAGACAATTATCGCTGCACCGGATGAGAAGTACTCACTACTAAGTTCTTGTATGGATACCATCATCAACGTTTGCCGTGATGGTCGTATCGTAGATTTGGATGTTGAGTTCCCAACGCTTCAAGGGCGTGAACTTCTAAACTCTGACAACCCACTAAAAATGATGGCTGAGTTAGAAGCAGAAGATCAAGACGAGCAGGCGCTTGAGCCAGAACCGGCTTAACCCTCTCGGAATAAAAAGGCGCTTCGGCGCCTTTTTTATTGGATGAAATTTATCAAAGAAAATTAGCTAGATGTCTTTAAGCGTGGCTTTGGCCAAGCAAGCTTAGGGATCAGGCTAATAAATGGTTGCTTACCACGGAAGATATGCAATCGACCTTTATGTACCTGACCGATGCATTGCTCAACAGGGTCGAGCAAAATCATCATAATCGTACTGACGCTCGGCGGCGGAGCCCCGGCATTTTGCTTACTGCCCGGCAGCGCTTTTACTTCATTCTGTAGGCTGGAGAATTGCTGATGGCTAATGAGTTTCGCCAACGTTTGAGCGTCCCATATATCAGGCTGCGCCATTAAGGGCTCAAGTAAACCGAGCGTATTGGGTGCGACCAGGCAGCGCTCACGGCTAAAGTACTTTCGAACACTCAGATCGGTATGGACTTTAAGTAGGGAGTTATCGCGAACATTACTGTCGAACGCCATCTGCTCCAGACCACTCAAAATTGCATTTAGATCCCAATTACAGCCTTTTATTAAGCGCCAGACAGGTTCCATGCTAGTACGCGAACCTAGGCTGTATTTCACCGCATCATGAATCAATGTGTCTTTAGGTAGTAGAGTGATCTTTAGAAAGGTCGTCTGAAAATCGACCAAGCATTCAGGGCTTTCAATAAAGCAGTATGGCAGTTCACGGCGGCAGAACGCCATCCACTGATCGCGCGAGTTAAGTTGTTGTAATACAGGAATAATCACAGAATTAACTCAATAAAACAGTTTCGTTCGACTAGCCAAAGGTAGTAAGCTAAAAAGCTACCTCAACAGAGGGTAAACTTCATCTCTTTACCCCTATCAGGTGATCAATCAACTGTTATGATGGGTCTAATAATTTATAGCCCGAGTATAACCAAAGCTAAGGATAAGAACCATGAAGTTGCTTAACCGTTCAGCATTTGTTGTTTTACCGCGACAGCCATTTGCAGACTGGACTAATAGTTTAGATGTAGATGCCGACGGTTTACACCAGTGCTTAACTCTAGACGAGCAGCGTAGGGAAGGCACCGTTTATCTGGTCGATGAAGTCAGCACGGAAGAGGATTTCTCTAAAGCGCTAGAAGCTCATTGGCAGTCTATTTTCGAAAGCGAGCTTTCTGCTTGGGATGAGTTGGGTGATCATTGGCCGCGTGAAATTAGCTTTGCTAACTTTCAAGAATGGTTTGATGTTTATCCGCAAATCATGGCTTTGGATTTAGCTAAACAGCCGTTAATGATGGCCAATTTGGAAGATGTATAGCCGCGTTAGTTAAGGGCTTTTGGAGATTTTATGGAGCAGATTGTTAACCCTCATGGACTGAAAATGCACCCAATGCGGGAGCGTTTGTACAGTGAATTACACTCGCGCCCGTTCCAGGTTATTCCAAGTCCGGCTCGCATTACCCATCTAGCAGTGATGTGTAATCCTGAAGAGAGCAAACAACAGTTTGCACACCTGCAGGAGCTATTTAAACATTTCGGTGTTGAGCCGCCGGAAGTTGATGAGCTTTGTTACCACGCAGATTTCGGTAATCTACGTGTACGCCGTGAAAAGCACATGGAGTTCACTACATATACCTTTATCAATACCGGTATAGAGCAGGGCGGTAACCCATTTGAAGTCACTGGACTAACACCGCTACCAGAAGGTTGGCTTGCTGACATTCCAGGCACTGTGATGTCGGCCTTCCACGTTTCAGTAGAAGATGCGCGACAAACACATGAGTTGAATCTGCCATTAGTAAAACGCTTCTTCGAAGGCATGCGCCTAGTCGGTAGTAGTCCGCAAAATGGCGATGCCCGTGTGTGGACAACCTTCCAGATGCACAGTGATGGCTTCGGTCGTTTCCTGATCTACAACAAGCAGATGAGTGATAGCCAGTTAGGTCGATTAACTCAGCGTATCATGGAGATTGAGACCTACCGTTTGATGGCGTTGCTTTCACTGCCGACTGCGCGAGAGATCAATCCAACGCTTGGCGATATGGACCAAAAGCTGGCTGATATTACCGATCATCTAGCCCACAGTGGTGATATCGATGAGCAGGAATTGCTGTTCCGCCTTACCGATATGGCGTCTTGGGTGGAAGATTGCAGAGCACGAGCAACCTTTAGGTTCAGTGCAACTTACGCTTACCATGATCTGGTTATTAAACGCCTAGAAGAGCTGCGAGAAGATGAAGTCTCTGGTCACTTAACTATTACCGAGTTTATGACCCGTCGTTTAACTCCCGCGGTTAAAACTTGTCGTGCGACCAGTAATCGTCTTGAGGATCTATCCCGTCGTATCGACCGTGTTGCAGAGATGATGCGTACACGCGTAGAGCTATCGATCCAATCGCAAAACCAAGAGCTGTTGGCTTCTATGGATCAGCGCTCTAAAGTTCAATTAATGATGCAACATACGGTAGAAGGCCTATCCGTAGCAGCAATCAGTTACTACACTATTGGTTTAATTAAATACCTATTAGATGCCGTGTATAACTCTGGTGTAGATCTGAACAAAGATCTGATTTTAGGTATCTCGGTACCTGTTGTAATCGGCGCTGTTGCATTAACGACACGTAAAATCCATCGACACTTCTTAAAAATGGCGACAGAAGAGGTGGAAAGAATGGATGAAAGTAAAAAGAGTAAAAAATGAGTATAGAAGCGGTAATTAGAAATCGACTAGAAGATGGTCTGGCTATTGAGCATCTTGTTATAGAGAACGAGAGCCATATGCATTCTGGCCCTGCAACGGACTCTCACTTCAAAGTGACGGTTGTATCTGATGACTTTGAAGGCAAACGTAAAGTCCAGCGTCACCAGCTGATTTTTAGTTTCCTATCTGACCGGATGAACAACCCAATTCATGCACTGTCGATGCATTTGTTCACTCAACAAGAGTGGCATGATAGAGGGCAGGCGGTTGCGCCGTCACCGAAATGTTTAGGTGGTTCTAAAGCAGATAAATAACAAAAAGCGACTTAGGTCGCTTTTTTATTTTTGACCGACTGGAAGGTCTGATTTATACATCTAAATTAGTACAAATTAATGCTATCTCTCGATCGAATAACCCTATATATTCTAATGATAGTTATATGAAAAATAAGAAAAAATAGCATTCGAGTAGTAATAGGGGCTGCTATGAAAAATAACCAACCGGTTAATAATACAGAGCGTAAATTCAGTAACGATACGCCGCTGATTTCCACCACGGATTTAAAAGGCCAGATAACATTTGTAAACGATGCCTTTGTGGATATATCAGGTTTTACTCGGGAAGAGTTAATTGGCCAGTCTCATAATGTCGTTCGACATCCTGATGTCCCACCGCCGGTTTTTGGCGATCTCTGGTCAAAGTTAAAAGAGAATAAGCCTTGGATCGGTATAGTTAAAAACCGTTGTAAGGATGGTTCTTACTATTGGGTAAATGCTTATGTGACTCCGATTGTGGAGTCTGGTCGAACTATCGGCTATCAATCTGTTCGAACAGTGCCTACCTCCGGTCAAGTTTCTCGCGCAAACGATGTTTATAGTCGACTGAATAACAATAGTCGTCGTATCTCGATGCATGATATGTCGATTCAGACCAAGATCATCATTTTATTGTTATTAGCGGTGCTTATCCCTATGGGTGCAGGCTACTTCACACAGTGGTCTCCGATGCTCACAATGGGAGCAGGCCTAGGTGCTTTTATATTATGTGCAGGCTTGTCTTATCACTGGTTAGGCCCTCTAAGGTACCTGCAGTCCCGTGCTAAGCGTATGTTAGATTCAAAAGTACTCGAAGAGATGTACGCAAACTCAGTGAGTGAAGTGGGTTCGATCTATCTTGGAACTATGGTGGATCAGGCACGAATCCGCTCTGCCAATGCCCGTGTTACTTATTCGGCCAAAGAGCTGAATCAACAGGGTGAAGATACGATTGGTATTGCGCGTCAGGCCAATCAAGCGATCGAACGTCAGAGCTTAGAAATTGAAGATGTTTCAGCGCATATCCAAAACCTTTCTATTGCTATTGAAGAGGTGGCGCAGCATGCAAGAACCACTTCCGAAGAAACTAAACAAGCGACCAATACAGCTGATCAAGGTCATTCGATTGTAAAAGGCACAATCGATGCGATTCATCACCTAGCAGAAAATGTTGAGCAAGCGGCTCAGCAGATTGATAGCTTGCGCAAAGCTACCGAAGAGATTGCGAGTAAGACATCAGTAATCTCTGAGATAGCCGATCAAACCAACCTGTTGGCATTGAACGCAGCAATCGAAGCAGCGCGTGCCGGTGAGCAGGGGCGTGGATTCGCCGTTGTTGCAGATGAAGTACGAGAGCTAGCTAAACGTACTCAGCTTTCTACTAAAGAGATCGATACCACGATTGCAGAACTTCAGGGCGAAGCCGCTCAAGCTATGTCGATGATGGAGAAAAGTCAGGATTCAGCAAAAGGCTGTGTGGATAAAGCCGGTGAAGCGGGTTCTGCGCTGCAAGAGATTATGGCGGGTGTAGGTAGCATTGATGATATGAGTACCATGATCGCCGCTGCATCCTCTCAGCAAAGTAATGCTGCAGAAGAATTAAAGCAAAACATCATGTCTATTCAGGAAGCCGCGCAAGTTGCTCAGTTGGCTGCTCAAGCTACAGAGCGATCTTCAGTTGACCTTGCTGATACCTCAAAAACGATTGTTCAGAGTGTGAGTGTTTAAGCTCAATCCGAATTGAAAAAGGCTGCATCTGCAGCCTTTTTTTGTGTCTTTTATTCTGTCTTAAATAAGGTTGGGTTAGATCAGATCTTTAGTTTCCAAATTTAACAGATAACTCTTATTCTCAAGCCCGCCGGCGTAGCCTGTTAAATTACCATTACTGCCCAATACTCGATGACAAGGGATAATAATGGGGATCGGGTTTCGGTTGTTTGCCATCCCAATAGCTCTAGCGGCTTTCGGGTTGCCTATCTTCTTAGCGACTTCACCATAGCTACAGGTCTTACCGTAAGGGATATCGTTCAATGCATTCCACACGGATTGCTGAAACTTTGTGCCATTAGGTGCTAGTGGAACATCAAATCTTACGCGCTTCCCTGCAAAGTATTCGCTTAGTTCAGAGACACATTGATTGGTTAACGCGTTACCCAAGAGTTCAGGGACCGTTTCATTATCTTGTAGGAAATGAATCGAGGTAATAGCGCTGTTGTTGGCTTTAATAAGCAGAGAGCCTAATGCGGTGTTCATGATTGCTGCATACATAATATTAACCTCCACTTATATTCTTTTTTATAGTTTGGAACCTGTATTGATGTCCGTCAATGCTTTGTGGTCATCAGAGGAGGAGACTGAAGTCAAAGAGATAAGACAGAACGATTAAGGGGAACATCAAATGCCTATTGAACATCATGATTTGATTCACGAATTTCCAGAGCACCGTGACCGTATTCACAATCTAAAAATGGAAGATGCACATTTTGCTCGCTTATTCGATGAGTACCATCAGGTGACAAAAGATGTTGAGCGAATGGAATCTGAGGTTGAGCCGGTATGCACTCAAACTGAAGAAGCAGCCAAGTTTAAGCGCCTTAAGTTAAAAGATAAGCTTTACAAAATGCTACAAGCATAATCGCCAAGCCTATTTAGAAAACCCGCAGATATTGCGGGTTTTTTTTGCTCTATCTAATCTAGATCGAGGTTTAACGAGTACAATTTAGTTATTACTGAGTTTGCGTAAAAAGGATAGTTTGTGAAGCCGTACTACAATTGGCGCTATATCTTAAAGGTGGCATCCGAACATAAAACGGAGCTAATTAAAGCGAATATTATCGCTTTCTTTGCCGCTTTGGTTTCTGTTCCGCTACCACTGTTTATGCCATTGTTGGTTGATGAAGTTCTGTTAGATCAACCTGGGTTTATTGTCGAAACTGTAGGCCCTATGTTCCCACCTGAATGGCATGGGCCGGTGCTGTTTATCGGTGTGATTCTGTTTGTCACACTGTTTTTGCGTTTAGTCGCCCTGATGATGAACGTTTGGCAGGCGCGCCAATTCAGTATTATCTCTAAAGATGTCACTTATCGGATTCGGGTTGGCTTATTAGAGCGGCTTAAAAAGATCTCAATGGCCGCTTACGAAACTGTTGGTAGTGGTGCAGTTTCCTCTCACTTTGTGACCGATCTAGATACTGTAGATCGCTTTATCGGTAGCTCGCTCAGTCGTTTACTGATTGCATCCCTATCTATCTTAGGTACTGCCATTATTTTGCTGTGGATGCACTGGCAGCTTGCCCTGTTTATCTTGTTTCTTAATCCCGTGGTGATCTATTTCACTACCATGGTTGCCAAGCGGGTTAAGCACCTGAAAGGTCAGGAAAACAAAGCGTTTGAGGTGTTCCAGTCGGCATTAACCGAAACCTTGGACAATATCCAACAACTGCGTGCCTGTAACCGTGAACAGCATTATCTCAAAGGGCTGATCGCAGAGGCCAAAACCGTACGTGATCATTCAACCGCATTCGAATGGAAAAGCGATGCGGCCAATCGCTTAAGCTTTGTCCTGTTCATGATCGGCGTTGATCTCTTTAGAGCGGTTTCCATGCTAATGGTAGTTTTCTCCGATCTGACCATTGGTGAGATGATGGCAGTGTTTGGATACCTCTGGTTTATGATGGCGCCAGTGCAAGAGATTCTAGGCATCCAATACAGTTATTATGCTGCTAAGGCTGCTCTGCAGCGGATCAACAATTTGGCAGACTTTAAAGAGGAACCTCAGTACCCAGCCAAGGTTAATCCATTTGAAGGTAAGAAAACCGTCGCGGTTAAGTTGCAAGATATTCACTTCAGTTATGAAACAGGTGTTGAAGTACTAAAAGGCGTCTCGGTTGATATCCCAGCAGGGCAAAAGATTGCTTTAGTCGGTGCCAGTGGTGGCGGTAAATCAACCCTGGTACAGGGACTGTTGGGTTTATACCCAATCGAGAAAGGGGAGATGTTCTTTGATGGAGTCTCGATCAAAGATATAGGTTTGGCTTGCGTTCGAGATAACGTTGCAACTGTACTCCAGCATCCTGCTCTGTTTAACGGTTCGATTCGTAGCAATCTGACCATGGGCAAAAGCTATTCAGATGAAGAGCTTTGGAATGCCTTAGATGTCGCCCAGTTAAAGCCCTTTGTTGAATCACTAGAGCAGCAATTGGATACGCAGGTTGGGCGGCAGGGCGTAAGGCTCTCCGGAGGACAGCGCCAACGTATCGCTATCGCACGTATGCTGTTAAGTGACCCTAAGGTTGTCGTACTAGACGAAGCGACCTCTGCCTTGGATGCAGAGACCGAGTTGAATTTACATCAGGCGTTAAAGAGCTTTTTAAAAGATCGCACTACCATCATCGTGGCTCATCGCTTAAGTGCAGTAAAACAAGCCGATCATGTCTATGTGTTTGAAGATGGCAAAATCTGCGAGCAGGGCAATCATTCAGAGCTGCTACAAAGTAATGGTCTCTACTCTAGGCTCTACGGTGAATATCAATAAACGCTTCGGCTGAATTGGTTCATCTTAGGTACATGCTCAAGATGTAAGCTCAGTAATTAATATTTATGGGGCGGCGTGGATCGAATCTGGCTTGAGGCTGTCAATATGGATAATCAAAGATGGATGGACAGGCTCGAGTAGGCTATAAAACGGTTTCAGGGTATTAATTGCTAAAATGTAATTGATAGTAGAAAGGGATTTTGGCCCGAACAAATCATCTGATATGAAGATCAGATAAGAGGATACACCTATGAGTAAGTATGCAGTTGTTGTGACAATGCTATGTACGCTAACACTAAGTGGTTGTGTAAGTAATTTAAGCGGTACAACCTATTCGCGTAGTGAAGCACGCCAAGTTCAGCAAGTTCAGTACGGTGTTGTGCAATCTGCCATTCCTGTAGTTATTGAAGGAACCGGTGGTGTAGTCGGTGGTGCAACAGGTGCTGTAGTGGGTGGCATCGCAGCCAGCAATGTTGGTGGTGGTCGCGGTAAAGATATCGCGACAGTATTAGGCGCTGTTGCCGGTGGTGTCGCAGGTAAAAAAGCTGAAGAGATGCTAACACGTGCACAAGGACAGGAGATCACTGTGCGCTTAGACAATGGCAATATGGTATCAATCGTCCAAGAGATGGACGGTGGACCAGCCTTCGCAGCAGGCGATCGTGTAAGGGTGCTAACCCGTGCAGGTACTGCTCGCGTGACTTACTAAGCCTAAGTTAGCTCTCATTTAAAAAGCCCTTGCTGATTAGCAGGGGCTTTTTTTGGGGTGCGCACTGCCTGTTTACATAGCTAGGGGATAATTGACGGGCATAGTCTAAATTATTGAAAATTTACTCTGACCCCAATTATTTTTACGCTAACTGCGCTAATTAAAGGTTTGCGTAACGATAAAGGGCAGATCATCGCTCAGCTGTTTGATAACCCAGATGCGTTTAACAGCAATCGTTATGATCAAGCTGTCCGTACCTTAGTAATGCCTGCCAAAAACTTTTCTGAAGAACTGAGTTTCAATCAGTTACCACACGGTGAGTATGCACTGGTGCTATTTCATGATGAAAATAACAACCAGCAGTTTGATCAAACAGGCTCGCTGATTGAGGGGTATGCCTACTCAGCTAATCTAAGTAAAACTGTTGCGGCTAAAACATCTGCGGTGAATTTTCGGCAGGCAGCCTTCAATGCCAATAGCGACAAAAAACTGAATATTAGCCTGATTTATCACTGAGGATTATTTTATGGCAACGTCAGCACCAACGAGTGTCAAAGTAAAAATCTCAGGACCTAGTCCTGTTGAGGCTAAAGGGAAGGGTGAGGGTAAGAAAGGCCAGCAGCCCTCCCCAAAAACAGCCAAGGTTTGGCCTTGGAAAACGCTATTGGGCCTAACCCTAATTCTTACTGAGTTATGGCTAAATACCGGCATTATCTGGGGCGTATTTATGCTGCTCTGGGCCATTATGGGGATCAGCTCAGGACAGACCTATATTCTTGAGATTTTAGAGCGCAGAGAGCACCCGATTCTGTACTGGTTTACTATCCATCTATGGCTACTGTTTGCAGCATTCTTCTTCATGAGTAATCAACACATCTATGCTTTTTGTCTGGCTGTGATTGCAAAGGTAACTGCTGTGTTTGGTTGAGATAAATGGGGGGAACCTATGTAGGCTGTACCTTCTTACTTTCTAAACCTGAGTTAGCTCTCAATAAAAAAAGCTCTTGCTGAATAGCAGGGGCTTTTTTGTTTGAGGGGATGTTTGTTTTTTTAAGGTTGTGTCAAAAGCTTCTTAAATTTGTGTGTAAGCAGTGAATTTATTGATTTATGTGATTGAACGGTTGTTAAAGTGGATAAACTCACATATTTGATACTTGTGCTTCATCCCGTGCTAAGTTAAAAGTTCTTATAAAACAGATACCTGTCGATTTTTTTGTGAGTGATAGGTACCAATAGAAGGGATGGTCTTCTTTATCACCAAAAGTGTTTTTAACTTTAGGAAGTCGATGGGAAAGCCGTTTATTCATCGAAAAATAGAGGCTTAGAGATAAACTGGATCAAAGTTTGATTTATTGAAAATAAACTCTAGCCCAAATTAAAGAATCGTATACGGATAGCAAATTGGGGATAAAAAGGCGTTCCATGGAGCAGCGGAAATACTTCAAATACAGAATAAATGAACTTGAAGATGTCTATAAGAACGGCATCAATGACATTGCCATTCTTGAAGAGCTTGAGGAAGAACTACACCACAGATCTACACAAAGAGCGAGGAAGCTATTGAGCGCTGTCCAAAAAAACATGGGGGGAAATGATCATGCCGCGCCTGTTTCCAGTGAATCAGTCTCTACAGAACCTCCAGCATCCGTTAAAACTCCAAAGAATACAAACGAACTGGAAGCTACGGCAACGCCTCTAAAGCCAGCTGAAGCAATAGTACCAGTTAGTGCCACTGTGCCCGAACAGGATGCTGAGAAGGTAATAAACTGGAATGAGGCAGTCACAAATACAGACGTATTAGTTTCACATTCTGAAAGCGCTGAAGACCCTAAGCCGCTTCAAAATAATCCTTCAGATATTCTTGATGTTTGGACTGTGTTGGAAGCGTTGTCGCCTCAGTCCTATAAAAAGCCGAACGATTTAGTTATCGGGAAAGGCTCCGTAGCTTATTTGCAAGAAGGTCGTGAGCCTTGGTTAAAAGGTGAAAAGTCCCGCCCAAAAGCCAATCTTTATTACATGGTCTATTTAGGTGCGGTTGACATTGAAAAAGCCACAGAAAAATTATTGTCTATTTATCAAGACAAGCGGGTTGAACTCCCATCAGTGCGTGGATTAGCTGCATTAGGTGTTGTGCTTCTTGATAAAAAAGGTGTTCCTATTTCTAATACGGGGTTGGCGTTATCTAGTTTCGGTTGGTCTTACTCAAGAGCATTACAGGGAAAGCTTCATGAGTTAAAGTCGTGGGAAATTGCTGAGAAAAAATTAGTTGAAGGATTGGAAAAGTATATTTATAGGGAGGATGAGAACGGACGCCAGTTACCTTTTACACTTAGTCAGGCTCGATTTGTCCATCGATGGCTTCTTAATAATTGTGAAATTCCTGCCGAAGATTCTTTAGAGCCATCATTTGCTATTCGTTTGTATCAACCCTTTAGCCGAGGCGAGCCGGAAGCGCCTTTGTTAAATAGCTTTTATCTCGATGATCTTCAAAAAGCAAAACAAGCCGTTCAAACTGAGGCCTCAGGTGATGCCCTTTCTCAGTATTTAGGAATCACAAAGCCTAAAAATCGTTTCGACATTTTAAAAGACAAACAATATTTAGAAATCGCATTGCAGCCAAAAAATTCACCTGCGGCGAGATGGCCTAGCAACGGACGGCATTCTCTGGTTTTGCTCCAGCAAGCGGCAGTTAATCTTGCGAGATCACAATTATCAACAGGAGGTTTGTTTTCTGTTAACGGTCCGCCAGGAACTGGAAAAACGACGCTTTTAAGGGATATCGTTTCTTCTGTTTTGGTGGATCGAGCAAAAGCGTTGTGTGCTTTCAAGAATGTCGATGATGCATTTAAGCATTCAGGTCAGATGAAGTTAGGTAATGCTTTTGTTCACCTCTACAAACTTGATGATAGTTTGAGAGGGCACGAAATGGTTGTGGCCTCAACTAACAATAAAGCTGTTGAAAATATCAGTAAAGAGCTTCCATTATTCAGACAGATTGCACAGGACATTGATGGGTTTGAATATTTTAAAACTATTAGCGATGCTTTGTCTGATGGTACAGAAGAGACTTGGGGGTTATGTGCAGCTGTACTTGGGAATTCGAAAAACCGCTCAGAATTTATAAATTCTGCATGGTGGGATGATGATACAGGGCTTCGTAAATACTTCCTGTCAATAACAGGCCAGCTGAATTTGGAAGTTGATGATGATGGAAATGACATTATTCCTCGCATCATTGATGAATGTAACCCACCCAGCTCAATTGATGAGGCAAATAAACGTTGGGATTTATCTAGAAAAGAATTCGAAGAGGCTTTAACAAAAGCACAGCGAGCAATTGATCAAGCACAAAAAGCATATGAAGCTTCTGTCAAAGAACCGAAATTAGAAGAAAAGATAAAAAGCCTACTTACAGGTGAGGCGCGACAGGAAGCAGAGATCAATAACGAAAAGGAGCGCTATGCCTCACTCGAAAGAGATTCAGTGCAAAAAAAATTAACAGTAGATCAGCTCAAAACTCGGGAAAACGTTCTGAAAACGACGAAGCCGGGGTTCTTAAAGCGTCTGTTTTTTCGATCTGAATGGAATGAGTGGAAGGTTCAACATAGTGCATTACGAACAGAACTTTCAGGTGCTTCCAAAGAATATAACATAGCTCAAAGTAAGACAGATGAATGCAGTTCCGAGCTATCCAAATTGCATCATGAAATTTCTCAGATTCAGGAAAAGTTAAGAGCACTCCAATCCCAGCGCGTTGCTCTTTTAGCTGATATCGAAAAATACTCGCCAATATGCGGGGATAAACTCGTTACATCTGGACTTTGGACTTTAGAACATGATCAACAGCAAATTTTCTCGCCTAACTTTACAACCGAAGCACAGCGTCTTAGAGATGACGTGTTTGTCGCCGCAATTAGGTTGCATAAAGCCTTCATAGACGCATCATCAAAGCAGCTCAGACAAAATCTAGGTGCATTTTTTTCTGTTTTAAATGGTAAAGGCTTACCCGAAGACAAGTTGGCTCTGTTACCTCATCTTTGGTCGAGCGCATTTTTGTTAACTCCAGTCATGTCGACCTCGTTCGCTTCGGTAGGGCGAATGCTAAAACAAATGCCAAAGGAAAGTATTGGATGGTTGCTTATCGATGAGGCTGGTCAGGCTACGCCACAAGCTGCTATTGGAGCTATATACCGATCTAAGCGGGTTATGTGTGTTGGTGATCCACTGCAAATCGAGCCTGTCGTTACTTTACCCTCACCTTTGATTGAAGGGATTTCAAAATATTTTGGAGTTGATTCTTTTCATTGGATGGCCCCTGAGGGGTCTGTTCAGACGTTATCGGATAATGCAAATGCCTATGGTACAACTATCCCCCGAGAATTGAGCGAGATTAGAATTGGTTCGCCTTTGCTTGTCCATAGGCGTTGTGAAGACCCAATGTTTACGATTTCAAATCGTCTTGCATATAACGGCTTAATGGTTCAAGCAACAGTTTCCCGTGAATCTGATATTACCTCATTATTTGGAAAGCAATCCAAATGGTTTGATATACAAGGAAATGCTCAAGAAAAGTGGTGTCCAGAGGAGGGGGAGGTTGTTGCTGAAATGCTTCTTAAGCGAATAGCTGAAGCCAATGGTAATCCTGAAATTTATGTAATTTCTCCATTCAGAATTGTTGCTGAACGAATGAGACAGCGTATGCAAATGGAAGAGAATACCTTAAAACAGTACGGCATCGAAAATCCAAGTGAGTGGATTTACAACAATATTGGAACAATTCACACATTCCAAGGAAAGGAAACTAAAGCGGTTATATTGCTTTTAGGTGCTCCAAACCCGGCGCAAACTGGTGCAAGGAACTGGGCTACGTCTAATGTGAACCTGCTCAATGTTGCAGTTTCAAGAGCAAAGCAGAATTTTTATGTGGTTGGGAATAAGTCACTCTGGGGAGAACTTGGAAATATGAAGCTAGTTACCAGATGGATTGGTAAGTGACATAAATGGGGCAGGGTATAAATTGTAGAAAATCTACACTGACCCCATTTACTCCAAGTAGTAAAAGCCCATATATTTGATAGTTGCTTTACACTCAAAGCTAAGTTAAAAAGTCATATAAAACAGATAGATGGATGTTTTGTGCGAGCGAGATAGCAATTTCGTTAAGAAATTTATTTAGTACGTGCGCGGTTTGTCATGGAAGAATGTATGAATATTCACGTTTATTCCTCCTTTTCCAGTTTTTAACATCCGTTATTCCATAAATGCGGTTAGGGTAGATATACGGACCCCCGTATACTTAAATGTTATGCCAATTAAGGAGAAAAATATGGCAACGTTACCGACACCTGAAGAATCAGGAGAACTAATTTTAAAAATCTATGAAGAATTTGGAGTCCGCCCAGGAGAAATGCTTCAAATGAGAAGTCTTCTTGCTAAATGGATTCATACTGATCTAAGAAATAGCGATTTAGCTGACGGCCTGCAATGGTTAGGAGAACGGGGTTTTATTGAGCAAAAAGAAGGTAAAAGTAGTGATGTCTTCTTTCTAACAGAGGCAGGCTTTGCTGCCATTTAATGCATAACAATCCACTGGGGCATGGAGTGGCTAAGCCGCGTATGTTTGTGGAGTGTTAGGTACTTGAGGAATAGTTGGGATGGATCTGAAAGACTTTATTAAGCAGAGTATTGTTCAGGTTACAGAAGCAATAGTTGAGAGTAACGCAGAATTAAAAGGAACTGGTGCAGTAGTTAACCCTGGAAAGATTCAAGTCAATTCAGACTCATCGCAAGCATATGGTAGGGAGTCCTCAAAATTAGTCCACGACAGTAGAGTCGTTCATAAATTGGACTTTGATGTTGCAGTCGTTGCAGAGGATGAGCAAAGCGCTGAGGCAGGAGCAAAAATATCTGTAATGTCATTGAAAATAGGTGCCGATGGTGGAGTAAATTACACAAATAGGTCAGAGTCGAGAATTAAATTCTCAGTCCCTCTAATTTACCCTGAAGGTTCAGATAAAGCATAACAAGGCCATCAACTCCGTTCCTGCAAGTTGTGGGCGTTATGTGAAGAGGGAATTAAAGGGGGCAGAGCCCTTTAATTCTCTGCTGAGATACTCCAAGGAGGCCCCGCCTTAAATACTCCAAACAATGGAGTATCTCCGTGACAAACCCTATCCAAAATAACCCTCTTAAACTTAAATCAAACCAGATTAAGCCCTACAGGACTCACAAGATCGAAGAACAGTCCTACACCTGTCCAATCACAAATTCCGAAATCCTTACAGATGAAGCCTGTCTTGACCATGAGCATGAGACGGGCTTTTGTCGTGGAGTTCTACCGAGAAACATCAACACCGCTGAAGGTAAGATCAGGAATGTATACATCAGATAGGTGAATAAGAGAGGCATTTCACTACCTGAGTTTCTGAAAAACCTCGCTGACTATCAAGACCAAGACTACTCAGTGAATCCCATCCATCCGACACACCTTACCCCTGAAGAAAAGAAAGAGAAGGCTAGGAAGAAGAGGAATCGTTAGGAGTATTCTTTGCAGTGATAAATCTTATTCGTGATGTAGCATACGTGTTCATGTGCATTACAATCACCAAAGAAGTAAGAATTATTAATGAACCTGTTTGCTTGTCATCAAAAGCACATACGTAATAGCAATCTGTGAAGTATGATGCAGCGTAACCACCTAAGACGACGGCTAGAACACCTAACAAAGTATCCAGCCACTCAAATCTAGCTGCGTGTTGAACCGTCATGGTTAGCAAAAGTCCGCAAAACAAAGCCACAACTAGGACAGGGTTAAACAGTGGATACAGAGTTACACCCGAGATAGCGACCACAAGTGCAAATTCGATCATTAGTATTAATGTAGACTTATCCTTTGTCTGTTTAAGCAAATCTAACTCCTTGACATAAATAGCTTTATTTAAAATCCGATTGTAACGAGAATAGCTGGAAAATTTGAAGAGTTTTTTCTTTCAGTGGCAAAAAATTACCTCAAACACCTACCACGCTGAGCTTCCACCTTTACGAGATCATTACTCCATCGAACATCAACAGAGCTGTTCTCAAATTTGGAGAATTGATCATGAAAAACACAAAAAACAATTAAAAGGGGTCAGAGCCCTTTAATTATTGGTAAATAGCGGCAAGTGAAATACTTAACAAGTAACCACAGCCGTTCTTTGCAGTATTCTTCCTGTATTTAGCGTTGAAAGCCCCTAATCCACCTCACTCAGAAAAATAACAAACCGATGTATCAGCAGAATGCTTTGCCTGATACATCGCTTTATCTGCTCGTTGTATCAGTATCTCTGCGCTGCCTGCATCCTCTGGGAATATGCTGATCCCAATACTTGCTGAAATAATATGTTGTGCCGGTTTTAGATCAAACGGGGCGACAAGGCTATTTAGGCATTTCTCTGCGACTAAGATTGCTTGTTCGCGTTTTTCGATATCAATCAGTGCTACAAATTCATCGCCGCCGATACGTGCAATGGTATCGGTGGAGCGAAAGCAGTGTTTTAAACGTTTAGCGACTTCTCGCAGGACTTTATCGCCGGTGGCGTGGCCGTATTGGTCGTTTACCGGTTTGAACTTATCCAGGTCGATATAGATAACTGCCAGCTGGCTTAGTTGTCTTTCTGCACGGGAGATCGCGCTTTCAAGACGAGAGTAGAAGAGGCGGCGGTTGGGTAGATCGGTTAGTGGATCTTGATAGGCTTTGGTCAGCAGGTTGTCTGCCATTGCACTATGAGTCTTTTCGTCACGTACGATCAGTACAAATTTATTGGCTTGTACCGATTGGCCTTGAACCGCATTTAGGGTGGCGAAATAGGTTCTGTGGTCGTGACTGCAGATCTCTCCGCACCAGCTGCCATTGGACTCGGTCAGTTTGTCCAAATCGATAGCGTTACGTTCTGGGCTGTATAGCAGTTCGCTCAGTTGCAGGCTTTGCGTTTTATCTTTGAGGTGAGGGAACTGGCTTTGTGCCGCTTCGTTACTGGAGATGATCTCGCCTTCGTCAGATAGAATGATGCAGGGATCTGGGGTGGCATCAAACACTAAGGAGGCGAGAAGTAGGTTCTGCTCGGCTTCGCGCTCAAAGGTGACATTGCGGCCTATGCCTAGGACGCCAGTCTCAGTTGAGTTGCTCTCTTTCAGCGGCAGCTTGTACATGTCCAATAAGCGGCGGCGACCATCTTTGTAGGAAACCCATTCGTCGCAGCGCTGTGCTTCTAGGGTTTCTCTTACCTCTTTATCTTTATTGGCGATGTATTCGGCTGAGGTTTTCGACATCAGTTCATAATCTGTGCGGCCTAAGATATCTTCGGCGGGTGTATCCAGAAACTCCTCAAAGCTCTTGTTGCACAGCTGATAAACCCCTTCAGGGCTTTTGGCGAAAATAAAGTCCGGTACTGCGTTGATAATGGTGTGCAGTAGTTCTTGCTCGCGCTCTAGCTCTTTGTGGGTTTCGATAAGATCGGTGATGTCGTGTAACATCACCATCGCGCCTAGATCCGTGATCAGTGAACCAGAGTAGGAGGTGAACTTGCCTTCAAAAGTATGCAGCTGTTTACAGATAGAGGTCTGGCTGATTCGCGCCTTAGCTTGGGTGCCCATAAAGGCTTGCTCGAGTACACCTTTGATCTGCTGTTCGTAGTTTTCGGCGCCATGAACTTCGGCAACGGTTTTGCCGATAAACGCATCTTTAGAAATACCAAAAAAGTTTTCGTAGCCTTTGTTTACCGCCACAAACTTATTGTTTTGATCAACAATGGCAATCATATCGCTGAGTTGATCAAGCATAGATAGCTCTGTTTGTGGGTGTAGTTTAGAAGGATCGTTCTGTTGTTCGTTCATACTGACCTTGGCATTTTGATCAAACTTCTATTGAGCGAGCAATATCGTTCAAAAGCCTTTTTAGGGGCGGCTACGAAGAAAATATTCGTAATCTCTTAAGTAAGGGTAAAAGAATAAAACATACGTTTAAATTAAACAATTGTTTGAGATTGGCGCTCCGATAATTTACACAGTGGGGATCAACATACCTAGGAGAGAATGATGACCCCTTTATTTATGAAAGCCCGGCATTTTTTTGAGGATATCTGTCCCGCTCAGGATGACACACTAAAACTGGTTGTTGTTACCCATCTACTTGATACGCCTCCGGTTTTTTTGGATGCGCTGGAGCAATTTTGCCGTGTAAAAATGGTCTTACCGAAGCCTAAAAGTATCAGCCGCTCAACACTGGAACAAGTAGAACAAAGGTTCCAGGTAGTGATTAAAAAGCGCTCTCAGATAAGTTCAGTCGAGGTCATATCAGCAATATTGAATGAATATGCCCCAGAAGGGGATATGATTTTAGTCGATATTGGTGGCTACTTTGCCTCTGCGCTGCCGCAATTACCTGATCGATTAAAAGCTAATCTGCTTGGCGTGGTGGAAGTCACAGAAAATGGCTTACAACGTTATCTTGAACACGAGCAACTGCCGGTACCGGTGTTATCGGTTGCCCGTAGCCCACTTAAAAGCCCCGAAGATTATCTGACCGGTCAATCGATTGTTTACTCTGCCGAGGCTTTGATGCGTGAATGCCACCAAATTATGAACGGCGGAAATGCGGTGGTGTTTGGTTATGGCAAGATCGGGCGCTCGATTGCTAAGGCGCTGTATGAAAAGAATATCAATACCAAGGTGGTTGAGATCGATCCGATCCGTGCGATCGAGGCGAGATCGCGCGGTTTTGATTTGATCAATAAAGAGGATGCCTTGCAGAGTAGTGATGTGATCTTTTGCGCGACGGGTAATCAGTCACTCAATAATCATGATTTTAACCGCATTAAAAATGGCGCGTTTATCTTTTCGGTAACTTCGTCCGATGATGAACTGGAACTCAGCCGAGCGGATACCAACTTCTCGGTGAGTCAGGAAACCCAGCATATTGCGCGGTATGAGCGCTTAGGTCAGTACTTTTACTTGGCCAATCGGGGTAACGCGATCAACTTTATTCATAACGCTGAGGTTGGCCCTTATATCTACCTTGTGCAAGGTGAGGTGATTAAGGCGATTAATCATATCCGTTCTCAATCTTTGCCAGCGGGATTGGATCAGTTACCTACGCCAGAACGGCGAGATCTGGCTGAGCGTTGGCTTGCGCACTTTGGTTAACCTGAAAAGCAGTAGAAAAACAGGTGCTCGGTTGTGCTTCCGAGCCTTGTTTTACGTGTTCTCACTGGCAGAATTACTATAGAATCCCTGCTTTTTAGCGCACTATTAAGAAAGCAGTATAAATATGTCTGAAAGTCATCAAGCCCATATAGGTTTAACTGATCCTAAGAGCCCTGAGAATGTTGGGGCGATCATGCGTGCAGCGGGTTGCTACAACGTGCAATCTGTTACCTACACGGGCAATCGTTTTAACAAAGCGCAGGAACAGAATAAGCGACTGCAGACAGATACCCGCAATATGCTGGAGCGTATCCCGCTTGATCATATTGAGTGCTTTAAAGCGTCGATTCCAAAAGGTGCAAGACCGGTTGCGATTGAGCTGGTGGAAGGTGCGACTTCATTGATCGACTACGAGCACCCTGAAAATGCTTACTATATCTTTGGCCCTGAAGATCGCTCGATCGATAAAGAGATTGTGGCTTGGTGTGAAGATGTGATCTACATTCCAACCGTTGGCTGCATGAACTTAGCCGCAACAGTGAATGTTGTGCTTTATGATCGTATTGCTAAGTTAGGCCCGAAAGAGTCTGGTGATGAGTTGATCCGTACATCGCGTGATCGCAATAATCAGCTTAAGGTGTAACGACGGGCAGTAATGAAAGGCGAGATAACTAGCCTAGTTCGTGAACTAGGCTAGCTGTAGTAAGCGTATAGAAAGCGAACTTACTTATCTGGTGCGTGGAAGTAAAGGTACAGATCGATCAGAAGTTCTGGAATCTGCGCGCACATCTCTGCACATAGTTTCTCATCTTCACGAATCTTGTTGATGTCATCTTCTTCAAACAGTTCAGATGCAACCATTACTGGTAGAAGCATCTCAGCTACTTCTTCCTGTTTCTTGCTGCCGAACCATTCTTCTTCCTGAGTGAACACACCTTCCATAAAGGCTTGTGACCACCATGCTAGAGGCGAGATATCTTCATCTTCTTCAGCGTCTAGAGATAGTTCGCACGGTAGTTCGATTTCGCCGTCGCTGTATAGCTGGCCGCCGATAGTGCTGTATAGGCGTTTTAGTAGGCCTATGATCTCAGCTTCTTGCGCTTCTGATTCCCAGTTTGGCGTCTGATCAAAAACCAGTTCCATCCACGTGGATTCATCAAGAGGAGTAGGGCTGATATTTAGCGCGCTAAACAAGCCGTGAACGCCGATAAGATCAAGGCAATCTTCTGAAACAGCATCGGAATAAAGGAAGTCGTCCAGTAGATCCAGTTCTGAATCGGTAAGTGCATTCGCTGAAGTGAGAGTCATGAATATATTCCTAAAAGGTTATGCTGATGATTTTAACTTGCTTGGTCAGATTTAGCAGTATTTTTTAACTGCTCAATTCAATACGGTTGTCAGTGACAAAGGCGCACGCTTTCTGGATAATCCAGCCATGAATTCAAGCGCGTTACAGATCCTCAAAGAGGTTTTCGGTTACGATCAGTTCCGAGAGCCCCAAGCCGAAGTTATAGGTACCCTGGTAAATGGCCAAGATGCCTTGGTGGTTGTGCCTACAGGTGGTGGTAAATCACTCTGTTATCAGCTGCCTGCATTGATGAGGCAGGGCACGGCTATTGTTATCTCGCCGCTGATCGCGTTGATGCAGGATCAGGTTACTGCGTTATCTCAATGGGGTATTCGTGCTGGGTGCTTGAATTCGAGCATGGATTTCTCTTTGATCAATGAAACCGAGCATCAGTTAAGATCCGGTGGCTTTGATCTACTCTACATTGCGCCGGAACGATTACTTCAGCCGCGCACGCTCTCTCTGCTTCAGTCCTGCCAAATTGCACTCTTTGCCATTGATGAAGCTCACTGTGTATCCCAGTGGGGGCATGATTTTAGGCCGGAATATTTGCAGCTAAGCCAATTGGCCCAGTTATTCGCCGGTGTGCCGCGTATTGCGTTAACGGCTACCGCGGATGAGCGCACTCAGCAAGAGATCGTTGAGCGACTAGCGCTGACCAATCCTGCTGAGTTTATCCAAGGTTTTGACCGCCCGAATATTCGTTATCGTATCGGGCAAAAAGACAGCGCTAAAAAGCAGCTGTTAAAGTTTCTTAAAGATGAACACCCGAAAGATTCCGGTATTGTTTACTGCCTTTCTCGAAAGCGGGTAGAAGATACTGCTGCTTGGTTATGCGAGCAGGGCTTTAATGCGTTGCCTTATCATGCGGGACTTGCGGCAGACCTTCGCAGTCATAATCAGCATCGCTTTTTGACCGAAGAAAATATCATCATGGTAGCGACCGTTGCGTTTGGTATGGGCATTGATAAGCCGAACGTGCGCTATGTGGCTCACTTGGATCTGCCAAAAAGCATTGAAGCGTATTATCAGGAAACTGGTCGTGCGGGCCGTGATGGATTACCTGCCGATGCTTGGATGGTTTATGGCTTGCAGGATGTGATGTTCCTGCGTCAGATGTTGGAAGGCTCGCAAGCGCCAGCAGAGCAGAAGGTAGTTGAGCGCCAGAAGCTAGAAGCGATGCTTGGATTGTGTGAGATCACGAGCTGCCGTCGTCAGGTGCTTTTAAGTTACTTTGGTGAGAAAGATCATCAGCCTTGTGGCAATTGCGATACCTGTTTAGAGCCTGTTCCTGTTTGGGATGGCACTGAAGCGGCACGTAAAGCCTTATCGGCGGTTTACCGTTCTGGGCAGAGTTTTGGTGTGAATCATGTGGTCGATATCCTGATGGGGAAATCGAATGAGAAAACCAAAAACTTCGCCCATGAAAAGCTTTCTACTTGGGGCATAGGCAAAGAACTGGATAAGAACCAGTGGCGCTCTGTTTTCCGTCAGCTGGTGGCTCGTGGATTGTTGGGTGTGAATGTCGATCAGCATGGTGTTTTGCACTTAACCGATAAGTGCCGTCCGCTTTTACGCGGCGAAACCAAAATCCAACTGCGTAAAGACCAGCGTCAGCATACACCTTACCGTAAAAACCAAGTACCGCAGAGCCAGCTGGAAGCTGAAGATTATGCGCTATGGAATGAGCTTAAAGCGGTGCGTAAACGCTTGTCTGATGAGCAGGATGTACCGCCTTATGTGATCTTCCACGATGCAACGCTGATGGAAATGGTGATGTATCGCCCGCAAACCTCAGATCAGTTCAAACGCTTGAACGGTGTGGGCGAACGCAAACTGGACCTTTACGGTGCTGACTTTATTCAGGCGATTGAAGAGTTCGAGGATCAGCACAAAGCCGATAATGTCGCGACTCAGGCAATGGAATCGGTTGTGCTGTATCGCAGTGGCATGACGGTTGATCAGGTTTCGAGACAGCAGCATCTATCGGTTAATGCGATCTACGGTCACTTAGCTCAAGCGATCCAAAAAGGAGAATTGGCGGTTCAGGATGTGGTCGATCTTCCTGAGAAAGAATTCAGCCATATCGAGCAGGTGATGCTGGAGTGTCAGCAGGAGTTTGGCCAAGCGTTAAAACCTGTGCATGAAGCCTTGGCTGGTGTCTATGAAGTTGGGGTTCTTCGTTGTATTAAGGCTGGGCTGGAATCCGCGTGAGTGAAGATCTGAGTCTCTCAGCTTTATTCATCAGCGGTTTTATATCGGCTACGTTGTTACCTGGCGGTTCCGAAGTTCTACTGGCTTGGCAACTCTCTCAAGGTGTTCATGATCCTTGGAGCCTTTGGGCTGCAGTGACCGCGGGCAATGCCTTAGGCGGTATTGTGACTTTCTTAATGGGTTGGGGAATTGCCCATTACTACCCTCTACGCGCACTATCATCACCTAGACAACAACAAGCGCAACGATGGCTCACTCAATATGGCCCTGTAGCATTGTTAATGTCTTGGGTTCCGTTGATCGGTGATCCGCTTTGTTTGGTTGCTGGCTGGTTAAAAACCAATTTTTGGCTTAGTGTACTGATGATCACTTTGGGAAAAGCGATCCGATATTTGATTATTGTGGGCTTGATTTAAGGGATTAATGGGAGTGGCCGTTCGTGGGATTAGTGGCTAAATCGCAACGAAGTACATGGGGTTGGCTACGGTTAATTATTCTGATCCTGGCGTTGATCGTGGTGGCGATGAATGCTTGGCTATCACAGCTACGCTCTACCGATTGGGATCGGCCACTTTGGGTGGTGATCTATCCGATTAATGCCGATCAAGGCGCTGATACTCAACTCTATGTTGATGCCTTATTAGAAGGCCATTTCGACGATATCGAGCATTTTATGGCGCGAGAAGCGCGTCATTATGATCTTCCTCTTGAAACACCACTCGAAGTTTATCTAGCTCCCCCTTTGACTGAGCACCCTCCAAAACCGCCACAAAACCCGAGTATGTTAGATAGTGTTTCATGGAGTTTAAAGCTGCGCTATTGGGCTTGGCAGAACGATAGTTGGACTGGCTCAACGCCTGATATAAAAGTCTATTTGAAGCTGCATTCACCTAAGACTCATCAAGTACTGGAGCATTCCTTAGGTTTGCAGAAAGGGATGATTGGTGTGGTGAATGGTTTTGCTAGCGTCGACTATCAAGCACAAAATAACTTTGTGACTATACATGAAGTGCTGCACACCTTAGGGGCGACCGATAAATACGATCTCAGCAATAACCAGCCGATCTGGCCCGATGGTTATGCAGATCCTGAATTAGAGCCTTTATTGCCGCAAGCTTATGCGGAGGTGATGGGTGGTCGAATTCCACGGACGTCTACCACAGCAGAGATGCCTGAGAGTCTTGAGCAGGTTTTAGTCGGTGAAAAAACTGCTCAAGAGATCAACTGGACTCAGCCTTAAGCGTTATCAGTGTTTATTGCTCGATAACCGACTTCAACGCTTTAACGATATCCTCTTCAAGTTCAATCAGAAGATCCTGAGCAGGGCTTTCTGGATTGATCTGGCTTGGGCGCAGGAACTTGATATAGGTTGTATCGTTTTTGTGTTGCAGAGTGATAGAAAGAGGGCAGAGCGCGCCCATATCAGGATCTTTGTTAATCACATGGTTAGCGTACCAAGGATTACAGAAGACTAAGCTGCGAATCTCTTCATAACCGTGTTTGTTGTAATCAGCACCCCAGCGATCTTTATAGTGTGTCAAAGAGCGGCCGATATTGGGCTCGAAGATGACATAAAAGCGGCTCTCTTCCAGAGCTTGGCTGATCTCTGTGTGGTTAATATCAAAATCCCCCTCCATCTCAAAAGATAGAATCGGGTTAGCAAAAACGGTGCTGCTCGCTAGCAGAGTTGCCGAGAAAACCAGTCTTTTGATCAGCTTAAGCATTACTTGCTCCAAAGAATCCATTTACCGATGAAAGTTCAGTTTAGTGTATCACCGCATCTTAGCCGAGCAAGCGTCAAGGTGTAGGACTTCTTAAGATCATCTAGTGTATAATCTGCGCTCCGAAATAGAGCTGAAGACCATGACTACTAGCAACACCTCATCAATTGAAGATCCTCAACTAACTGACGCCGAAGCTGCTGCAGAGCAGAAGAAGCAGAAAACCCGTATGAACAAGCTGCAGAAGCGTCTGCGCCGTGAGATGGGTCGCGCGATTGAAGACTTCAATATGATCGAAGATGGCGATAAGGTTATGGTCTGCCTTTCTGGCGGTAAAGATTCTTACGCGATGCTGGATATCCTGATGAATCTGCAGCGCAGTGCCCCAATCAATTTTGAGCTGGTGGCGGTGAATCTGGATCAGAAACAGCCGGGTTTCCCTGAGCATGTTTTGCCTGCTTATTTGGAATCGATCGGCGTACCTTTCCATATCTTGGAGCGTGACACTTATTCAGTAGTTAAAGAGGTGGTGCCTGAAGGTAAAACGACCTGTGCACTTTGCTCGCGTTTACGCCGTGGTTCTCTATATGGTTTCGCTGAAGAGATCGGTGCTAACAAAATCGCACTAGGTCATCACCGTGACGATATTCTAGAGACGTTGTTCCTTAACATGTTCTATGGCGGTAAGCTTAAATCGATGCCGCCAAAATTGGTTTCGGATGATGGTAAGAACATGGTTATCCGCCCGTTAGCTTATGCGCGCGAAAAAGATATCGCTGCTTTTGCTGAACTACGTGGCTTCCCAATCATCCCTTGTAACTTGTGCGGTTCTCAGGAGAACCTACAACGTCAGGTGATCAAAGAGATGCTACAAACTTGGGATAAGAACTTCCCTGGTCGTATCGAAACCATGTTCCGCTCGTTGCAGCACGTTGTGCCATCACACTTGGCTGATACTGAACTGTTTGACTTTAAAGGCTTGCAGCGTGGCTTCCCGCATGGCATTGATCCAAACAGTGACACTTCAATGCGTCCAGATAATGCGCCGACTGAAGAAGCGGTGCAGACGTTTAATCCGCAGAAGATCGACGTTCTTTCTCTCTAATCTTTCCATTGTTTCATGACGCATGTCTGAAATTGTCGGATATGTGTCATTGATGACATTTCGGTTTCGCGTAATACTGCTATCACAGGTTTAATAGCCGTGGGAGTATTACGTGAAAACTATCGCCGTTCTTGGCTATGCTGATTGCCAAATTCTAGATGTGACCGGGCCATTGCAGGTGTTCGCATCGGCTAATCGGGCATTAGGCCAAGATTTCTACCAGATTAAAATCCTTGGGTTATCTCAAGAGCCTATAGTGACCAATTCTGGGATGCGCTTGGTTCCTGATCAGTGCTATTTCGATGCTACGGATATAGATACGCTATTGTTTGCCGGTGGGCGAGGAGTAGATCTACAGCGGCAAAATCAAGATCTGATTAACTGGATACAGGAGCAGGCTAAAACTGTTCGACGTATTGGCTCGGTCTGTAGTGGTGCTTTCCTCTTGGCAGAAGCAGGTTTGTTGGCGGATAAAGAGGCCGTATCTCACTGGCAGTGTTGTGACCTGTTAGCCGAAGAATTCCCGGATACGCGGGTTAACTCCGATGCGATCTGGATTAAACAGGGCGATCTTTATACCTCCGCAGGCGTGACCTCGGGTATTGATCTGGCCTTAGCCCTTGTCGAGGAGGACTTAGGTCATGAGATTGCGATGGCGGTTGCGCGAGAACTGGTGGTGTTTATGAAGCGCCCCGGTGGTCAGGCTCAATTTAGCACTCAGCTAGAAGCTCAGTTAAAAACCACAGGGCCTGTTGCCAAGGCAGTTGCTTATATTGAGCAACATCTAAATGCAGAGCTTAATCTCGCCATATTGGCAGAGCATTGTTGTGTCAGTGAGCGACATCTGTTTCGTCTATTCAAAAGTGAGTTTGCGCAATCGCCAGCCACTTATATCGAAAACAGTCGCTTAAGTTTGGCTCGGCAGTTATTAGAAAGCGGCGCATTGAATCTACAACGGGTAGCTGAACAGAGTGGACTAGTATCCGCTGACAATCTTCGTAGAGTGTTTATTCGCCGTTTAGGTATTAACCCAAGTGAGTATCGGGATCGTTTTGGTTCGGTAACTTGTGACCAAGCATCAAAGGGTATTAATTCATGAATCTGAATGTTTTCTTGCTCTCCGGTTGCCAAGCCTTATTAACCACCGGAAACATACTGTTAGTCTCGGTGGTGGCTTTGATCGGTCAGAACCTCGCGGCGAGCCCTTCCATGACGACCTTTCCGGTGGCGACTCAGTTTATTGGTTTGATGCTCGCGACGATTCCTGCCTCTCTGATCATGCGTCGTATAGGCCGAAAAAATGGCTTCTACTTAGGAAATTCGATCGGTATTTTGGGTGCGGCATTGTGCATTCTTGCCCTGCAAGGAGAGCAGTTCTTTCTATTCTCGTTTGGTACGTTCCTTTTAGGGATAGGCATTGGCTTTGGTACTTTGTACCGTTTTGCAGCAGTCGAAGTCTGCGATGATCAGTCGAAAAGTAAAGCTATCTCCTTAGTTATGGCCGGTGGTGTTGTAGCTGCGGTGATTGGGCCGCAGTTGGCAATCTACAGCCAGGATCTATTGGGAGAGGCCGAGTTTGCTGGTGCTTTTGTTGGATTATTAGGCCTTTACGTTATTGCACTTTGTTTGCTGTTTTTTACTCATATTCCAAAAGAAGTGGTTGCTGAAGAAACTGATAAAGCACGTCCGTTACTGACGATTGTTAGGCAACCCACCTTTATCGTTGCCGTTGTTGTTGCAATGGTGGGTTATGTAGTGATGAACCTACTGATGACAGCAACGCCTTTGGCCATGGCCCGTTGTGGTTTTACCTTTGCTCAAGCGGCTCATGTTATCGAGTGGCATGTGTTAGGGATGTTTGTACCGTCGTTCTTTACCGGCAGTTTGATCGCACGATTTGGCCTTAATCCTGTTATGTATGCCGGCGCCGTATTTATGTTGGCCTGCATTGGCATTAACTTGATGGGTGTATCTGAATGGCATTTTTGGACGGCATTGGTGTGCTTAGGAATTGGCTGGAACTTTATGTTTATCGGCGCAACTCAACTGGTTACCACCACTTATAGACCAGCAGAGAAAGCCAAATCTCAGGCTGCTAATGAGTTTTTAGTATTTAGTATGGTGACAGTTTCCGCAATGTCTGCCGGTTGGATGGAGGCTGTATTGGGTTGGCAAGCGATGAATTGGATTGTTTTACCTTTGATCCTTTGGGCAGTAGCAGTTATTTTCTATATAGGCCGCTCTCATTCTGAGCCTGTGGCTGCTACCTAAGGAAGGAATATGAAGTCGCCACAATTTTTATCTATCGTGACCTCATCGCCAGTTAAAGTGAGATTGACCAATCTCCCTGAAATACAGGCTTTAGGCATCACTACTGTATGTGAATCTAACTTGCAGCGATTCACTGCTATGGATAATAACAGGGCGTTGGGGCTTGCAGAGTACCTTGCTGAAAATCCCGAAGAAACTGAGGTATGGTCTGCAGCGTTTTATCCTGAGCTACCCCTTGAGGCCGTGGAGATACAACCTTATTCACGAGCGCAACGTGGTTTACCCTGTTTGTTTTCCCAAGTAGGGGAGTTACCCGGCATCGAAGATGGTGATCGCTTTCCTGTGGGAGATCAGTGGCCACTAAGCTGTAGCCCTCAAGAGCGAGCGTTTAGCTTGTTGCAGGAGCGGATGCGTAAGCTATGGAGCGAAGGGCGACCGGATGCTGAGATGAAATTAGCTTTAATCGCTGATTATGCCGGGCGCTTAAATCGATTAAGCGGTCACCATTTTATTCATTGGGACGGCGAGTTGCTTTTTGCCTATTCTGGTAACGAAACTGACCTTGAACCTTTGGCTTACCAGAGCTTTTCATTTAGAGAACTTTGTTTGAATTTGGGGGTAGATCTAGAGCTTTCTTCAGATGATCTTGTTACCGGTGTTATTGTCGCTTCCCAGTCTCTATTGGGCGACGAAGCTATTCCTATCAATCCAGGGAATACCTTATGTTTCAAGCAAGGACAGCTATTTGAGCAGTGCGAGCCCGTAAGTTTTTGGGAAAGAGTAGAGTAACTCATTCCCAGATGAAAATAGCAAACTTTTGCCAACAATCGCTTCCATTTTTGATTCAGCTTCTTGTTTTAATTTGTTTTTTAATATTCCTTCATAAAATCGAATAGTTGACTATATTTAAGTTACTTAAGGATATAGAGTAGTGGTATTACCAATTAAAATATTGGTCATACCTTTGGCTGTTTGTATTAGTAAGATGGTTAGGCGCAGTAAGATTTATGAAGGATAACGTAGTTCCTCAAGTAGGTATCCCTCCCATGGCAATCGTTGATATGACAGATCAATCCATGCTTATTCAAGTGTTTGATCGCATTGTCTTGCCAACTTTTGTACTTGATAAAGATCACAGGATTATTTATTGGAACTCAGCTCTTGAAGCCATTAGTGGTCTTAGTAGAGAAGAGATGGTCGGTACTAAAGATCAGTGGAGGCCTTTTTACTCCTCTGCGCGCCCTTGCCTTGCTGATTTGATACTTGAAGGCGGCAAAGACGAAGACGTTAAACACTACTATATGAATAAGTGTCAGCGTTCAGAGTTGATCGAGGGTGCTTATGAAGCCGAAGATTTCTTCCCTGACTGTGGTGTCGATGGTGAATGGCTGCAATTTACAGCTTCCAGCATTGTTGATTCCAATGGCGATTTAATAGGTGCGATTGAAACCTTCCAGAATATCAGTGGACGTAAAAAAGCTGAGTTTGAGCTGCTTGAGCGAGAGCGGATATACAAAGAGCTGAGTATCACAGACAGCTTAACCGGTCTTCATAATTCTCGTCATTTCTATGACCAGATGGAAAACGCGTTGGAAACTGCCCGCCGTTACCATCATGGTTTTACTTTATGCTTTTTCGATCTGGATGATTTCAAAAAACTCAACGACTCTCATGGCCATTTGATGGGCGATAAAGTGCTCGAAACCTTCGGTGCTTTGGTTCGCTCTTCCCTACGAACCTTAGACAGTGGTTATCGCTATGGTGGTGAAGAGTTTGCGATCTTACTGCCTTCGACCGATGTTGATGGCGCTGAAACGGTGGCTGAAAGGGTACGTGAGAGTTTACAGAACTATCAGTTTATCTTACCGGATGGTGAAACCATTCGTTGTAGCGTTAGTACGGGCGTTACCGCTTATACCGTGGGTGATAGTGTACAGAGCTTGATGCAGCGTGCAGATAATGCGCTTTATAAAGCAAAAGAGCAGGGTAAAAACTGTATTGTCACAGTTTAGCTTTTCACAACCGCTTCTCTATGTAATCATCTGCCTCCGTAACTTGGAGGCAGTATGAAGAGTTTTCTTTTTTCTACAGATAATGATCGTGGTGGCGTAATTTTGTGTGATTTGGACACCTTGCCAGAAGCGGTCGACTATTTGAAACAACGCTTTAAAGGGGTTGTTCGAGTAGAGCAGGGCCGAGACTATTGGTCCGAGGAAGAAGGCTTTGCAAGTTTGCCCGCACCAGCTGAAGAAGATAACCCTCAAAGCAGCGGCTGAGAGCTTTTCTCCAAACAGTCGCGGAGGGCTGTTCTAAAAGCAGAGGCTGATGGCTCTTCCGTTACCCTATTTATTCAAGTTAATCTCAGCATTCCACAATAATTAGTAACTGACATTAAAAGTCCAGTTCAGTAAAGTAGATAGCTCTAATTACCAACCCTCGTTGGTGAGCAATTTTTACTGCATCAGGGCACGGATGTTTCAGGTTTATCACTCCAACTCTATATTGGTCCTTAAGGATCTCTTAGTTGAATTAATTCGACGCGACCCAATCGCGGACCCCTTTATCTCTGAGCAAATTCTGGTGCAAAGCCCAGGTATGGCGCAGTGGCTTAAACTTGAGTTAGCACAGGCGTCAGGGATCGCTGCATCCATCGATTTTCCTCTACCTGCATCGTTTTTGTGGAAGAGCTTTTCCAACGTTTTAGATGATGTTCCCGAGCGCTCTGCCTTTACTAAGGAAGCCATGGCTTGGAAGTTGATGTTGGTATTACCCGATCTGCTGACACAACCTGAATTCCACCCGCTGCAAACCTATTTGGCAGACGATGAAGAGGATTACCGCCTCTATCAGTTGTGCAACAAAATTGCTGATATTTTCGACCAATATTTGGTTTATCGCCCCGATTGGATTGCTGATTGGGAACAAGGCGGAAATCTGGCTGCTGCCCGTCACAGCTGGCAGCCAGTCCTGTGGCGAGCATTGACGGATTACACCCTGTCCTTAGAGCAGTCTCATTGGCATAGGGCCAATATGTTTGGCGATTTTGTAAAGCTGCTTCGTCAACGCGCTAACCTGAAACAGTTACCGCCACGCCTGTTTGTCTTTGGTATTTCAGCGCTTCCGCAAAATTATATCCAGGCGCTACAAGCCTTAGGTGAGCAAGTTGATGTGCACCTGATGATTATGAACCCTTGTCGCTACTATTGGGGTGACATTCTAGATGCGGCTCAGATCGCGCGAGTTAACCGTCGCTGGTTTGGCAAGCCCGAGCTAGAGATGAGTGAGTATGCCCAAGGTAACCCGCTTTTGGCGTCTATGGGCAAACTGGGGCGTGATTATATCTATCAGCTGCAAGATAACGCCGTTGAAGAGATCGATGCTTTTGCTGAACCGGAAAGGCACTGCTTGTTGAACAGCATCCAGCAGGACATTTTGGATTTAGATAATCCGACCTCATTCCCTGAAGATCCAAGTCATAGCGAAACAAAACATAGCGTTGATGAGCAAGACCGCTCGATAGTGTTGCATAGCTGCCATAGCCCGCTGCGCGAAATCGAGGTTTTACATGATCAGCTGTTAGCTAAATTTGAGGAAGATCCAGAACTCAAACCTCGCGATATTATTGTGATGATGCCGGATGTAGCGGCTTACGCGCCTTATATCGAGGCGGTATTCTCCAATGCACCTTCTGAGCGTTATATTCCATTTTCTATATCGGATCGCAGTAATCGTCAGGAGAATCCTCTATTACTTAGCTTTGAAAAAGTACTGAAGCTAAATAGCAGCCGCTTTACCGTATCTGATGTTTTAGAGTTACTCGAAGTACCTGCGATCTTGCGTCGATTTGGTTTGGATGATGATAGCTTCCTACGTCTTCGTTACTGGGTTGATCAAGTTAATATACGCTGGGGTCTGGATGCTGAACAACGCAGTGTCTGGGAACTACCGCTATTTGAGCAAAATAGCTGGCGCTTTGGTTTGCGCCGTATGCTTGCGGGTTACGCATTAGGTGAACAAACGTCGTATTGGCAAGAGATAGCGCCATACACAGAAGTGGAGGGGCTCGAAGCTGAGCTACTCGGCAAGCTCGCTGATTTTATTGATCTGTTGGAAAAAGCGAAAACCTACTTCAGCCAGTCGCTCTGTTTAGATGAATGGGTTGCGGTCATTAACCAATTGTTGGAAGCGTTTTATCTTGCCGATGAGCAAGATGAGATCGCTTTGAACTCAATTCGCCGGACGCTACAAAATCTGCAAGAACAGCTATCAGATGCTGAATTTAATCAGCCGTTATCCTCTTTGGTGATCACCGATTATCTGTTGAATGGGATGAACCAGCAGCGCTCATCCCAACGCTTTATGATTGGTGCGGTTAACTTCTGTACCTTAATGCCGATGCGTTCGATCCCGTTTAAGGTGGTTTGTCTGCTTGGCATGAATGATGGCGCGTACCCGCGGAGTATCCCTCCAGTTGGTTTTGATTTGATGACCGACTATCCGCGCAGAGGCGATCGTTCCCGTAGAGACGATGACCGTTATCTATTCTTGGAGGCGATGCTTTCGGCTCAAGAGCAGCTTTATATCAGTTTTGTCGGACGCTCTATTCGCGATAACAACCCTAAAATACCTTCGGTCTTGGTCAGTGAACTACTCGATTATATTGAACAAGGTTATACCTATGCTGCCGATTCCAGCCTGCCGTATACCGATAGTGGGCAAAAACTGCGGCAGTCGTTGATCCAACAGCACCCGTTAGTTGCTTTTAGCCCGCAGTACTTTGCTGAGCACTCGCAGTTGTTTAGTTATGCCGCTCAATGGTTACCCGCTGCTGGGGCTGATACTAAGCCTCTGCTGAAATTTATCAATCAGCCGTTGGAAAACGAAACGCTAGCCGAATTAGAACTCTCTGATCTTATTCGCTTTTTGAAGAGCCCGTGCCGTAGCTTCTTTAATCAGCGGTTGAAAGTGTATTTCAGTCAGAGCGAGATCGAAGCGCAGGACGAAGAGCCGTTCGCGCTGGATAACTTGGAATCTTATCTGATCAAGCAGCGTTATCTGGATACGGTGTTGGCAGGGCAATCGTTAGATCAACTGGATCAAACTGTATTAGCTGAGGGGATTCTACCGGTCGCTCAGGCGGGCGAGTTAACACTGCAGAAAATACGTCATGACTGCGAAGAGCTTGCCGAGAAAATAAGGCCGTTATGTGAAGGTACCCCTGAGCGATTTGAAGTTAATTTGGATCTGGATGGTGTACGTTTGCAAGGCTGGATAGACCATTGCTACCCGGATCATCTGTTACGGTATAGACCGGCGCAAGTTAATGCGAGGGATCGCTTATCTACTTGGGTTGAGCATCTTGTTCTGTGTGCACTGGGCGCGCGCAAAAACACGATCTATCGCGGTTTGTCTGGTAAGGCGTTCTACCGCCAAGTTGAATCTACAGAAGCGCGTCGCTTGTTAACTGAGCTGGTGGCTTTTTATCAGCAGGGGATGACGATGCCACAAGCGTTTGATGCTTCATTGGCTCATGATTATTTTGCGCAACGGGCTAAAGATCCTGATAAGGCTTTGCAGAGCTTAGAGAAACGTTTCTACGGCGACAGTTTTAGCATCGGAATTCTAGACGACCCTTATGCGCGTCGGGCATTTCCCGAATTTAATCAATACACCGAGCAATTTATTCCTTTGGCAGAAGCAGTGTACGAGCCGCTGCTAGCCTATGTAGAGGAGGGGAAAGATGACTAGTGTACTTCCGCTAGAGCCGTTTACTTTTCCTCTGAAAGGGCAGCAGCTCATAGAAGCCAGTGCTGGTACAGGTAAGACTTATACGATTACCGCTCTCTATTTGCGTTTGTTGTTAGGGCAAGGGGATATCAGTGATAAGCCGCTAGGGCCTGATCAGATTTTGGTTGTGACCTTTACTGAGGCCGCGACTGAAGAGCTGCGAGATCGTATCCGCAGTCGAATTGTCGATGCGCGAAATGCTTTTCTGTTACCAGATGTCAGTGATCCGTTTTTAGATCAGCTAAAGCAAAATACAGCGGATCATGAACAGGCGATCAAACTGCTAGAACAAGCAATTCGGCAGATGGATGAAGCGGCGATTTTTACCATCCATGGTTTCTGTCAGCGGATGCTAAAACAGCATGCGTTTGAAAGCGGTTCGTTATTTGAGAGTGAACTGACCCAAGACGATCAGAGCCTGATTCGAAGTGCTGCGATCGATTTCTGGCGCAATACCATCTATCCATTATCAGGACCGCTTAGTAGTTTGGTGATGCAGTATTGGTCTAGCCCTGAATCACTGATGATGGAAATACGCGGTTTATTGAGCCGCAGTGTTCGGGTAACGCCAGACTTGTCTGATCAAGATCTGGCTGGGGCTTATGAGGCAAGGTTAGAAGCGCTGAATGAGTTCAAGCAAGCATGGCTACAGAATGAAGATGATCTGGTTGCGCTGGTTCAAAGCTCAGGGGTAAACAAGCGCAGTTATACTAAAGCAAATCTACCGAAATGGATTGCCCAGATCGATGATTATGCGGCATCAGAACAACTGGAGCCGAATAAAAAGCTAGTTACAACACTTCAGAAATTCACCTCATCGGTATTGCGGGAGAAAACGCCAGAAGGTGCAGAATACCCTCAGCATCATTTGTTTGAGCAGTTAGAAACCTTGTTAGAGGGAGCGGTTCCGGTTAAAGAGATACTGCTAAGTCGTGCATTGAAAGAGGTTCGACAGCGTTTAGCCCGAGCTAAAAAACAGTATCAGGTGCAGACCTTTGATGACTTGCTGATCGACCTTCATCAAGCCTTGTACAGCAACAGTGGTGAAAGCTTGGCCGGTGCTATTTGTGAACAGTTTCCGGTCGCAATGATTGATGAGTTCCAAGATACAGACCCACTGCAGTACGGCATCTTTTCAACGCTGTACAAAGATGTAAATCGACATGCCTTGATCATGATTGGTGACCCGAAACAGGCGATCTATGCCTTCCGTGGCGCCGACATCTTTACTTATATTCAGGCCCGTCGCCAAGTACCGCAGACCTTTACCTTAGAAACAAACTGGCGGTCGACCACGCCGATGGTTGAAGGGGTAAATCATCTTTTCCAATCGGCTGATTCTGCTTTTATCTACGATGACGATATTCCATTTATCCCCGTTAAAGCAGCGGATAAAGGTGGTAAACGCTTAAAGATTCAAAACGTTGAGCCTCCCGCTTTAACCTTATGGCATCAAGAAAGTGATGAGCCGCTAAATAATGCGCAATACTTAGCGACTTATGCTCAAGCTACGGCTTCTGAAATAGACCGCTTATTGTCTGGTGATACGCTGATCGGTGATCGGAAATTACAAGGCTCTGATATCGCCGTGCTGGTTCGAGACCGCTTTGAAGCAGAAGAGATTCGCAGGGCTTTAGCTGTCTATGAGCACCCTTGTGTTTACTTGAGTAACAAAGATTCTGTTTTTAAATCTCAAGAAGCTATCGAACTCTCTTTGCTGTTAACGGCAATTGAAAATCCGCTGAATGATCGAGCACTGAAAGCTGCATTGGCAACAGAGTTTATGCAGCTCGATATGCATGATCTTGATCGACTGAATCATGATGAATTAGGTTGGGAGAAGGTGATCACTGAGTTTAGTGATTATCGTGAAATATGGCTGCGCTTAGGTGTGCTGCCTATGTTAAGCCGACTGATTCATCAGCGTAATCTAGCTGCGATGACGCTTGAGCAGGTATCCGGTGAGCGTCGCTTAACAAACATGCTGCATCTGGCAGAACTTCTGCAACAAGCTAGCGCTGAAAGAGAAGGTATCGCTGGATTGATCCGTTGGTTTAACGAGCAGATTTCACAGCCTTCAGGTGGTGGTGACGAGCAGATTTTACGCTTAGAAAGCGAGCGAAATCTGGTAACTATTGTGACCGTGCATAAATCTAAGGGTTTGGAATATCCAGTCGTCTTCTTGCCTTTTGCTTGCCGTTTTAAAGAGCAGAAAAGTGCTTTTTATCATGATGAATCAGGCGAAGCCGTTTTAGATCTTAAAGCTGAACCGGAAGCGTTGGAAGAAGCGGATAAAGAACGATTGGCTGAGGAGCTACGTCTACTATATGTGGCTCTAACCCGCGCGGTTTATAGCTGCTATATCGGTATCAGTCATATCAAGATCGGTAATAGTAAAAAGTCCCGCTTAATTGATAGCGCTTTGGGTTATCTTCTCCTGCAATCAGGGATCGAGCTAGATGAAGCCCTTCAGACACTCGAGCAGCATACTGCTATCCAAGTCTTAGCGCCGCCAAATTATGGCTCTCAGAAAGATCTATTTGCCGTTGAGAAAGAGCAAACTGCTCAGCTAGAAGCACGAAATTTTGAGCGTAAAATTGATCGCGATTGGCGTGTCAGTAGTTATTCTGCACTGAGTAAACATCAGGCTAGTCATATACCTGAACTTCCAGGGTTGGATCTGGAAGTAGCTGCAGAAGGGCAGGAACAGGTCGAAGAAGTTATACCTGATGAAGATAATATCTTTACCTTCCCAAGAGGTGCGAATGCCGGCACCTTCTTGCATAGCGTCTTTGAAGAGATCAGCTTCGCGCGTTATCAGCAGGTCATGCAGGAATCGGATGAGTACCGCAATCAACTTCAAGATCAGCTACAGGTAGCAGGTTACGAAGAGCGTTGGCAGCTTGTGATCGAAAAGCTGATAGAAGATGTTCTGGCAACGGATCTTAATGGACAAGGACTGCGCTTAAACCAGATCAACGATGAAGACCGGCTGGTGGAGATGGAGTTTATGCTGAGTGCAGAACACATCACGGTAGGGCGTTTAGAGTCCTTGATTCGTCGTTACGATCCTCTAGCGGCTAAGGCTAAACCGCTTGCTTTTGAGCCTTTAAGAGGGCTGTTAAAAGGTTTTATTGATCTGCTCTTCCGAGATGGCGAGCAGTACTATGTCTTGGATTACAAATCTAACCACCTAGGTTATGAGGCTTCCTGTTACACCCAAGAGGCGATACAAGAATCGATGATTGATCATCGCTACGATCTGCAATATCTGCTCTACACCCTCGCGGTGCATCGATTACTGGAGCAACGTATACCTGATTACGATTATGAACGGCATTTTGGGGGTGTTTATTACTTGTTCCTCCGTGGGATGGACGGTGAAAGCTCCAATGGGGTGTTCCATGATAAACCGGATATCGAATTGATTGAGAAGTTGGATCTAATGTTTGCCGGGGAGGTTGTTGATGTCTAATGCATACCTACCCCAGCTGAAGCAGTGGTCGCAAGAAGGGATCATTCGTTCTGTCGATTATCAACTTGCAGCGTTCGTTGCTGAACAAAAGCCTGATGATTCAGCATTACCGCTACTTGCTGCTTTGGTTAGCTTTGAGTTGGCCTCGGGTAACGTGTGTCTGCCTTTAGAGAGGTTGATCTCACCAAAAGGCTATTGGTCTGATGAGATAGCGACTCTTGTCGAATCTGTCGATTGGAAGGCACTAAAACCTGATGCTCGTCTGTTGATGCTGGGGGCTAATGGGTCGCTAGCAAGTGCGCTACTGGTTTTAGATCAGGGGCGTTTCTATCTTCATCGATATTGGCAATATGAGATCCAAGTCGCTAAACAGTTAAGCAAACGTACTGTACCTGTTGATGTGGATCTATCTTTGTTGGGCGATCATCTTGCGCAACTTTTCCCGAAACAAAGCGAAGAGATCGATTGGCAGAAGGTGGCTGCAGCGGTCGCGATTCAAAAACGCTTCTCGGTAATTAGCGGTGGTCCGGGTACAGGTAAAACTACAACGGTTATTAAACTGTTGGTTCTGTATATCCAGCAAATGCAGGCTAAGGGCTTAGATATCAATATCCGCTTGGCTGCCCCTACGGGTAAGGCCGCAGCGCGTCTAGCCGAATCGATTAACTCGGCAAAACAGAAATTAGCATTACCTTCTGAACTTGCTGATCTGGTGCCTACGGAAGCCAGTACACTTCATCGTTTATTGGGTGTGATTCCGAATCAGATAGGTTTTCGTCACCATGGGGATAACCCGTTGCACTTAGATCTGTTGGTGTTGGATGAGGCATCGATGGTTGATCTACCTATGATGGCGCGTCTATTGGATGCCTTGCCTGATCACGCACGACTAATATTGCTTGGGGATAGGGACCAGCTAGCGTCGGTAGAAGCCGGAAATGTTCTAGGCGATATCTGTAGTTGGCCGGGAGAATTAGATTACAGTGCTAATCAACAACGGGTATTAACCCAGTTAGGTGCATTTCCTCAGGCCCAATCGTCCGGCTCAGTTCAAGCTTTTTCAGATTGTTTGGCGCTTCTACGTAAAAGCTATCGCTTTGATGATAAAAGTGGCATCGGTTATATGGCGAAAGCCGTTAACTCTGGAAGCGTTGAGCATGTTAAGAGGGTGATGGCTAAGGGGTTTGAAGATCTTAATAATCATTACCTGTCTCGTGACAGTTACGAAGAGATGATTAATCTGGTTGTTGCTTTCTACAGTGAACTGTTTAGTCATGTTAATCCTGAGGCTTCACCCAAATACTTATTGGATCGATTAGGTGAATTTCAGCTGCTGTGCGCGCGGCGTGAAGGAGTCTATGGCGTTGCCGGTCTGAATGAACGTATTCAAAAAGAACTGCGCAGCAGGGGCTATATCAAAGGCTCTGATACTTGGTTTGCTGGACGACCGATTATGATCACCCGCAACGATCCTGCACTGAAATTGTTTAATGGTGATATCGGGATTGTGCTTGCCGATGATAGCGGAAAGCTCAAAGTGTGGTTTGAATTGGATGGCGAGCTACGTAGTGTGCTGCCAAGTCGCTTGCCTGAGCATCAGACTGTGTTTGCGATGACTGTACATAAAAGCCAAGGTTCTGAGTTTGATACGGTCGCGTTTATTTTACCGCCGGACGACAGTCCTTTGCTGACGCGAGAGCTTTTGTATACGGGGATTACCCGAGCACGTAAAACCTTGCACCTATATGCGACTAAAGCGGCCTTATTTGCTTCTACAGAGCGGAAAACGGAAAGATCGGGTGGTTTAGCTGTGAGGTTATGGGGCGGTAGATAAAAATAAAGCCTGATCAGGTGTTGTACCCAAGTCAGGCTCTTATCTATATCACAGCGGTAATGGATTAACGGCGACGACGCGCTGGATGCTGTGGGTGTTGCTCATTCTCAATACGAATAGGTTGTACACGTGGCGTGCTGTTTCCTAAGGAATACAAGAAAACTACGCCTGCTGCGATGGCAACCAATGTAGCAAATGTCATCATAACTCACTCCTAACTGGTGAAAGACCAGTACAACTGTCTAGCAGTATAACTCAATAAACAGGCTTATCATTATTTAGCGGCTAATATGGAAAAAATCTTAGTCCTAGCCTGCTATCTAAACAGTTATATGGGCATCAGGGAGTAATTTAAACCCCCTGTGCGTTTAAATAAGCTTCTAGTTCAGTGAAACCACCAATATGTTCTTGGCCGCAGAATACTTGAGGAACGGTAGTCACTGGTTTGCCCACTGTTTGCTCAAGATCTGCTTTGCTAATACCTTCCTGGTGTATATCGATATAACGGTAATCAAGCTGTTTGATTTCACAAATCTGTTTTGCGCGGGAACAAAAACCACAACCTTCACGACCAAAAATAGTAATACGTTTCATCTGTCTTCCTCCGTTTAAGTGATGTGTTAATTGAAACAGAGGCGGCTGATTGATCCCAATTAGATATGTTTATCTAATCGATTGGTTCTTTTTATGGAACATCTTAAAGAATGCTATACGAGAGAAGGTATGGTTTTTTGTAGGACTTTAAGGTGATTAATATATGTTGTGAATACTATTTTGCGCTGCACAAATTTAGCTGAAAAGGCGTGATTTCGGGGGATGGAAGGTTTGTCCCCAATCTTTGTGGATAACCTTGTAAACAACTCTTATCGAACTTCGTTAAAGGTAGATAAAACCTTGCGATTAACGGATTGGTTAAAAAATAGCCAATGGTTTATCTGTATGATTTAAAAGAGTTTTTAGCCTTATTTCTATGGGAAAAGTTGTTTTTGAGTGGCCAATCAGCTATTGCGTGTAAAGTTACAGGGCTGTAATTAATGTCAAGGGGAATGATCGATAAATTTAGATTTTTTTATTGATTGAAGTCCTTTTTAAACAATAAAAAACCGGAGTTCTAACTCCGGTTTTTTTGTGTATAAGCTGAAGTGATCAGAACCACTCATCCTTACGCTTTTTACGTTTAGGGAAGTAAGGAAGGATCAAGCCTAGGAATACACCACCTAGCGCTACTAGGCCGCCGTGTGTAAACCAGCGCATCAGATTGCTCTCATCGCTTGATTCGATCTTAAAGTTCAGATCTTTAATGGATGCTTTTAACTGTTCAACTTCTGCAGTCAGCGTTTGATTGTCTTTCTTTAGCGCAGCAGATTCTTGCTGAAGCGTTTCGATCTGTTGAGCTTGCTCTGTCACGGTTGTTTGGCTTTTCTCTAAGCTGCTTTGAAGCTTAGGCAAGCGCACTGACATACTATCGCCAGAATCAACCGCAGAAGGTTCTACCCAACCAATACGGCCTTGAGGCATGCGGATCTGAGCGTATTTAGTCTTAGGGTCTCGTTTTAAGATAGTGACAGGGGAGCCACTTTTGATACGAGTAATGATTCGATACTCATTACTTGGGCCGTTATGAACGTAGACCATTGCATCGTCTGCAATATGACCTTTTTCCGCTTGAGCAGATACAGAAAATAGTAGAAGAGAAGTCAGTAGTAACTTTTTCATTGATACATTTGTTTGAACGCTAGAATTTGGCATATTGTACGGATTAAACTGGTTGCTTAACAGGTTGTTTTTGGAGTTATTCTGATTTCATTTTTCTAATTTAGAATAAATGGTGCAGAATACCCGGAAGCGAGACAGCCTCAGCAGCCTGTTTGGCTGTTGTTCAGATTCGTTTTGATTAAATTCGTTCACTTTTTTTAAGATCTTTCTCAGGGGAACCTTAATGGATAACTTCTTTGATGCTTACGTATTTCCATGGATTGTGGATATTGCGCTTGCACTGGCTATTTTCTTCATTGGTCGTTGGGTCGTAAAGCAGGTAACCAAACTGCTTGAGCGCGTACTACGCAAAGCCAAAGTTGAAGACATGTTGGTAAACTTTGTCTCCTCAATTGCGAATGTAGCGTTACTACTGATCGTAATTGTTGCCTCTCTAAACCAGTTAGGCGTTGATACAACATCGCTAATCGCACTATTAGGTGCTGCTGGTCTAGCGATCGGTCTATCTCTACAGGATTCCCTGAAGAACTTTGCGGCTGGCGTAATGCTTGTCATCTTCAAACCATTCCGTGAAGGCGACTTCGTAGAAGCGGCGGGTGTTGCAGGTGTTGTTGAGCATATTCAGATCTTCAACACAATCATGCGTACTGGCGATAACCGCGAAGTAATCATTCCTAACGGTTCAATTTACAGCGGTGTAATCACAAACTACTCTGCTCGCGATACGCGTCGTGTAGATATGGTGTTTGGTATTGGTTATGACGATGATCTGCGTAAAGCGAAAGAGATCCTGAACGAGATCATCGCTGCAGATGAGCGTATTTTGAAAGATCCTGCACCAGTTGTTGCTGTATCTGAGCTAGCTGATAGCAGTGTGAATTTTGTTGTTCGCCCTTGGGTCAAATCTGCTGATTACTGGGCAGTGCTATGGGATACAACTGAAACTGTGAAACTACGTTTTGACGAGGAAGGTATCAGCATTCCTTTCCCTCAGATGGATGTACATCTTCACAAAGAAGAGCAAGCGTAAGCTTCTCTTTTCTCCTTCTACAAAAAGAGCCTGATTTATCAGGCTCTTTTTTTATCTATCTTTCTTTCTAGTTTGTAGCTTTACTCGGACTGCTCAGCTTCAGCAGAGTAAC